>CAZFMD010000061.1:2158-15050 GCA_964520025.1 uncultured Spirochaetaceae bacterium
GGTGCAGGCGGAACAGATCCTGGTAGCGTTCTTGGTTCCGGGGATCCTGGTCCAGGGCCCGGCGATAGGCCAGCAGCGCCTGCTCCGGGCGCCCGAGCTGCTCCAGGCAGTGGCCGCGGCCGGCCAGAGCCTTGACGGAGGTGGGATGGGCGCCCAGCACCTGCTCCCAGACGGCCAGGGCCTCGGCCCAGTTTTCCCGTTTCTGGTAGAAGGCGGCCAGCGCCTCCTTCAGCTCCACGCTGTGTGGGTACCACTCGGTGAGCAGCAGAAGGTCCTCCCGGAAAGCCTCCGGATCGCCGCGCAGCTGCTCCAGAAGCAAGAGGGTGTCCTCCAGGATCTTCAGGGGTTCGTTGATGCGATCGGAGAGCTCTTTCAGCCGCTCCAGATCCTCCTCCCCCAGGTCTCCCTCCCGCTCCTGGATGTGCTGAGCCGCCTGGAAGCGAAGCAGCCCGGCCTTCTGCACCGCCTTGCCCGCGGCCAGGTGAGCCAGGCTGACGCTGCTCCTCGACTTTGCCAGCCAGTAGTAGGGGTAGGGTTCGGCGCTTCCCCACTGTTCCGCTTGCACGAAAGCCGTCTGGGCCTGAGGCGTGTTCCCATGCTGCTCGTAGAGAATGCCGAGCTTGGCCCAGGCGTCGGGGTTGCGGGGCTGCAGTTCGACAAGGCGCTGGAGCTCCCGCATCAGGGCTGCGGCATCACCCTGTCGTTCCCGAAGCTCGACCAGGAGGATCTGGATCTTTGCATCCGCAGGCGCCAGGCTGCGGGCCTTCTCCAGGCGGGCGGCGGCTGCTTCGGTGTTCCCCCTCTCCAGCTCGAGAAGGGCGAGGTTGCGAAGCGCGGGCACGGATTCCGGATCCAGCTCCACGGCACGGCGAAAATGCTTTTCCGCCGTCTTTGCACCTCCTTGTCCGTACAGCTCGGCTCCCCGGTTGATCAGAGAGGCGATCCTGCCCTCCCGGGCATCCCGGGATTTCGGATCCAGCTCCTCGGCCCGGCTGAAGGCCTGGTAGGCCTCTTCGAAGCGGCGCTGCTGGAAGGCGAGCTGTCCCAGACCCTGGTGGACGATGCTCAAAGTGGGATCGCGGCGGTGAGCCTGCTCCAGCAGCTGTTCGGCTTCCTCGTTTCTGTCCAGGCGCAGGTAGCAGAGGCCCAGGAGGGCTTGGTCGAAGGGATCCGCCCGGGCTTCGTCGATCACGGCCTCCAGAACCCGGGCGGCTTCCTGGAACATCCCCTGATTGTACAGCTTGACGGCAAAAGCCCGATCGTTCTGCGTCTGGGAAAGGGCCGAGGCGGCTGCTGTCAGAAACAGGACGATCACCAGGCAGGATCGTTTAATACTCATACACCCCGTGCAGGCCGAACAGGAAGGGACTGACCGTGGCGCCTTCCTCGGTGTAGCGGCTGAAGCTGGCCTCCCCCTTCAGGCCGAATCCTCTGTCAAAGGGCACCTCGAGGTTGGCGTTCAGATCGTGGCGAAGCCCGCGAAAGCCGTGTCCGATCTGGTATCCGGCGGTCAGGGAGAAGGGCAGGTCATCCCCGGCCAGGGTCAGGCCGGTGAGATGCTGGAAGGCGTTTCCCGAAGCTCCGCCCTCGCTGGTCTGGTTGACCCATTCCCAGCTGAAGTCGTAGCGCACCTGGAGAAACGAAGTCAGGGGAACGGCCAGGGCGCTGAAGGTTTTGGCCATGAGGTAGGGCTCCGCCCCGTCGGGAAGCTCCTGAGAGTAGGCCACGTTCTCGCCCAGGCTGATCGTGTAGACCTTGAGGTTCCACTGGGGCAGCAGGGTCATCTGGCCCAGGCCGTCGGCGGTGAGGGTGTGGATCTGTTCGCTGATACTGTCGCATACCGAGGCGGCCAGCTGGTAGTTTAAGAGCGGGTCCGGGGCGTGGGACAGCTCGCTTTCGATCTGGTGGGTCCAGACCGCGGGATTTTCAGCCTTGTCGATGCTGCCGCTGTAGCTGTTGCTGAGGCTCATGGTCTTGACCGGCTGGAGGTCCACCCCGGCGCTCCAGTGACCGTCGGCGCCTGCCAGGTCGCCTGTATCGTCGAACTGGATGCTGAAGTCGGTCCCCGCCTCCACGTTCTGCAGGGTCCCCCGTTCCCGGGGATTGCGCCAGCCCAGCGACAAATCGCCCTGGTGGGACTGGTTGGGGTCGGCGCCGCTTTGAAAGGTGGAGGAGAGGGAGTAGGAGGCGGAGGTGAAGTATCCGCTTTCCGGCTGCCACTCCAACCCGGTTTCCCCCTGCCAGGTGGCCAGAGACTGCAGCTTGCCGTCCTGGTCCTCCGGCCAGGTGTTGGCCAGGCCCGCCACCAGGCGCAGCTCGAAAATCTCGGTGAGGGGGAAGTACAGCCCCAGGTCCGCGTCCAGGGTCGTCGAGCTGGTGTAATCCCCGTTGACGTAGTCGGTGCGGGAGTAAAGCGGCGCGACGGCCGGGCGCAGGTGCAGAAACGGCAGGACCGGGAAGTTCAGCTTGAGATTTCCGCCGGCGCCGAGGGTCTCCATGTCGGTGATCCCGTCTACGCTGTGCTCCACCGAACCGCCCAGTTCCATCCCTACCGAACCCAGGGTCCCCTGGGCCAGGAGCTCCGCCGAGTCGCTCTGGGTGTCTTCAATGGAGCTGCCGTCCTCGCTGTCCCCGGACATGCTGTGCTGATAGGAGAGGCTCATCGGCAGGGTGGGAATGAAGGAGGCGTTCAGCGTGGCGGCAGCCAGCAGATCCGTCTTCTCCTTTTCCACATCCACGGTGCTCACGCCGCTGGCTTCGGTCAGGGTGCGGGCGCTGTCCCCGTAGGAACCGTTCAGATCCAGGGACCAGCGTTCCGCCCTCAGGTTGATGTTCGCAGAGTAGGACTGTTCCCGCCCGTCCAGGTGGCGCTTGCGCAGGGCGGCTCCCCCGATGTTCAGCATCGCCGAAGCGCCCAGGGGCTGGGCAAGGGACAGAGTCGAGTCGGTGTACAGATCGTATACCGGTTCCCCCGTACCATCCCCGCCGCTCTGGCCGCCCAGCATGATCCGGGCGGAAAACTCAGGTTGTCCCACCGTCTGCTCGACCTGAGGCCGGGGCTTGCTCCACTGGGCGTCGACCTGGTGCTCTCCGGAATCGGGTATCTTGCGGATCAGGGTGACCTCGCTCCAGGATGGAAAGACGAGCAGGATAAGGAGTACGGCGGCCGGGATCGCGCTTTTTATGAGCCTGGCTGCGATGATCCTCATGGAGCCTCCTCCTGGCTCTCCGCCGCCGGTGTGGTAATGGTAGCCATGGTGCCCTGGTTCCCGGAGCTGTCCACGGCGGCTATCCCGTAGATATTGCCCGCCCCGCCCCCGCGATCGGCGTATGGGGCGGCCGGCACCGGACCGGCGGTGAGTTTGCGCCAGGGCGCGCCTGCGTAGGCGGCGCGGTAGATCAGATAGCCGGTTGTATCCGCAGATGGGGAAGGCTGCCAGCTCAGTTGAAATCCCCTGCGTTCGGCCCGGATCTCCAGTGCCAGGGGCGGATCGGGGGAAACGATGTCGGTGGGGATGACCTCCACTTCCCTGGAAGGCTCGCTCTCGTTGCCCGAGGCGTCCACCTCGGTGATGTAGTAGCGATACGCGCTGCCCGCCAGGACCTCCGAGTCGATCCAGTCCGTCTGGCTTCGCTCCAGCTCCGCAACCAGGGAGAAGCTCCTGTCCTCTTTCCTGTAGATTCGATGGGTCGCCAGATCCTTCTCCAGACCCGGCTGCCACCGGAGCCGGACCGCTCCCGCTTCGGTGGATCGGGCGGATATGGAAAGCGGCGCTTTCGGGGCTTCCCTGTCCGGTATGGCCGCCTCGACGAACACGATGGGCCCCTCGTTGTAGGAGCTGTCCACCGCGGACACCCCGTATCTGTAGCGGCCACCCGGGACCAGGCCCTTTTCCTTGTAGCCGGTGTCGGCGAAAGAGGGATTCTCCGTATCCGGAAACGGATCGGCGTTCAGGCGCATCGACTTGCCCCCCTGGGCGTCGATCGACTCCCGGTACACGAAGTATCCCTGCAGGTCCGGGATCTCCGGGCGATCCCATTGCAGGGTGACCCCTCGTTTGTTCTCATCCACCTCCACCTGCAGGCCCGATATTTCGGGAGGCGGCTCGCTGTCAGCCGGCAGAACCGAGGTGGGGCCGCAGGGGGCGCTCTCGTTGCCGCTTCTGTCCACGGCGGTCACCCGGTAGTAGTAGGAGGTCCCGCGAACCACATCCCGGTCGAGGTAGCGGGCCCGATCCCCCGGAACAGGCTCGGGGTTGATCCGCAGATACTCCCCCTCCACCCGCTCGCTGCGCAGCACGTTGTAGGAGGCCAGGTCCAGATCCGGAGACAGGCGCCAGAGCAGCAGAACACCCTCCTCACTGTCAACACCTCTCAAGCCCGCCGGCACCAGCGGGGCCCGGTTATCGACGGGCGTCACGGGAAGGGAGCTGCGCCGCGGGCTGGCCGCTCCGATCATGTCCACCGCCTCTATCTGGTAGGTGTAGGTCTTTCCGTTCTCCGCCTTGGAATCCAGGTACGAGAGCCAGCCCTCGATCCTCAGCACGGGGGTCGGGGTCAGGAGGATCGGGGTTCCGCCGCTCTCCTGCCTGTAGACCCGGAATCCCACCGTCAGGTCCTCCGCCCCGCCGCGGTAGGGCCGGTAGCTCCAGCTCAGGGACACCTGCCCCTCTTCGGCTTCGGCCTTTACATCCCCCGGTGCTTGCGGTGCCTTGGGCGGACCGGCCTGCACCCGCCTGTCGATCCGCTCGATGACCTGATCGTACATATCCAGCAGTTCGACCCGGTAGCGGTAGGTCGTGCCTTGGCTGACCGTGTCGTCGATAAAGGTTCTGCCCATGGCTTTGCGCAGACCGTGGCTGACCAGGCAGAGCGCCAGGGTCTGGTCCCTGTCGGCACGCAGCTTCCGCCAGACTAGCGGCGGGTCCAGGCTGCCGACCTTCTTTGCCACCCAGCGGAAGTCCGGCCCCATCAACTCGGCCGCTCGATAGGGATCGCCGATCGGCCGGACCGCGTCCGCTGTCAGAAGTGCAAAGTCCCTGCTGCCCGGATCCTGCCGGTACACCCGAAAGCCGTGCATCAGTCTCGGGGTGTCTCCCAGTACCACGACCACGCTGTCGCCGGCCGGCAGGATGAAGGCCAAAGGACCCTCCTGGCTGAATGCCTGCCCCGCGGTGCACAGCAGGAGCACCATAGTGAGGAGGAGAAGCACTGTGTTCGGTTTCCGTCCCATGATCCTCCCCTACAGGTCCAGCGGCAGGCGGCCGGATTTCGGAGCCGGGATGTCCGTCTTGGGCAGGCTGGTTCCTCCCCGGCTTTTCAGCTTTCGGGGGCGCAGGATTTCAATGGTCGCGCTGCCCGCCTCACCGGCCCTGCCTGCGCCGTTCTTCACCCAGACTTTGACCCGGTAGATCCTGTTGTAGCTCAAGCGTGGAAATCCGCCGATGGTGATGCCCACGTCCACGCTCTCCGGGGGTGCGCCGGTTGTGACCAGGTTCCAGTCCGATTCGAAGAACGGCGGTATCGACATCTCCAGGTCCCCCACCCAGGGTGGAACCTCCCCGAAGGCCTCCGACTCCATCTCCAAAGCGGGACCGGCGCCCGTTCCGGGGATTGCGCCCTCGGCGGTGGAACCTTCGGTGGCAGCGCCTCCGGGTGCCAGATCTCCCGAGATCATGCCGGAGTAGCTGTCCCCTGTAACGACCTCTCCGGTTATCTGCAGCGTGCCTGTGAACTGCCCGCCGGTGATGAAGCCGCCCACCGGCAGGTACTGGACATCGCCATTCTCCTGGACATCGGCCTGAGAAACAGAGCCGACCTCCCACAGGGCGAAGCGGTAGGCGGCGATGCCGGACTCGCTGTCCCGTGCGCTCAGGTGGACCGAGAGGGTGTCCCGCTCGCTCGAGCTCGCCGCGGCGCTCAAAGCCGTATCCACCGGAGCGGAGGAGTCCACGATGAACGCCTCCGAGGCTCCCACCGATTGCAGGCCGCTGCCGTTGATACTCTTGACCACGGCGTAGTAGTCCGGTCCGGCGGAGAGGGAGAGGTCGGTCAGCTCGATCTCCAGGCTGTCTTCACCCCCCGATCCCGGAGCGGATCCCTGGCCGAGCAGGTAGGGGGTGCGGGGCGATCCCACGGGCACCCAGGACAGCACGTCCGCCGTGGCGGGGGAGGTGCCGATGCCGTACTCGTAGCCGATCACTCCGGACTGCCCGTCCTCGACCGCCGCCCAGTTCAGGGTGAGCTGGGAGCCGTCGGCCAGGTACATAGAGGGAACGGTGGCAACCGCCGCCTCGGGGGGCGGCGTGGCGTCACCGTACACCATGGTGAGGTCGGCGACGGCTGTGGACTCCAGCCCGGCGCCGTTTATCGCCTTCACCTGCAGGTAGACGGTTCCCCCCTCCAGTACGGGCAGGTCGACCACCGTGCCGTTCAGGCCCGCTACCTCGGTCCAGGGGAAGATGTTGTCCAGCTCCGCTGCCGTGCCCAGGGCGATCTGGTAGAATATCACTCCCGATTCGGGATCCTGGGACTCCTGGAAGCTGAAGGCCGTCGAGTTGTCATGGCCGTCGGCGACGACCTGCTGGAAGCTCGTGATCGTGGGTTCCTCAGGCGGCGTGGTGTCGATCAGGATCGGGGCGGAGCTGCCCACGCTCTCCAGTCCCACGCCGTTGACCGCGCGGACGCTGATCACGTACTGGACGCCGTGAACCAGGGCGAGCCCGCGCAGGTTGGCCTCGGTTCGTCCGCCCGCGGAGGTCCAGCCCAGGATGTCGGCGGGAACGGACACCGGGGTGATCGTCTTGGCGAGGCTCCCCTCGACATCCTCCAGGGTGGAGCCCAGGACCGGCTCGCGCGAATCACCGCCCTTGGACGCCGCAGGGGCCGTGCCGCCGGTCTCCCCGGAATAGGTGCCCACCGCGTACTCGAAGCGCTGGATGCCGGACTCCGGGTCATCCGCATCCCAACCGGCGTACAGCAGATCCTGACGGGAGCTGTACGTGCCGCCGGTGGTGACAATGGGCGTGGTGGGGGGCGTGTCGTCGCTGGAGTCGATGGCCGATACCACCGGCCCGGACCCACTTTGCGGGTCGAAGTACGCCAGGTTCAGAGTGGCCCGGCGGATGATGGTCTTTCCCCCGGCTCCCCGCACGCGCAGGTAAAGGTGGTAGCTGCCCTCCTCGTGCAGATCGGGGAAGAACGGTTCCAGGATCTCCTCCCGGTCACCCAGGGAGAACCAGGGAATCACGATCTCAATAGCTACCAGCATGGCCGCCGAAGGTATCTGGGTTTGGAACAGAGACTCCGCGCCGGGTATCGCGGCCTGCAGGCTCTGCATGTGGCTGGTTACAGCCTGAGCCTGGCTGGGGCTCAAGGCACCGCTGGTGACCAGCGGTGCGGTCACGCCCGGGCCGATGCCCGAGACCTGGCCCAGGTGGGGCAGGGGCAGCAGGTCCAGCGGGCGGCGCGGCGGAGATTCGAGCCGGCTCAGCTCACTTCCGGCCGGTTCGATCCGGTAGGCGTACTCCACCACCCCCACCGGGTGACTGCCGCTGAAGGCCGCCGAGAGGATGGCGGTGTTGGCATCTTCGCTGCGCACGCTGCCGCTGAAACTCTCCACGGCCGGGATCTCGGTGTAGGGGGTGATCTCCGCCCGCTTGGCCGCGAAGTAGCGGGTAACGGGTACCCAGGAAACCGGGTCTGCCGGCGGAAGCAGGCCGCTCAGGTCGCGATCGAAGGATCCCTTGGAGGGAAGTCCTCCGGTTTCCAGATCCAGGGACAAATCGAGGGAGATCGAGCCCTTGGTTCCTCCGGAAACGATCGTTCCGGACCAGCTTCCGCTCCTGCCCAGGCCGCTCTTGCCCCCTGCTGTGAGAAGGGAGAGCTCCAGCTGGCGCAGCAGGAAGGGTAGATTTCCTGCGGCCTGAAAGTTCCCGGTTAGGTTCCCGGGCAGATTATTGCCGGCCAGGTGGTCGATGGGGCTTGCCGGTTCGGCCGGCTGCAGGCTACCGCCGCGCGGCAGGGGGATCTCGATTCTGGGGGCCGGTCCTCCTTTGGGCGTGGTCGGCGGTGTGAACAGGGGATCCAGGGTCTTGCTCTTTCTTGGAATCGAGCCGGGCGGGATGGTGAATCCCTCCCCGGTGAGGGTCTCGGCGATGCCGCTGGTTCGGAAGCTCAGGCCCGAGCCTGCAAGTCCTTCGAAGCCGGCGGCGTTGCCCTCACCGGTGATGCCGATCAGGCCGCTTCCGTAGGTGGCCAGCTGGTCGTAGATCTCGAACAGCACGTCGTAGAGCATGGATTTGCGTTCGAAGTAGGCGTCGGTGATCTGGGAGGCCTGGGTCCACTTGAGGCGGAAATCCCGGGCATTGTCTCGGAAAGTCTCGAGGGCGTAGCTCTTCTTCACCGGGGCATTGGAGGCCATCGAGCTGAATCCCTGTCTGGGGATGCGCCACCACAGCTGAGCGCCGGTGACCGCGAACAAGCCGATCTGGTAGGCCTGGTCGATGGGATCGGTTTCCGCGTCGTAGCCCTCCTCCAGGCCGCCCAGGGTGACAAGGGCGTCGAGCAGTACGATGCGGTCGTCGACCCAACCGTTCAGCTCAGGCGTGCTCAAAGTCGTGGCTTTGTCCAGCATCAGGGTGTTCACGTCGTTTTCCGAGCTCGTCAGATCCATCAGGCCGACCATGATGTTGCCGGTGAGCTCGGCGGAATCCTGGAAATCGAGGTATTCGTCCAGGTACCGGGTCATCTGGAAGAAGTTGTCCGCATAGGCCTCGCTGAGGGCGACGAGATTGTCCGTATCCTGGAAGAGAATCTCATCCAGCTGCTGCAGCCGGGCGTCGATCATGCCGGCCTGCTCGATGAAAGACTCCTGATAGGCGGCAAACTCCTCCCGGATCGAAGACAGGCTGTCCCGCTGAGACTCGGCTTGAGACTCGTTCACGCTGAAATCCACGATTTCGGTTACGTTCTCTCCGCCCACATCCACGACCCGGGTGTCCATCTGCAGCGGGTTGTTTGCACTGCCCAGCTCGGCCACGCTGGGAAGATCCTCCAGCAGGATGTCTTCGTAGTCTTCCAACCGTGAGGCCACCGCCTCCTGCAGGATGCCCAGGGCCTCCAGGTCGTCCTCGATCTGATTGGCCCGAGCCTCCAGGTCATTGCGCCGGGCCACCAGAGCCTCCTGACCGGAGCCGAACATCATCTCCCGGATCGAGACCAACTCCGCAGGCAGGCCTCCGGGCTGCCAGCGGTTCTCCTCGATTATGCCGAAGCCGATCCCCGCGACGGCTCCTCCCAGTCCGGATCGTTCGATCAGAGAAAGACCGGCCGCCTCCAGCTGCTCGTCGCTCATGGCGGCCAGCTCCAGGCGGGCCTGGTCCAGGGCGTCGAGCAGATCCTCCCTGGCCTGGTTCATCTGGTCGGCCATGTTGCGGGCATCCTCGATCAGCTGATCGTACTTGGAGTTGCGACCGGTTCCGCCGTCCAGCCCCCTCTCACCGGCGGACACCCAGAGGCTGCCTTCGAACACGGTGACCCAGCAGACCTTGAACTTGACGCTGCCCACCGCGTAGATCACGAACTCCGGCGCCCCGATCAGGGCGCCCTCCAGCCGCGCGGTAGCGGACAGCAATCCCATGAGCAGCTCGCCGTGCACCTCCACCATGGCGTAGGCGCCCCAGGTGGCGGGGCTGACCGCCTGGTTGTACCAGAACATGCCGCCGAACTTGATGTAGCCGCTGACGATCACGATGTCCACGCCCACCGAGACCTCGGTTTCCAGCATAAAACCGGGTGGACCGATGAACATCGATCCTGAAGCAATGTCCATGGAGAGGAACTCGATGTTGAACTCCCCGAACACCCCCCAGGTGTCGGAGGCATAGGCGTAGAAACCCAGGTTGCCCTCCCCCTGGAGGATCTTCACGAAGTCCATCTCCACCTCGAGGTAGCCCTCGGCGTAGCCCGGATCCCAACCGATCTCCATGAAGGCGTAGGCCTCGATCATTCCCTTGCCGAACTCCGCCTCCGCATCGATCGAGAAGTAGTTCTGGGTGATGACGAACAGGGCCCGGCCCTTGAACACGTCCTTGCTGCTGACGTAGAAACCGCCCACGAACATCAGGGCGAACCCTCCGGGATTACCCGCGCCTCCGGGTTTCTTCTCCATGATCTTGTCGTCCAGACCCATGTCGGGCCGCTCGAACTTGGCCAGGCGCTTCACGTCGTCGATGTCCCGGGTAACGGGATTGATGAACAGACCTCCGCCGACCTCATCCAAAAAGATCCCCGGCGCCACGGCAATGGACAGGTTGGAGGCGGCCACGAACAGGCCCATGGTGGGCTGCCCCGCCTCCACCCCGATCTTGCCGACCGCGATGGCCGTGATCTTTCCATCCGGACCGGGGATCTTCAGCTCCCCGGCCAGGCGCAGCACGCTGGCCACATACTCCACGTCCGCCTTGAGCTCCACCTCGCTCAGAGCGACGTGAGCCTGCTTGAGAACGAAGTTGTGCGCCCCGGACTGCTCGTAAACGGTGAGCTCGTCGAAGCCGCCGGCGGACAGGCTGGATACGAAGGAGAGGTTGATCGTGGCTCCGGCAAGACGAACGTAGCTGTCCACGCTGATCGAGTGGGTTTCGTCGGCCTGGAAGCTGCGGTTGCTGCCGTCATCCAGAGTGGTGTCCTTGTTGAAGGCGATGGTTGTCGGAGACTCGCTCCACTCTACCTCGTCCACAGACACGTCGATCACCGACATGATGGACAACGCCCCGCTGGTGTCCGCCTCCGGGGGCAGGTGGGTGGAGCCGTTCAGGCCCAGGTGCAGCTCGTCGAAGTCGATGTCTCCCTCTATGGCGGGTACGTCCACCAGGATGATCGAGCCGGAGCAGTGGAAGAGGAAGGGATCGGGCACGGGGAGCAGATTGTCGATGCTGATGGTCAGGGAGGAGGCCCGGACCTTCTTGTTCCCGAAGGCGGTTTCCATGTCCAGGGGGTAATCCGGGGGATTCCAGAAGGCGGAGCCGTCCATGGCCAGCTCCACCCCGCCGGTAAGCGCTCCAGCGGACCACTCCCCGTAGCTGATCCGCCGCTCCTCATCCGCCGGCACCCCGCCGCCGCTGACATTGCTGCAGTTGATGTAGAAGTCGCTCCCGATCAGCACCGAGCTCTGGTTTTTTTCAAAGGTGCCGCCGTTGAACACCAGGTCGATCCCCAGGTAGGTGATGTCCAGAGTGGCCAGGCTGTAGGCCCACTCGCTGGCATCTGCGTCCAGGCTGTGGCCGCCGCTGAGCTCGGCGATCGGCTCAGCCGGACCCTGATCGTCCCCGGCCAGGTCCAGGAGCAGGGAGTAGGGGGTGGCAGGCAGATCCAGGAACGGATCCGGCAGGTTCGCGATGGTGCCGCCCAGGGCCAGGGCCAGGGCGCCGCCGTGCTCGACGATCTCCGCCGAATCCAGAGCAAGGATTCCGGGGATCACCTCGTAGCTGCCGCCGAAACTCAGGGCCGCATCAGCCGTACCGTCGGAGTACAGGCGCAGGTTCGTGAACTCGGTCAGCTGCTGCTGCACCGGGGTCACGGTCACCTTCTCGTCCATGTGCAGGCTGCCGGCCAGGGTGTAGGCGTGGCCGTGGGTCGAGTCCTCCGCGAACTGGAAGGCCGGCGTGGCGCCCACGTCGTGCAGCTTGAACTCCAGGCCGAAGGCTGTGAAGGCCTTGCCGTCCCCGGGCGACCAGCGCAGCTCCTGGTCCTCCACCCCGCCGGTGCGTACGACCAGCCCTTCTATGGGAAGCAGCTCGGTGCCTGCCAGCTCGGGCAGGTACAGCATGGCGTCCACCAGGATGTGATCCGTGGCCGGGCTGGCCTCGCCCTCGAAGAACACCCGCTTGATCCGGAGGGTATCGTCGGCAAAGGCTGCCAGCACCTCGGATCCGACGGCCAGTTTCTCTACCGTGCCGCCCCGGATCTGAGCGACCGTGGGGGCGCTGTCTTCATAGCGCACCTCCAGAGAGGAAACGGTCGCTTCGGTCAGTTCGGCACCTCCCAGTGATGGCAGACGCAGGGTCGCCGTGCCGCTGAAGCTGTACTCTTCATAGCCGGGAGCGCTGGTGACAAAGGCGCTACCGGACAGGTTTGTCAGTTCCGCCACCCCGGGCACCAGAACCAGGGTGGAAGGCGGGAAGGGCGGGGTGGTTCCCGACACCGTGTAGGTCTGATCGTTGGAGAAGCCCCCCGGCGTGGTCAGCTCCACCCGAACCGTGTGGGTTCCCGGACCCGATGTCGGCATGGTTCCGGAGATGGGAAAGGAGGTGGTGCCGTTCACGCTCACCGTGAAGCTGGGCGTGGAGCTCCAGCTGAGCGAGCCGTCCACCAGCACCTGGCCCTGCACCACCCCGGAACCGGTGGCATGGACCGTGACCGTGGGATTGGAGATCACGTCCCCCACGTAGTAGGGGGAGGGGGGCAGATCCAGGGACACTGCGCTCACCGAGAGGGAGGAGGGCAGCCCGGCGTGCACGGTCACGGGGATGCTGATCCGGCCCTCTACCGGATCTCCCACGGTGTCCACTCCGCTGACCGTGTAGTCCAGGGAAAAGCCTCCCACCGTGCCGCTGCCCAGCGCCTTGCTGCGCTGCAGGGAGCTCAAGGTCACGGTGCGGCTCAGGGTGGCGGTCGTGCCGCCGGGGATTGTCAAACTCAGTGATTCGGACGGGCTGGTCTCGGTTCCCCAGGAGGTGTAGTCCCACTCTTCCTGGATCGAGGTGACCTCTATGCTGCCTGTGGCCGTGGCCGTGATCTGTAGATCCACGCTCAGGGCGGTTTCGGTGGACGAGAAGGTCAGGGTGCTCGGGCTGGACGAGAGATCCAGGGACAGGAAGGGGTCCGGCGGGCT
>CAZFMD010000062.1:0-15028 GCA_964520025.1 uncultured Spirochaetaceae bacterium
CAAGGACTTTCATATTCTTGACCATAGATGCCTCCTCACACTTCGCTACTAAATATAGTACGAAAATAAATTATTACAACCGAATCGGCAATCGCGACTGACCCGCATCGGGTTCCAAGCGACGACTGCTCTATTTAGTCTCGGTAAAAACGAGCATAATGCTCAGTATATTGCGCGCAGGGACGGATCTACGCCTAGAATTCGATCTCCACGCTGATTCCGCCCCTCAGGCCGGAATGCCAGTCTCCCCTGTCGGCTGCCGAGATTTTTTCCATATCACACCCAACCGAGATTTCGGCGCTGATCTCCCCAAACTCCGGAAGCACAGCGGTGCTCTCGTGGCTTACGAGCAGATTCAACGGATAGTAACTGATCTGCTCACCGGGACCTTTGATCTCCACGATCAGACTATCCTGGTGGGACCAGTGTCCCTCCTTGCCCACATCCTCCGGTATGAGGGGAAGCCGCACACCGGTCTCAGGGTAGCGGGACCAGTTGTACAGCAGCTTGACCGTCTCACCCCACCCCCATTTCCTCCCGTATTCAGCATAAACTTCATCGCTTGCCCAATCGTAGAGCAGATTCAAGCGATTCTCGAAAGTCAAAGCATTATCGTCCTGTCCTTCAAAGGAGAAGAAATGATCCCAAATCAACTCCGCCGATTTGACCGTTGCCTGGGACGGCTGGGCCGCCTGCCAGTCACCGAGCGTTGCGCCGCCCGTGTAGGTGAGCACATCCAGGCTCACAGAGACGCTGGTTGTGAACTCATCGGTTCTGTAGAAGGCAAACAGCGGGTAGGCACCGAAGGCGCCGAACAGGTTCAGGGCGGTACTACGGGCTTCCAGGGTGTAGGTATTGTACAGATCGGTCAGGTCTTCGTTCTTCACGAAGTTCTTCTTCAGACCCAGCTCGAAAAACGAAGGCAGAAACAGATCTCGAATTCTGGAGGAGAAGCGTCTGGACAGCTGTATATAGACCTCCGCACTGTAATCGGCCTTGTCCAGCCCGTAGAACTCGGACAGATCCATAAACAGCTGCTCAGACTCTACGGAGTACAGCTCGGCAAAGGGTAACTGGTTGTAGAGGTAGCTCTGATTGTAGATCGTTTCGAAGGAACGGGGGATATCGTCGGAGAAATCGAGAAGGCCGGTTTCCCTGTTGACCACATCGAGATCGCGGCGATACCCCGGGGTGATTGAAAAGACGTTAACGCCCCCCTTCTGCCAGCGGATGGGCAAGCTCAGTTCCATCTGCGCAGTGCTCTTCAGCGTGCCCGTAGTTGCGGGGAGATCGTAGTCGTAGCTGTGAAAAGCGTGTAGCCATACCGCCTGGACTCCCACCGGCAGAGTGACTGCACTCCAATCCATAGTTACATCGGCCCGGCGTTCCAATTCGAGCCCGGGTTCCCAATAATCATTCGTAGCGAATCCGGCAAGCGTGTTGTAGGGCACCAACAGGGCATAACCGTTGATCCAGTTGGCGAAGTATCCCCCCGGTGGGAGTACGAATCCATCCACGGAACCGGAAACTGACAGATTGTTCTGCAGGGATACCGGCCCCGGGGTAAGGGAGAGATCGGCCGCCCAGCTCTGGGAAAGGACGTTTTCGATGGTCCCGGCAGCGGCCGATAGATCCAGACGGGCAAAGGGGGATGCGCTCAGACTCAGGGTGTTCGCTCTCTGGATCTCCGTTTGTTCCCGTGAGAACTGAGGGAACTCCTCTATGGTCAACGGATCGGTGGTCGGCCCGGAGAGCCGGAAGGCTTCGGAGAATACAAGGGGAAAGGAAACATTGGGTATCGTGAGATCGTGGCCTACGGTCAGGGCAACGGACTCATTGTTCGCCGCTACGGCGAAATCGATACCCAGATCCGCAAAGGCCAGCCCCAGACCCAGCTCCGTGGCCGATCGCATGCTGCGGGTCTGGGCCGGTCTCCCGTATAAGGTGGAAAAACCACGGCTGGAAAAAGAGGCGGATTCTCGCAAGGCGAGATCGTGGATGAGGGCATAATCCCCAACGGCCAGCACCGCCCCGGGCAGCATCAGCTCCAGGTCCAGGGTGGCAGCGGCTCCCAACGCCCCGCGGGGTTCGGTCAGATGGAGCTCATCCAGGTACAGAGTTGCCGTGTTCCCTGCATCGATATCCGTCATCTTCACTGAGAATTGGTCAAAGGAACCATAGACGGGATCTATCGTCACCGAACTTCCAGCAACCGGAGTGCCGTTTCCTGCGTAGGCTACTTCATCCTCAAGGGAGACCGTGATCTTACGCCACAGATTGGTGCGGTTCCCCGCAAGCATCTGAATGGACCAACGGACACCCTGGTCATTCATATCGAGCAGTTCAAACTGCAACACGGAGGTGGTGTTGATAACATTGCCAGGTTCTGTAGACACGAGATAGTAAAACACGATATTGCGATACGCGACATCTTCATTGTCCACATCCGTATAATTTTGCACCATCCAACTTCCGTCAGCACCTCCCGTATTGTTCCAATACACTTTGAGCACCCTCTGTTGTTCTCCGAAGGGATGGAAGTCCGGATCGTCGGAATAGGCATCGGCCAGTTCCTGGTACGTAAAATCGGGATCGCTGACGAGATTCTCTAGCTCATCTTCGACGTCGACATCTATTGGCGGGATCGTATCAATCTCCTCGATCATCTCAACTACAACATCCCCATCGGCAAAGGAGGTAGTCGTGAGATAAAACGGCGATTCAGGGGGTTCCGCCACGTCCTGCTCCATGCTCAGGAGACGTAGTACTCCCGTGGTGTCCGGATTGGTATACGCCCCGCCGAGCGAGGCTTCATAAGTTAGCGGTCCGATCGTTCCGTTGAGGCCGGCGGAGGCGAGCACGCTCCCCGTACGGGAGTAGGTTTCTTCCGAGAACGAGCCTGACAGGAAATTCCAGCGTACACCTGTGGCCAGCTGCAGATTGAGCGCCTCCCCGAAGGAGAGTGTGTTGCCCCAGGCAAAGAGGATATCCCCGTTGTTTACCTGGGATTCTTTGCGCCGAAAACTAACGACCAACCGGTCATCCTCTGCGATCTCGGTGAAGAAGGTAATCGTGCCCAACTCGTAATCCACCTCAAAGCGGGTTTCCGTGATGCCGTTGCGCAGAATCTGCACGGAGCCGGGAACCACATCGGAACCGACCTGGTAGACGCTCACCGGGGTGAGCTCGCTGACCAGGATCTCGTAATCCAGGTAACCCGGCTTGGCATCGGCCAGTGGACCGTAGAGCAGGTTAGCATCGTCGAATATCGGTGAAGCCTCATAGTCGTCGAGAAAGGGGTAGAGGTTGCGCAGATCGTCCCGCAGGTCCGGATCGACATAGGCAGTGATGTATTCCTCTTCTGGAGTCAATCGGAACTCGATCGGTGAACTTGCTTCTCGATTTCGGTCTGCCTTGTTGACGATCGAAACGCGAAACCGGGTAAGGTCTTCCGGTACCGGTTCCTCGATTTCGTAACTCGAGAGGATCTCAAACGGGGAAAACTCATCCGGTTTGTACAGACGCAGATACGGGTGTGTTCGGGTACTTGGAGTCAGTGTAACACGTCTGGTGCTCATAGCCTGTCCCAGATAGTTGAGAGACCAGTTGAAATCTTCCGGCTCGCTTGCAGGATCCACATCGAGCTTCCCCGAAACTTGAAAAGGAAACGCATCAACAACTGTGTAATTCGGATCGTCCCCAACCTCTGTTCCACTCTTGCTGTAGTACACCAGCACGCTGCCCTCGGCCGCTTCTGTGAGAAAAACGGTCCCCTCCGCGCTGTCCACAACAGCATCATCCGAGTCGGCCTTGCGATAGTTGTTCCCATCATCCCCGTTGTAGGGACCGAACTCATCCTCGATATAGACCTCCAGGTCATCGACATTCCCGTCCGGGAGCTTGAAGAACCGCCCCCGGATATACTCGTCCAGAGCGAACACCTGCTCGGACACCAGGTTGCTGCCGAGGTAGGTCAGGCTGTCCGGCTCGTTGTTGTCGTAGCGCAGAAGCAGCTGATGCTCGCTCATTCCCGTGCCCATGACCGCTTCCACCCCCAGGGAGGAGAGCCCCGGCTCGGGTACATCGATGAAGGGAAAAGGGTCGATGCTTACGTCCTTGCTGCCGATCAGGATGCGTTTGAGGAACTCCTCCTCCTGTCCCAGATAACCCATGAGGATGTAGTTTTGGTCCCAGTAGTTGTAATCCTGCTCAAGAAGTTCATCGATCTGAGTTTCATTTGTAATCGAAAAATCTCCGATCACCGAGGCTTCGACAAAAAATCGATTGAGAAGCCAGATAGAGAAGGTGAGGTCCGGATTCTGTTCGAAAACCCAGCCGCCGTTCAAATCCGGGAAATCATAAGCACCGATGGAGCCGAACACCGATGCCCGCCAAACCCCCTCCAGAACAAAGTCCACCTCTGCATCGCCGATATCGAGATCAAACAGGGCTTCCGGGGCTTCACCTTCGGTGATGGTTGCACCCTCTCCGGCGCCATCGGCTGGGGTAGCCGCCTGCTCATTTTCCACCACGGCCGACTCATCCGTTCCGGTGGGGCTTATCCCGTCTTCAGCATATGGTGTATAGTTGGTAAGAAACGCTAAAAGCAAGCAGGATAAGAGAATAGTTCTCACGCCCGTAAACGTATCACAATCGAGGGGTAAAAAAAACATTGGGAAAGAATCAAAGGCGAAACCGAGAATAGAGAAGATGGACCCCACCCAGGCCCGGGCGGCAGCTTTCATTAATCATCTGCTGTCCAACCCGGCATTGAACAACTTGAATCCACTGAAGAAGGAGGAGCAGATCCTCCAGTTCTTGAAGACCAATGCCCAGAGCCTAATGCCGACCCTCTCCTCCCCCCAGTTTTTCCCGAGCCAACCCTGGAATCAGATACTGCGGCTTCTGTACGCCGCCCTGGTTCAGGAAACCGACAAGGTGCTCCAGCCCCAGTTGGAAGAGTGGATCCGGCAGAAAATCTCCTTCTCCTTTGCTTCCCAGATTCAACCTCACCGGATTCCCGAAGATCAGTGCAGGCAGCAGATGTGGGAGCTTGTCCAACGACTCCTGCAGAAACCCGAAGCGCGTAAAGGCCTGCTCGGTTCTGTAACCGCAATTGCGAACGACTTCGTGGGACGCTACTTGGAAAAATGTTTCGATGATCGTCAATACGTTCATTTCGAGCTAACCAAGGTCCAGCGCCTGCGTCTTGAAATCGAAGACCTCAAGCATATGATCCATGCAACCCTGCTGTTGCGCCCCGCCATCCAGCTGTTCAGCGAGAGTGGAACAGGCGAGGGTGTGGAATCGGTGCTGGTCCAGCCGCAGTTCGCGGCCACGGCCCTGGAAAGCATGAAAGCGCAGCTGAAGATCATACCACCAGAACTGCTGCGGGGAGGATTGTACAGCAACGTGTCTTTCGAGGAGGATAAACAGATCGACGCCACGGCCCGTTTGGCTGCGATCTTTTCATCCCGGGGCAAGAACTACAAACCGATCGCCCGGGTCGACAGAGGCGCCAATACCCCGGATCGAAGCTGGTTCAGCATCACCCGTCGCAACTACAAGTACTACGGGTTCGATATAAAGGTGCTCGATGAGTTCTACAAGATCGCTTCGGAAAGCGGATGGTAGGGAATTTGACAATGAACAAAAGCAAATCAACAGAACGACGGCCCTTTATCTCATTTCTCGAATCCGTGGTCATAGCCGCCATTCTGCTCGTGCTGGTACAAACCTTTCTTGAAGACTACGCCGTGCTTTCCGGATGGGATGTAGACATCCGCAACAAGCTCCTGCTGGCCGGTTTTTTCTTCGACCTGTTCTTCACCATCGAGTTTCTAATCAGATTCTACTATGCCCTGATGGGACGCAGGGTGGGACGATACCTTACATTGGAACGTGGATGGATCGATTTTCTGGCTTCGATACCCCTGCTGATGTTCAACTCCGGGCCCTTCGCCCTGACCCTGTTGACCGGCAGCGGAATCGCCCTGGGACTGGGGGGCATCCTGAATCTGCTCAAAGTGATCAAGGCGATCCGCATCGCTCGAATCCTTCGCTTCCTGCGTATCATTAAAATCTTTCGAAGAATCAAGAATGTTTCCTCTCCCATGGCTCAGAGACACGTGGCTTCGATTACCGCCATCAGTGTAACCGTCATGGTGCTATGCCTGCTGTTCTTCACCTTCTTCTCCTCTACCCTGAAGATCAACGGATTGGATATCGCCTTCTCGAAACAGGAGGCGGCAACGGCCGATTATCTTGCCGAAAACACAGACAACCCTGCGGACTTCGTTCTTGCCCTGGAGACTCTCAAGCAAACACGTGCGAATATTCTGATCGTAAAATATCGGGGCCAAACTCTGTTTTCCCGCTTCTCCAACGACTACTACTCCCAGTACTTCGCCCCGGGCGACTACTCCTATCTGTCCCGAGACGGGCTGGAGCTGTTCTTCGACCAGCGCGCCTACGTGAGTCAGCTGTCCAGGGAGAGCATCCTGTTCTTCGTTATCGTCGTGCTGGTTGTATTGGCCTATCTGTTGATCTACAGCCCCCACTTCGCCCTCACCGTAACAGATCCCATTCACGTGATGCGCAGCGGGCTGGAGGAAACCGACTATAATCTCGAGGTCAAAGTTCCGGCTCGGTACCAGGGGGACGATGTTTTCGAGCTGGCAAGACTGTACAATGAGAAGTACCTGCCCCTAAAGGATCGGACCCAAAACCAAGATGGGGAGAGTGTGATTCAGCTGGACCTGGGGGATGTTTCCCGGATCCTGCCAGAAGAGCAGGAGAGCTGATTTGTGGTCGTCTCCATTCTACACTTCGTCCTCGATCTACCGGATATTGGATCGATCAAGGAAAAGCGACAGATCGTCCAGTCTGTAAAAAACCGACTGCAGAACAAGTTCAAAATTTCGGTGGCGGAGGTCGCTCTCCAGGATTCATGGCGATTTGCCGAGATCGGTGCAGCTGTAATCTCCAACTCCAAGCAATACGGGGAATCGGTACTGCACAAGGCCCTTCAGTTCGCCGAGAACTTCGTTCCCGGAAGAATTCGAGATACCAGCATTTTTTCTGAAATTTACTGAAATTGTCGGGCCGCGCAGGACTGGGCGACTGCCGGATTACCGGCACCTTCGGAGCCGCCGGGCCGCGCAAGCGGCCCACGGTTTACGAGCCGTCCGTACTGGTGATTTCCAGCAGATCCGTTAGCGCCTGAACGCACAGAACAAACTCGCGCAGGCTTTCCTTCAAAGCGTAGTAGTTCAATCCTGTGTAGTACAGCTTGGAAAACATGGAAAAGGCGATTTCCTCGTCCGTGGTCTGCAGATTGATATAGCAGCCGAACTCATAGCTGATCTTCAACATCTCTTCCAGACGGGCTTTCACGTACTCGGCCATGGTCGGGGAGAAAGAAAACGTATAGGCGATTTCCAGGAAACGGCTGCTTCTGTCGATGAAGAATCCGCCCTGCATCCCCTCCTCGTTTTCAAAACCGGCAGCATAGGTTTCTTCGGAGCGCTCGGTCTCGTGCAGCTTGTATCCCAATTCTTTGAACAACACTCGCACTCGGCGGATTCGGTCCTCCATCACCTTTGGGTTCTTCATGGACACTGTTCGTTGTTCTCCTTCCTCATTACCAGCCCGCGGCAAGTCGCTCAGCGAGCATTCGGGGAAGCCCGGCGGCAATTATTTTTCGTTGAGCCGTTTCTATGGGAAACGGTACCCTGTAATGATAATATACCATTTCCTCCTCATCGAACAAACCGAAGGACGCCATGGGCACCCGATCCCGCGGCTGGCCAACTGAACCCGGATTGATCATGTAGTAACGCTGCGAATCGAGACGATAACGCTCAGGGGGCGCCAGGGCCCTGCCGTTTTCTTCTATGATATAGGGAACGTGGGTATGGCCGTAAAAACAGATCCTGACCCCCTCGGTGTTGCGCTTCAGAAATGTGAAGCTTCGATCCACATCCGCCCGCCGCGTGATATACAGGTCTTCATCCATGGGCGATCCGTGACAGAGCAGGTAGCGATCCAGTACGACCCTCGGTCCTTTGGGAAAGGATTCCAGAATCTGGAGGCTTTTGGCACTCATCGCCTCCCTGGTCCAGAGGATTGCCGATCGGGCAACCTCGTTGAACCAATCCAGATTCGTCGGATTGGCCACCGTCTTGTCATGATTGCCCCGCACCGTCAGATCCGTTAGATCCGATAAACGGCGCGTGCAGTAGTCAGGATCGGCGTTGTAACCAACCGCGTCTCCCAGGAAGAAGATGATATCCACAGCTAAGTCGCGAAGGCTGCGCTCCACCTCCCTGAGAGCCTCTCGGTTTGCATGAACGTCACTGAGTATGGCGATTCTCATTGAGCTTTAATGTAGTTCAAGAATCAGCCGGTATTCAAGCCGGCACGATACAGTGTTCCAGCCATGTATTGCTACCCCCGGGCACGAAAAATGCACTCATGGCAGGTAATCCCTGTTGATATGCCAGGGAGCGTTGTACAGATTTTCTTTGACGTGCTTGTTCAATCGTTTGACCTGTTTGATCAGATCTTTGAAGAATGCCCGTCTATTGTCCGGCTTCCGCGGGCAGTGAATATCGAACGCCGGAAGAGGATAGATCTTCATCAGACGAAGGATATCTCTCTCCTCCACCTCACACATCGGGCGGATGATCTTGATCCGGCCGTCAAAGAAATCCTGGATGGGAAGCATGGTGGCGATCTCCCCTTTGAAGAACAGATTCATCAGAGTTGTTTCTATGATGTCATCCAGGTGATGGCCCACCGCCACTTTGCACAGGCCCAGGCGTTCAGCCTCCTGAAAGAGAATTCGCTTACGGTTACGCGAACAGATGTAGCAGTTGAAGGGCTTCTCGTAGGTGATTGGATAGATGCTGGCCTCCACGATCCGGCAGGAAATATTGAGACGTTCCATAAACTCAAGCAACGCCCTGCGATTTTCCGCGCCGGCGGGGTATTCCCGCCAGTCGATAAACAGTCCATGAAGGTCGTAATCCATGGGGACCCATTTTTTGCGCTCTTGTAGAGCCAGACACATGGCCAGGGAGTCTTTCCCGCCGGATACACTGACGAGAATCTTCTCCCCGGGCTGGATCATCCGGTGCCTGTTGATACCGCGCCCCACCTTTTTGATGAAGACGTTCATCCGCTGGGTTGCACGGGGAGACAAAACCACGGTTGACAAGTCTCTACTCCATTCCCCTTGTGAGGATTCTCTTGGCGTCGATCCGCTCCAATGCACGGTGTAACTCATCCGCTTGTTCGGCGAATAGAGAAATGGTTCTCAATGAGCGTACGAAGGAGCGCACGCTTTCGCGGTTGAACACGCTGCGGGAGTTTTCGTAGACGGTTACCTCCCCGGTGTCATTCTGCAGAACGGGAAGATTAATCTCGAAGTTAATTGGCTCGGGAACGTCTATGATCAAGCTCTGAAGCGGCAGCTTTGCGCCCAGAAGTTTTTCAACCGCCTTGGCCAGGTCCTGTTCAAAGCTCAGACGTTCGCGAACATCCTGAAGTCGCAGATGCAGGGGATTGCCGGCATCGAAGGGAACAGCCGCCACCATTTTATACAGCTGCCGCTCCATAACCCGTCGAATCAGCTGCAGCGGAGCGTAGGTGTGACGCTGGGTCAAGGAGGCAAACTCGTAGTCATCCAACCAGTACAGATCCTCGGGGTGGAGAACACCCTCGGACAAAGACATAAGGATCGCTTTTTTTATCATGGCAGTGGCGATGCGCACCGTTTTATGCCAGTACACAGTTTTGTACATCAGGTATTTAGAGAAGAGGATGCTCTCCACCGCGCTCAATCCTTTTTCCGTGACGATCAGCCCCTCGGCACGGGGCCGGATTTCGGCCAAGATAAAATCGACATCCTGGATGCCGTGAGGTACGCCACAGAAGTAGGCGTCCCGATTCAAATAATCGAGCTTGTCAGGATCGAGCACGCCGGAGAGAAGATTACGAAAGAAATCCAGATGCTTGCTTCGGTGAGACAGCGAGGAATCGACGATGGCGGCCACCAACTCGGGATCCGTTCCCACCTGCTCCCGAATCAGAGTGGACAGATCGGCCTGAAGAATCCGTTCGGCCGTAAGCGCCTCGTGACTGCGCAGACCCACATCTTTGAGCGAATGGGCGTAGGGGTAATGCCCAAGGTCATGCAGAAGGGCGGCACAGAGAAAGGCCTTAGTGTCTTCCAAACCAAGCTCAGCCAGCGCCAGACCGGTAGATTCGCCCCCCGCACCGGTTGAGATGCCCCCGCCAAACAGATTCACCAGCATCCTCCGGGCCAGGTGGAACACCCCCAGGCTGTGGTTGAGGCGGGTGTGTGTAGCGCCGGGATAGACCAGGTAGGTGGGCCCCAACTGCTTGATCCCATTGAGTTTCTGAAAAGCCCTTTGCGAGGTGAGCTGCAGCAAGCCCCGGGACAGGGTGATATTCTTCCATAGAGGATCCTTGACCGGTTCGTTATAGTCCCGGCTGAGATGATCGAGGACCGCTGAAAATCCTTTCATGGTTGTCACCATTATGCAGATAGCCAACCGTCTTGTCATTACCAAGATATCCACGTCCCGCCGATCCGGACAGATACGCCCGGCTCCCGCGAATCCGTCGGATCCGCCCTTTGACGAATTCCCCCCGATCTGATAGAAAAAAGAGTGAAATGGTGGAGTGCCTTCCTGCTGATCCTCCTCCTCTGCTTGGTAGCTTGCGCGCGGGGAAAGAACCAAAGCTCAGAGGATCAGCCGCCCGGAAAGACCGTCGCTGCCCCTGAACCCGCCGCTGACAGTGATACCGCAGAGGTGTTGAGCAAACGGGAGATAACCCTGACCCAGGCAGCCCCTCCGGAGCAGCCGCAACTGGCTGCGACCCAACAATCGGAACAGCAGAGACTTCTGGCTCTGGAGTCACTCCAGATCCTGCCCGAAGATTTTAAAATAGGCCCCCTGGCCGATCTGGTCGGAGTCGATCGAAATACTCTGGAAATGGTATCGGCATCGGCTCGCTTTCTGAATGCCCTTCTGGAAGGAAGAGTGCAGGGGGAATCCCTGCATGCCGATGTGAGGGATGAACTGACTACTTCGATCCGTTACTACCTGGAGCGGAATCTGATTCCTGTCGACTACCGTATCGGTACCATTACAACGGAATCCTATGCAGAAGGTGACCCGATGCCCTCAAGGCTTCACCGTCGTGAGGCTTGGATGAATCTGCGGCTGTTCGGTTCGCCGGGAGTTTCGGAAGGGGAACTGTATTTGGAAAGATCAGGAGGAAGGTGGTACGTCTCTGATCTGCAGATAGACTTCGAAGGGATGGGGCGGGAGTACGTTCGGGAGCAGGAACAGTACTACCCCTCGACCTATGGATGGGGGATTCAATAGCATGAACCGGGAACAAGCGGTGCAGTTGGTTGATCAGTACGTCCAGAGCGACTGGTTGAAGAAACACAGTATGGCCACGGCGGCCATCATGGAACGTTTGGCCGATCGCCTGGGAGGAGATCCCGATACCTGGTGGGTGATCGGGATTCTTCACGATCTGGATTTCGATATCACCCAGGATCCGGCGGTGCACGGAAGGAAGAGCGCGGAGATCCTTCAAGCACTCGGTGTAAGCCGGGAGATCATCGACGCCATCATGGCTCACAATGCCGAAGGGCTGGGTTTGGAGCGAACCGGTACGCTGGACTACGCCATTACCGCGGCGGAAAGCATCACGGGCCTGATCGTGGCCACCGCCCTGGTAATGCCGGACAAGCGGCTCGCCTCAGTGAAACCGGCATCCGTGGTAAAGAGAATGAAGAAAAAGGAATTTGCCCGAAAGGTCTCCAGGGAAGGCATCCTGCTTTGCGAACAGGCGGGAGTGCCGCTGGAGGAGTTTTCCACGATCGCGGTGCAAGCGATGCAGAGCATTGCCGGAGACTTGGGCCTATGAAACGATGCTGCAACCTCTTCACCATACTCCTCCTGCTCGCCCTGCTCGTGGTTTCAGCGCTCAGCCTTTCAGCCGACGCACTGGAGGATATCGACAGGGCCGTGGGCGAACTGGGAGATTTTCTCCTGCAAAAAGTTCCCGATTCAAGCGGGCAAAACCTGACGATCCTGCCCTTTCTCTCCGACGAGCATGGCAGGGTGAAACTCGGGGACCGGCTCAAGAGCGAGCTGGAGCTGTACTTGGCGGCGGAGTACAAACGTCTGAGGATCATATCTCAGCCGGAAGGAGGCAGCACCTTTACCATAAGCGGAGAGCTGCAGAGCTATCCGAGCCGGGTGCGGATCATCTGCCGGATTACCAAACCGGATGGCTCTTTGGGAGGTGGCAAGCGCATCGATATCCCCGCCAGCCCTGAGCTGCTATCTCTGCTTGAGCCAACCGTGTACGCACAGCCGGGTCCCGGCCAGGGTGATCAGGGCTTGAAAGATCAGGGCCCGGCGAACGGCTTGGCGGATCGCGACCTGGCAGATCCCTTTGAGCCCGATGATGCGCCCGGATTCGAGGTGCAGGTGCCCTCTTTTGGAATCCAGAGCTTTGGGCGCTCCATCTCGAGAGGGGACGTCGACAGGTTCCGCTTCTACAAGTCCGGGCCGGGAACGGTGGTGCTGGAAGCCCAGACTGACTTCGACCTGCAGCTGCTGCTGTTCAGGGAGGGAGAGAACATCCCCTTCGAGGTGAGCGGAAGCGAAATGTCGGGCAACATTCGCCTGGAAACCACTCTGGAAGAGGGGTACTACGTGATTGAGCTCCTTGCCTATGATTTCAGTGTTGAAGGTCCCTACGTGTTTTCCGTTGATTTGACAGGCAAGAGCAACGACGGTTTCGAACCGGACAACCGTTTTGCCGATGCCAAGGTTATCTATCCGGATACCAGACAGGACCGGGCCTTGCTGTCCGGGGATCAGGATTGGGTGGAGCTGTCCTTCACCGTTCCGGCCTTCTACGCCATCTATACCACGGGCCGGGAAATCGATACGCGCATAACCGTGTTTAACGATCAGGAGAGAGAAATCCTGACAGACGACAACAGCGGACCGGCCGACAATGCCTTCATCCCGCTGTTCCTGGGAACCCGCCGCAGCTACGCACAAATCACGGCGGTAGATTCCGCCGGAGCCTATTCCCTGGCATTCGAGAAAATCGATCCCGTACAGATCTACCCGGCATCCGGAATCCAGGAGGTCGAACTTGGAGAGAATCCATTGTCCTTCCAGCTACGTATCATCCAATCGGGAGCATATCTGATTCGCGCCGCAGGAGCGGCGGCTTCGGTCTCTGTGCAGGTGTTCGGCTTGCCCACGATACGTCCGGTCGGCGGTGCGGATTCTCTGTACCGCCTCTCCGCCGGAGATTATCTGTTGATTCTAAAGAGCGATCGGATACAGCGAGTCAGGTACTGCGTTGCCCCCGAAGATTCGGGGGAGCAGTGCCTGCGTATATTGCAGGAACAGGAGCAAGAATAGAAATGGGAGTTAGGGTCGGGAGAATCGTCAAAGAGTTCGTTTTCAATTCCCTGATCGACCAGAACGTGGAGCTTCATGTCCACGGCCAGCGAAAAGAACTGGCCGGGCCGGTCATAGATATCCAGGATGACTATCTGGAGATGGAGGTTCGAAGCGGCAATCCTGACTTTTTCGAAGTCGAGGAAGATGTCCAGGTTTACTTTCTCTTTCAAAACAACTACCACACCTTCCAGACCGTGATCATGGAGAAAAACGACAGCCGCTTCAAGATTGCCCATCCACAGGAAGTCTACAAAAATCCCCAGAGAAAGAATGAACGGGTGCGGGTAAGTGAGAAAGCGGAGGTCTTCTTTACCATCAGGGGGCAGAAGGTCGAACTGAACTTCCCCCGTTCAAACCGCTATATCGAGCTGTCCCCTGAGGTGATCAATACCCGCATCGATTTGGATTACGCCAACATCAAGAGCCTGTACAAAAACTTCCGCGAAAAGACCGCGGATGAGGTAAGCGAGGCTCACATCGTCATGCTTCGCGACCGAGCACTGGACAGGTATGAGGAAAAGGTCATGGCCGCAACCGGGAAGGCGCTATGGATCCCCTCGACCGAAGAGGATTTCCCCAACAGCGATCCGTATCCCGAGGGGAGGTTGATCACCCGAAGGGATCTTGTCAAATACGAGGAATCCCTGGATAGAGCACCCCATGTGATCACCAGCAAACTGGGAAATATACTCTACGAGAAGCAGAAGAGGCAGATCCACTCCGAGTTGTTCTGTCCGGTTCTCTACGAGCTGTACCTGGTCGGTTACATCTACATGTGCAACCGGGAGGAGCGGAAGGAGAAGATATCCAAGGATCTGTTGGAGTATGCGTACGACTTCTCCCGGGTGCTGGGTTACTCGCTGCACCTGACCGGATATTTTTCCGCAGATGACAACATGGAACGTCGCTATGAAGCACCGATCATCGATATCAGTGCTTCCGGTCTGCTGTTTGCCCATCCCCGCTCCGATCTTTCGAACAATCTCGTCATCCACACGGACATCGAGATCACCGTACGCTTTCCCGAGCGAACAATGGTTATCGGTTCCCGGGTGCGTCGCAAATTCCAGGATGCGGAGCGTTGCTACTTCGGTGTTCAGTTTCTCGATATCACCCAGGAAGATCTCAACTTCCTCTATGAGAAGCTGTACGGAAAACCGTACTCTTTAGAAGAAGATAATCGGTGGGAAGGGGGCACACCTCCGCCCCCGCTCGATCTTTTTGGTGAATCGAGTTGACTCGCTAGTCGGATGGTTCTTCCTCTTCCGAGGACAGCAGGAATTTGAACTCCTGCTCCGAGACGATCTGCTCCTGATCTCCCCCGGATTCTCCTAGCCTGGCAGTCATCTCTTTGAGCCCGGTGAGCTCCACTTCTCGATTGGATTGAATCCGCTGCAACAGGTCGAAATCCTGCTCCAGAGCACTGGCCAGGGGAAGTCGCTCCTCCAGAATATCCTCGAGTAGTGCGATGAAGCTCGCATTGAGCCTCT
>CAZFMD010000063.1:0-5855 GCA_964520025.1 uncultured Spirochaetaceae bacterium
GGTGAGGGGAGCGGTGCACGCCCATTCCCGGATCCTGGCCGTGCTCCTGGAGCAGATCCAGCTGCGCCAGAAGATCGTGCTTCCCCATTTGGTCAGCCACTCCCTACCTGAAATTCTTGTCGGTATGGTTGTCGGTGGGGCGGCTGCCGCTGCGGCGTACTATCTGATCTAAGCTCCGGTCAGTTGAAAAACGCACTTTGACAACTCTTGGGTGAGATCCTACAATAGGAGTTGCTATGGACGCTTATGAGTACATCGTAAACATATCCAAAGACTTTATCACCCTGATCAATCGGGATTACATCTATGAGATTGTGAACGACTCCTACTGCCAGGAGATGGACCGAACCAGGGAAGAGATCCTCAACCGCAGCGTGGCGGAGATCTGGGGGCAGGAAAAGTTCAACGACTCCCTCAAAGAGTACCTGGACAAGTGCTTTGCCGGTGAGGAGGTTCACTACATCGACTCCTTCAAGTTCGGACCCTTCGACAAGTATATGCACGTGTCCTACTACCCCTTTCGGGAGAATGAGACGATCACCCATGTGGCGGTGTTCTCTCATGACATCACCTCGGTCGGCGAAATCGAGTCCAAGCTGACCAACTACGAGTACCGGGATCCGATCACGGGGTTGTTCAATCGCCGATCCCTGGAGGTAATCCTGGACAAGGAAATCGAGAAGGCCAAACGCTCGCAGTATGAGAAGCTCAGGGGGGTGCTGTTTATCAGCCTGGAGAACCTGGCCAAGGTCAATCAGGTGTACGGCCACGAGATCGGTGACCTGCTGCTGGAGAACAGCGGATTGCGGATTCGCCGCACCCTGCGCTCCAGCGACTACGTGTTCCGCTTTGCCGGCAGCGAACTGGCGGCCATCTTGAGCCACATCAGCAAGAATACGGACGCCGGAAAGGTTGCGCAGAAGATCTTCAACAATGTGTCGGTTCCGTATCGGTTCAAAGGCACGGATATTAGTATCCGTTGCCATATCGGGATCGCCGTGTATCCGGATGACGGCGGGGACAAGGGGGAGATCGTGCAAAAAGCCGCCTCGGCCCTGGCCGAAGCGAAGAAGCGGAAGATGGATTTCCTTCTCTTCGATGCTGCTCTGCACGAACAGGCCGTGGCCAGGTTGACCCTGGAGAGCGAGATCGCCAAGGCCTTCGAAAAGGGGCAGTTCGAGCTGCACTATCAACCGGTTGTGGACACCAGCGGAAAGATCCACGGGGCGGAAGCTTTGATCCGCTGGAACCATCCCGAGCGGGGGATCATTGCGCCGATGGATTTTATCCCCATTGCCGAGGAAACCGGCCTGATCATCCCGATCGGCCGCTGGGCCCTGTTCACCGCCTGCCGTCAGATCGCCGCGTGGATGAAGAAACACAAACTCTACGTGTCTATCAACCTGAGCGCCAAGGAGTTCTCCGATTCCACTCTCCTGGAAGCGATCAGAAAAGCGATCAAACAATCCCAGGATTTCGATCCGGCCTATTTGAAGCTGGAGATCACGGAGACCAAGTGCATGGATGATCCGGAACGAACCATCCAGCAGATGCAGACCCTGCTGGACTTCGGAGTGGAAACCTTTATCGACGACTTCGGCACCGGCTACTCTTCCCTGGGGTATCTCAAGCGTCTTCCCGCCGTGACCCTCAAGATCGACAAGATGTTCATAGACGCTCTGGAGCAAAGCCAGCAGGAACGAGATTATCTGACCCATATCATCCGCACTGTGAAGAGCAGGAAGAAGAAGGTGCTGGTGGAGGGGGTGAGCACCAAGGAGCAATTCGAGCTTCTCAAAGGCATGGACTGCGACCAGATGCAGGGCTACCTGTTCAGCCCTCCCGTGCCGGCCGCTGAGTTCGAGCGGCTGCTGGCCCGGAAGACCTTACTCTAGAAACCATTTGTAAAAAAAACGGAGGAGTCGATGCCGGTTTTCGAAATGTCCCTGGAGCAACTGCGCACCTACCGGGGAATCAATCCCAAACCCGATGATTTCGATGCGTATTGGCACCGGGGGTTGAAAGAGCTCAAGGAGACCGATGATCGAGTCGAGCTGCTCCCGGCGGCTTTTCAAAGCGCCAGCGCCGAGTGTTTCGATCTGTTCTTCATCGGGGTTGGAGGGGCGCGAATACATGCCAAGTACCTGCGTCCTAAAAGCGGTGAGCCCCCCCACCCGGCGGTGTTGCTGTTCCACGGCTACACGGGCAACTCGGGAGACTGGCAGGACAAGCTCTCCTTCGTCTCCCAGGGTTTTTCCGTAGCCGCCCTGGATTGCCGCGGCCAGGGCGGGCTTTCGGAGGACAGGGGCGGGGTCGTGGGCAACACCCACCGGGGCCACATCATCCGCGGATTGGACGATCACCCGGACAAGCTCCTGTTTCGCCAGATCTTCCTGGATACGGCCCAACTGGCACGCATCGTCATGGGATTCGAAGAGGTGGATCCTGACCGTGTCGGCACGCATGGCGGCTCCCAGGGCGGTGCTCTGAGCCTGGTGTGCGCCTCTCTGGAAACGCGAATCAGGGCCTGTTCGGCCGCCTTTCCCTTTCTCTGTGACTACCGGCGCGTGTGGGAGATGGATCTGGCCGAGGGAGCCTACGAGGAGCTGAAGAGCTACTTCCGCCTTTTCGACCCGACCCATTCCCGGGAACAGGAAGTATTTCGTACCCTGGGCTATATCGACGTGCAGAACCTGGCGCCCCGGATCCAAGCGGATGTGCTGATGGGTACCGCCCTGATGGACCAGGTCTGTCCTCCCTCCACCCAGTTCGCCGCCTATAACAAGATTCGCTCGCACAAGCAGATGATCCTCTACCCCGATTTTGAGCACGAGGAGCTGCCCGGATACATGGACAGAGCCTTCACCTTTCTTTCCCGATTGTAGGCGGTAGTTCCCGCTGGCCGCCGGGGCGCAGCCGGATGATGGCGAATGAGGGGGATCAGTTCGTCAAAAAACCCTGTTCCCCGAACCAATTGAAGGTGTCCCGCAGGCTCTCTTCCAGAGGCCGGGGCGTGTAGTCGAGCTCCCGTGCAGCCTTGGCGCAGGAAACCTCCCGGTGCTTGGATACGGCGATCAGGGCGTCCCGGGTGAAAGCCGGATATTTGGAGCTCAATCCGAGCAGCCCGCCGGTAAATCCCGCGGCTGCCCGGGCCATCCACAGGGGAAGGGCCGGGCGGGAGCCGTTCCGTCCGGTGAGCTCTCCGACCATCGCCGCCATCTGGGGAAGAGACTTCCAGGTCCCGCTGAGGATGTAGCGCTCACCGCGGCGGGCCCGGTCTGGCGCCGCCAAGGCCGCCGCCGCTACGTCCCGAACATCGACCCAGTTGAATCCGCCCCGGATCAGGGCGGGAAGCCGATTGTGGTACAGATCCAGCAGGGCACGGCCCAGATGGGAAGGCTTGTAGTCATAGGGTCCGAGAATGGCCGTGGGTGAGAGGATCACCGCATCCAGGCCCTCCCCTGAGGCCTGCAGGACCAGGCGTTCCGACTCGGCCTTGGTCCAGCCGTACATCGTTGTGTCCCGTGGGCCGACCAGTGGATTGCTCTCGTCGGTAGCCTTGATCGGATTGAGATCTCCGAGGGCTTCGATGGAGCTGAAGTGGATCAGGCGACGCACAGAACAGTCCAGGCAGGCTCGGATCACGTTCCCGGTACCCTCGACGTTGACCCGCCTCATGGGCTCGGTATAACGGCGGTCAAGAGAAATGGAGGCGGCCAGGTGAAAGACGATCTCTACATCTTGAAAGGCCCGTTTTAGGGAGTGCGGATCGGACAGGTCACCCTGTGCCCGTTCCGCGCCCAGGCCCTCCAGGGCTTGGGTATCCTCGTGCACCAACAGGCGCGCCGTGTGCCCGGCGGCCAGCAGGCAGCGGGACAGAGCAGCCCCCACATGTCCGGATGCTCCGGTGATCGCTACGGTCATGTGGAGCCTAGTATAGGGCAGATACCTCGGTTGTCAAGGCATGAAACGCGGGCCGTCGAAGAAGGGGAAATAACTTTCTCCTTGACAGTGCATCTGGGGTGCCGTAGCATTGGCTCTATTGTCTTTGATAGTGCGATAACGGAGGAACAGAATATGAAGAGACTGGGGACGATTCTGGCGCTATTGCTGATCGTCGTAGCGCTGGCTATGGCGGATTTTCAGGAAACCCTCGATAAGGTAGACCAGCTTCACGAGGAGGAGGCGTACGCACAGACCAAGAACCTGATCGAATCCTCTTTGTCCGAAGCGAAGAGCGGAGCAGAAAAGGCGGAGCTGCACTGGCGGTTGGCCCGGGCCTGGCTGAACCTGGGTGATGAGGCTGAGGACAGCGGCACCGGCGGGGAGGCGCTATTGGCATTCTTCGAGAGTGGAGAGGCGGAGGCCCAGAAGGCGATACAGGCGGATGCGAACAACCACCTCGGCTACTACTGGAAGAGTGCGAACATCGGACGATGGGGACAGGTAAAGGGTATTCTCAATTCCCTGTTCAAGGCAAAACCCATGCGGGATCTTCTCCAGCAGGCGGTGGCCGTGGAACCGGAGCACGCCGATTCCTACTACGTGCTGGGCCAGCTGTTCGAACAGGTTCCAGGTTCCGTATCTTTCGGTGACAAGGATTTCGCGGTATCCTTGGGCAGAAAATCCCTCGATTTGCATGAGCGGCAGGTCAAGGCGGGAATCGAGGATGAGATCAACTACGATTTCTACACGGAGATGGCCAAGCATCTCTGGGAACGAAACTACACGGCTGCCAGGCGGGGGCGGGAGCAGGGCAGGAAGAAGAAAAAGTACCAGTCCATCTCCGATCCGATGGAGAAGAACTTCTACTACGAAGCGGCGGTGACTCTCAAGAATATGTCCGATCGGGAGGAAGCCCTGGAGTTGATCAACTGGGCCATTGGAGAGCTGAAGGGTCTATCCGGGAGGACCGACAGCCAGGACGATGACCTGAAGGAAGCCGAAGAAGTACTGGAGTCCTGGCAGTAGTCCCGGCAAGGAGAAGAAAAATGCCTTCTTTCCATGAGGTTTACGCCGAAGTGCAGACTCGCAGGGAGGAGAGTCCCCAGGACGCCGTGCTGAAGAAGTACCTGAAGAGGCTGTACAAGCACACCAGGCGCCCCACCATTCTCTACGCTTCGGCTTTTACCGAGAGCGATTACTCCGGGCGGGTGTTGCAGCTGGGCAGGCAGGATGCCAGCTGCTTCATGGCCGCCGCCTCGGGGGCGGACAGCCGGGAGCTGGACCTGATTCTGCACAGCCCCGGGGGAAGCGTGGAGGCCACCGAGCAGATCCTCACCTACCTGCGCCGCCGGTTTGATTCCATCAGGATTATCGTGCCGGTCTGCGCTCTGTCCTGCGCCACGCTGCTGGCTTGCGCCGCGGATCGAATCGTGCTGGCTGAACACGCGACCCTCGGCCCGATCGATCCGATCGTGAATTGGTCATATCAGGGCAATCCGTACTCCGCAAGCGCCCAGACCCTCGTCAATGAAATGGCCATCGCCCAGCGAAATATCAATAACAAGAAGAACAATCCGATCCTGTGGCTCGAGAGACTCAAATGTTATCCGCCCGGATTCTCGGCAACCTGCAAGTCTCAGATACAGCTGGCCCAGGAAACGGCGAAACGCTGGCTTGAGGCGTATATGTTTCGTGGGCAGGAGGATGCCGGGCAGAAGGCCGAGAGGATCTCCGCCTGGCTGGCCGACATCCGTCAGTTCGCCAGCAGCCAGCGTCCCCTGATGTACGATCAGGCGGTCGCGCAGCAACTGGAGGTGGAGCTTCTGGAGGATGACGCGGTGCTGGGCGACAATGTGATGTCGGTGTTTTATGCCGGCATAACGAAGTTCCGAACCAGCGATTGCGTCAAG
>CAZFMD010000063.1:5955-14773 GCA_964520025.1 uncultured Spirochaetaceae bacterium
CCGGGGCAACCACGTTGGCCGCACCTACCCCGACCAGACGAACCGGGGTGGAGCCGTTCCAGCGCTGCTTCAGAAGCTCCAGGGCCAGAGCGTAGATCTCATCGGATGAGGTGATCCAGTGCTTCACCCGCTTCTGAGCCGTGGTCGTGGCAAAATCGAAGAAACGCAGTTTGAGCACCACCGTATTGGTCCGGAGAGACCCGATCAACAACCGGTGCATCACCTGCTCGGCCAGCTCGAGTATGCTGCGCTTCAGGGAATCGGCGTTCTTTATGTCTGTTTCAAAGGTCGTTTCGCTGCTGATCGAATGACTCTTGGCGGCGGTGAGGAAGACACCGGGATCCTCTCCTCGACAGGCCTTGTACAGATATCGGCCGCTGGCCTCCCCCATCATCGAGCAGAGGATATCCAGCGCAACGTTCCGCAGGGCCTGTACCGAGGTGATGCTCAGCTCTGAGAGCCGCTGCCGGGTCTTCTCCCCGACCCCCCAGAGCTCGCCCAGGGTCAGCTGATCCAGAAAGGATATCTCCTGCCCCGGTTGTACGAAGTACAGCCCGTCCGGTTTGCTGAACTCCGAGGCCAGCTTGGCCAGATACCGGTTGGGGGCGATACCGATGGACAGGCTCAGGCCGGTGTGCTTGAGAACCTCATCCTTGATCCGGGCGCCGGCGTCCAGGGGCGGGCCATACAAACGCTCGGTTCCGCTCATATCCAGGAAAGCCTCGTCGATGGATATCTGCCTGAACTCCGGAGTGAAGGATTCCAGAATCCTCATCACGGTCTGGGATACCTCCAGGTAGCGGCCCATTCGCACCGGTACAAAAGCACCGGTAGGACAGCGACGCAGTGCTTGAGAGACCGGCATGGCCGAGTGGACACCGAATTTCCTTGCCTCGTACGAACAGGAGGATACCACGCCCCGGTGTCCCGGCAGAGCCCCGACGATGACCGCTTTGTCCTGAAGTTCGGGATTGTCGATTTGCTCTACCGAGGCGTAGAAAGCATCCAGGTCGACATGGAAGATGACCGTCATAGTGCAACACTCAGGTCTTGAGCTGGATGTTTCTTCGGAATCTCAGCCGGTTGCTTATCGATACATTATCCCCGGTGAGTGCGTAGCCTTCCGGTGGTTTCAGGTATTCCAGGATCACCTCTACGGTAAAAGCTCTGTTTCGGGGAACCGTCAATTCCACATCCAGAGGTAGGGGAGGATTCACACCAATGAGAACTGTGTACTCTTTGCCTCCGGGCGTGCGCGTGTAGGGAAAGTTGGCATCGAAGAGCACAAACTCCTCATCCGAAGAAACACTCAAGCGCACTCTGTACGGTTCCGACCAGGGATCCAGGCTCAGGGAAATGTTTTTCCGGTCCAGGAATCCGACGCTGCTGATTGCCGCATCCAGGTATTCACCTGGATCTGCCAGGGGCAGTCGATAGCGACGGGATCGGGTATCGATGGAGATGGCGGTGTCCCCGTTGAGGGCACGGACGTTTCGAAGGGGCGCCGGACTGGACAGCTCCAGGTACTTCTGCCCCTGTACCTCGTCTATTACATACACCGCTTCGATCGGCTGCGGCCGTTGCTCCCGGTAGGGAGGGTACACGAAGAAGGTGATGAGCAATCCGACCAGGATCAGGGCGAACGTGCCCGCCGTCAGCCTGGAGCGTAGTTTGTCCGATGTGATGCGGGTCGGGGGAAAGATGAACTTCAAACGGATGAACATGAGGATGAAGGGAATAAGGACAACGGTAAGCAGGAGGTTCCCTCCGATTTTAGACAGCAGGAGAATCCGGCAAAACTCCAGGCGGGGGAGGGTAAACAGCTCTACGATGGTTTTCACGATCCAATAGGGGGCGGCGAGGAATAGAAGGGCCTTCAGCGGCCTGTAGGCCACGGCGGAGAACAGCAGGGCGAAGGCAAAGGCCCAGAGGAAGTAGTAGGTGAAGGAGATGTTGATCACCGCCAACACCACTATATCGAGCAGCAGGAACAGCAGAGCTCCGGCGGAGTAGAAACTGCCCCGGCGGGGGATGGGCAGCCTCTTCACAACACTCAGCAGAATGAAGAGCATGGCCAGGGGAACGGCCAGCTTGAACAGCAGGAACAACAGGGGCAGTTGCTCCCAGAGGCTGACCATGTTTCGAGCACGGAGAATCCCCTCGATCAGCCAGGTGGAGAGGAATAAAAGAGAGAATACGAAGAGAAAGAAAACGGGCAGCGCCCAGATATTGTGGGCCAAAATCCTGAGATACTTACGGAGTCTTCGAGTGAACACGAGACCGTATGTCAGAATAGCTCCCAGTACGACCAGGAGGATGATCAAATATGCCCTCTCTGAGATGCTGAGGTAGAATCCCCGGGCCTGGAAAAACAGGTAGTGTCGGTCCCAGGTTTCGGGAATACCGTCGGAAAAGGACTGCAAGAACTCTGTTATGAACAGATTGAAGGAGAATATCCAGTTCTCCTGTTGCGGGGGGGCCAGGGCGGCATACTCTCCCTCGAAACTCACCGCCGGGTAATCCGCGTCGAGAAAAGGTTCGACGATGGTGCGCTCGGAGGTAAGCCCTATGCGAAAGATCTGGTTCTCATTTCCCCTGATCAGGAAGAACAGGTCGGTTTCCTCCAGTGCCCCGGTAGCGCGCTCCAGCAGCCAATAGGGTGCTTCGATTCCCCTGGCTCCTCCGCGCAGGTACAGCCGTGAAGGAATACGCTTGAAGTTCAGGTACAGACACATGGCCCTGTAATCCGGAAAGAAGTCCCGCAAGAACAGGCGGCTTCCCATCGGATAGTCAGCCGTCTGGCCGTACTCGGCTCCCAGGAACAGGATCTTCATGGACAACGGAGGCCTCTTGCGGTTGATGTGCTCGATAATGCCCAGAGCCAGGGCGACATTGATCGAGCCGTCGAAATCGCCTTGAATCCCGGGCGGATGATTGATGGGGACCGCCAGGATCAGGGTGTCCTGCCGCTGTCCCCGGACATCCGCTACCAGGCAGGAAGAGAACGAGTGATTCTTGTCCGACTCTCTGAAATCGAGGCGGGAGTAGGGCACCCTCAAGAACTCCAGACGTTGTTCGATGAACGCCAGCAACTGTCGCTCACCCTCCGATCCCTCCAGACGGGGATACATAGAGCGAATCGTAGCGTAGTCATCCAAGACCGCCCGGCTGTCCGGTGGGAGATCGGATTGGCCGAAAAGAGCAACACAACCTGCAAGCAACAGGGCACAGACAATGAGTCTGGACATAACTGAAATCTATCAGATCCTGCCGAAAAATGCATTGCAATATGGATACCGATCTTTTATCATGATAGGGACGCCATGTTGGAAGAAATCCTCAAGCGCAGAAGTATTAAAGAGTTCAAATCAACACCGATTGAAAAGGACAAGCTCGAGCGTGTCCTGGAGGCGGGCCGCCTGGCTCCCTCGGCCAAGAACCGCCAGGAGTGGCGCTTCATAGTGCTTCAGAAAGAGCACCTGCGGGAGAAAGTGAAAGAGGCGGCCTTCGGGGATGAGAAGGTGGGTCAGGCGCCGGCGATTATAGCGCTGTGCACTACGAATGTCGAGTACATCATGCCCAACGGCCAGCTGTCCTACCCCATCGATCTGGCCTTTGCCGCCGCCTTCATGGTGCTTCAGGCCGTGGCTGAAGGATTGGGCACCTGTGTTCTCAGCACCTACGATGAACAGATGATCAGGGACCTGATAACCGTTCCCTATTCGATGCGGGTCGTGCTTCTCATCCTGCTCGGTTATCCCGAAAAAATCCCGGAGGCTACTTCACGAAAGACGCTGAAGCGGATTGCCGCCTTCGATCACTGGTAGCCCGATCCCTTCCTCATTCGTAGTACTTGAACAGCTGTGCGAGCTTTTCCTCGTTTTGGGTGGAGGTGATGAGCCCCCCGGCAAGGTAGTACACCGGGTCTTTTCGAGTCCACATAATCTGCACCTCCAGCGAAAAGCGGGGGATCTTCATCTCTTCGGCGGGAAGCACATCAATGGTTACACTCCCCCCCTTGTCCACTGAGGGATTCCCGATGAACGCCAGTTGACACCCCTCCCTGCTGAGATCTCGGAGATATCCCAGGGTGCCGCTGCCCTCCAAGAGCACTTTGGCGTAGGCCTTGTTTCTCGGATTCCTGCGCTGATCTTCTCCCATCTTTCTACCCATTCGTTGAAACCCGGATTACCGTGCCGGTTACCTCACTTTGGCCCCACTGAACCGGCTGTTCCTCTTCATCGAAGAAGATCACCTGAAAGAAGGGAAAGGTCTTTTTCGTGACCAGCAGCCCCATGCCGAAGCGAAGGTAGTTGTGTTTCTCCTGATACTCTTCGAAGGCATCCGAGGTTTGATCTATCATATCCGGCGACGCCTCCAGAGCATAGGGAAGGCGCTTGGGATCGAAACCGCCGCCGAAGTCTTTGACCTCGATGTCGACTTTCGAGTCTTCTGCGCGGAAAACGGCGATCACCTGCTTGTCGACTTTCTTTTCCCTGTGTGCTCGCAGGGAATTGCTGATCAGCTCCAGCACGGCGTACTTGATGTTCTCGGCATTTGTGACGAACTCGGGAAACCGAATCGAATCCAAGGTTTTCAGGACTTCGCGGAAATCGGCTTCGGGGTGAATGTTTACAGTAACCTGATCGCTGTGCTTGCTCTGGAAGTCGAAATTGTTGCTCATCCCTTGATTTGTGCCCTTTGAAAAACCCTCAATGTGGTGTTAAATACCGTCAATGCTCTATCTGCTGGTTTCCATCGATTATTATATACAAATCCAGAGAGTTGACCAAGAACTTGCTGATGCAATCCAGACCGAACTGTGCGCCTTGCAATCCCTGTACGGCTACCAGAAAACAGCCGAACGGGAGGGAGGGGTGCTGTATCGCTTCGGTCAGGAGTTCGGCCTGGATCCGCACCGCACCCTTGAGTTCGTTTTTCGCGTTTTCGAAGTTCTCCAATCTCGGAATCAGGAACTGTTCGGATTCAACCTCCTAATTGCCCGGGGGGATGAGGGCAACCCGGAGAATACCCTCAAAGCCATGCAGAAAATCCTTCTTCCCATCGAGGCGGACCAGCAGATCCTCATCGAAGCGGATTGTCTGAGCTCCTTCGCAGATATGGTTCACACGGAGAGAATCGATGGCATTTACAGGATAACGCAGCGAGATCTCAAATCAGGCTCCGCACAGAGAAACCGACAGGCATCCTGGAAACGTACACGTCTGGCCCGGGAGGTGGTGCGAAAGATCAACACCCAGTACAAGGCAAGAACCCAGAATCGCGGCATCGTTGTCCATGGGCCGGTAAATACGGATCTGCGTTTGTTGCTGGATGCCGTACAGGAACTGTTGTTCCAGGATTTGACGGTGCCTCGGGCACCTCGACTGCACACGCTGTTCAAGCGCCGTTCGACCTTTCACCCGTTTCTCAACAGTATCGATCCGTTTTTTCTCAAGGCGGCTGCTCAGTATTTGACAACCTGGGAAAAACAGGTGTGGGATGATCTCAACGGTCTGCTCTGGTCGATGAAGCCTTCGATATGGGAAGATCAAGGCCTGTTCTACAGATGGCCTAAGGGGGTGCCCGCTTCCCTGCGGGGCAGGGGACGAGCCGAAGGGACCGAAGAGGAAACCGGCGGCTCATCCGCCGGGCCGGTGTGCCCGGATCGTTTGTACCGGGATTTCTATCTGGTCTTTCACCTCTATCTGACCGCCTATTTCCGAATGTTGGAGGAAAACTTTCTTCCCGCCGTGCTGTTCTGTGAAGATATCGATACCTACCACCCTCAAAGCCTGGAGATGCTCAGCGAATTACTGAAGGACTTCTACCAGATCCACTCCTTCATCCCGGTGTTCACCTCCAGAACGCCGGAGCTTCCTATCGACCTGGGGGGGCGGGCCATGAAGGTAGTGGCCATGCGCCCGCTCAGCAGCAATGAAATGGCCCGTATTGCCACCAGGATCTTCAGAGGCTGCAAACTCCCTGAGGACGTGTTGTTCAGCTTGCGCAAGTACGTTCGGGGTAAGATTGTCGTTTTCTATCACTCGCTGCGTTTTCTGGAACGCCAGGGCTTTGTCGCCAAAGAGAAGGATATCTATCACTGGCAGGAGGGACGGCCCCTGGAGAAGTTGTTGCCTGCCCGCAGCCAATCCCTGACCTGGCAGTTGATCACTTCACTGTCCTTCGCCCTGAAGCGGCTGCTTTTCATCGTTTACCTCCAGGCGGGGCTGCTCGATCTTTGGGGACTGATCGAATTTCTACACGCTCAGGGAATGGCCCGGGAGGATGCCTTGAACCTGCTGCGGGACCTGGAGGCTCAGGGGCTGATTTTTATAGAGAATCATGCGGTAGCGCTGTTTCCCTCTTTCCGCAAGAGATTGCGGCGCACCGTGCTGGAAAAAGAACCGGAGTTGGAGTCGGCCTTCATCAATCACCTGCTGGAGCGTTGGCGGGCAGGTAGGTATCCCCATCTGGTTCTGCTGTTCTTTCTTCTTTCCAAGGCGCGCCGCGTTCCTGAGGGCTTCGAGGTTCTGTTTCAACTGCTAAAGCAGAAACTGGACGAGCTGGATTTTAACGGTGTGCGGATCTTTCTGGATCCAAAGCATTTTCGTTTTGGCGGCGCGGAGATCAAGAAGAACCTGGATCGACTGCTGGTCGCTTCTCGGCTACGGTGCCTGCTGCTCCAGGATAAGCTCAAGGAGGCGGAAAGCACCTATCTGAAGTGTATGGAGTTCGGAGACGATTTCGAAGTCCATCCGGCCAAGGGGGCGTTGTTCCTGCAGATGAGCCGATATCTGCTGGTGAGGGGGGAGACCAGCATGGCCCTGCAGTGGGTAAAGAAAGGGATGATCCAGTTCCAAAACGCCGGGCATTCAGATGGAGAGCGTGAAACGGCGATCGGCCTGGCATCGGTTCTGCTGGCCGAGGGGAAGTTCGACGAGGCGTTAGAATACTTCGCGATGTCCGATACTGCGGACAGAGATCGTGAGGGTTTGGATAGTATCGTTTCCCACAGTCTGCGCGCCGTTGCCCTGTTCGTTCTGGGGAATCTTTCCCGGGCCGAGGTCGAGACCAGGACCTCCCTGCAGATCAGCCGGTCGCTCAAGCGAAGGGAGTGGGAGCTGTTCCTGCAGTTCCTGGCCGCCCGTATCTCCTTTGAGCTCGGATTTTACGAACGAGCCCAGCAGGAGTTCCAGCAGGCTCTGGCTCTCGAAACCCTCTACGAACAGCCACCGGCCAGGCCTGTCCTGCACAGATGGTTAGCGCGCAGCTTTGCCTACGGGGGAAAGCTGGAGACCGCGGAGGGGATCCTGGGGCAGCTCGAGGATCACTGGGAGAAGTTCTTTTTTCTCTCCGAGTGTTCCTTCTTCATGAGCAACTACGGTAGAGCTCTGGAGCACTGCGACCGGGCCATAACACTGGAGCAGGGTTCGCTCCAGGAGGTATTCCCCGGTGAGCGCGTGGGCTGGGTGGACGGTTTCAGGGATGTGGAGGGGCGTTGTTTCGAGTTGTTGAGGGAGAATGCCCTGGTGCGGCGGATCCTTCAGTCCTTTCAGGCCTATCTGTGGGGATTGGAAGGCTCGAGCGAGCGGGGGATCGAGCAGCTGCAGATGATTACCCGGGGGGGGCGCATTCCCCCGTCGGACCCCTACCAGAGTCTCTACACCTACTTCTACGCCTGTACGCTTCCCGAGGTCCGCAAAACCGAGCTGGACGATAGCCTCACCGTGCTGAGCAAATCGTTGAAGTTGCTGCAGCAACGGGCCAGCAGGATCGACGACTCATCGGAACGCTGGCACTATCTGAGCAACAACTACTGGAACAGCCTGCTGTTCGCCGAAGCCAAGAAGAAGAAGATGATCTGAGCGGTTGTTTTTACTAAATGCGCGTAGTTTTGCATTTGGTAGTACTATATGCAAATAGACTTGCGTTTGGTAGTACTATATGCTAAACTATTCGCATATGGTTAAGCGTCACTTCTGGCAACAAGAAATCGAAAAGGCATGGGATCATAGGAGCGTTGCCTGGCTCTCCGGAGTCAGGCGTGTGGGAAAGACCTTTCTCAGTAGGTCCTTGGATGATATAGAGTACTATGATTGCGAGCTTCCAAGTAATAGAAGGATATTGGAAGATCCGGAGACATTTTTAGATGACCACAGGGGCAGACGTGTCGTCCTGGATGAAATTCATCGGCTGGTGAATCCTTCGGAGTTGTTGAAAATTGCCTCTGATCACTTTCCATCCGTCAAAGTACTGGCCACCGGCTCATCCAGCCTGGGCGCTTCAGCGCGGTTCCGTGATACCCTCACGGATCGAAAGGCAGATGTATGGCTTTCACCGATGATCGCTTTGGATATGGAGTACTTCGGTAATACCTCAATCAAACACCGGTTATTCAGAGGCGGACTTCCGCCTTTTTTTCTTGAGGAGGCATACCCCGACAAGCGATATCAAGAATGGCTGGATAATTACTGGGCTAAGGATATCCTGGAGTTATTTAGACTGGAGAGACGTCACTCATTCCTGCGCTTTGCCGAGTTGCTGTTCATTCGAAGTGGGGGGATCTTCGAAGCTACCAAATTCGCAGTTCCCTGTGAAGTGAGCAGGACAACGATCAGCAACTATCTAAATGTGCTTGAAATGACGTACCTTTTTCACGTGCTTCGTCCCTTCAACACTCGGAAGGCAACAGAGATTGTCGCAGCACCGAAAGTCTATGGATTCGATACGGGATTTGTGTGTTACTTCAAAGGCTGGAGTGAGCTCAGAGAGAGTGATCTCGGACTGCTCTGGGAGCATTTTGTTCTCAACGAAC
>CAZFMD010000064.1:0-14761 GCA_964520025.1 uncultured Spirochaetaceae bacterium
CCTTCGGCCAGGACCAGGATCGAGCGCCCGGAGCGCAGGGTCCAGCGATCCAACTGGGGTTTGATGGTCTCGAGCTTGCATTCGGGAGTGTCGGTCAGATAGCGAATCTCGATTTCGCAGTCGAAGTGCCCGATGTTGCAGACGATCGCCCCATCTTTCATCTGCTCCATGTGCTCCCCCCGGATCACGTTGCAGCAACCGGTGGCTGAAATGAAGATGTCGCCGATGGCCGCCAGTTTATTCATCGTGGATACCGGAAATCCCTCCATGGCCGCCTGGAGCGCGCAGATCGGGTCGACCTCGGTGACATACACCTGAGCGCCGAAACCGCGCATCGATTGAGCGCATCCTTTGCCCACGTCTCCGTAACCGCAGACCACCACCTTCTTGCCCGCTACCATGATATCGGTGGCTCGCTTGATTCCGTCGGCCAGGGATTCCCGGCAGCCGTACAGATTGTCGAACTTCGATTTGGTAACCGAGTCGTTGACATTGATGGCCGGAAACAGAAGCTGCCCTCGATCCATCATCTGATAAAGCCGGTGGACCCCGGTGGTTGTTTCCTCTGAAACGCCGCGGATCTCATCGACTACACCGTGCCAGTGCTTCGGATTGCGGGCCAGGCCTTTCTTGAGCCGAGCCATGACAACTGCCATCTCCGGATCGTAGCCGCCTTTCTCTGGGAGGCTGGGATCCTCCTCTACGCTCACTCCTCTGTGGACAAATAGGGTGGCATCTCCGCCGTCGTCGACTATCAAGTTGGGCCCCGATCCGTCGGGCCAGGTGAGAGCCTGCTCGGTACACCACCAGTACTCCTTTAGGCTTTCCCCCTTCCAGGCGAATACGGCGGCAGATCCGGCTGCGGCAATCGCTGCGGCCGCGTGATCCTGTGTGGAGAAGATGTTGCAGGATGCCCAGCGGACATCAGCCCCCAGACTTTGAAGCGTTTCGATCAGCACCGCTGTCTGAATGGTCATGTGCAGGCTCCCGGTCACTTTCAAGCCTTGAAGCGGTTTGTTTTTGCCGTATTTCTCCCGCACCGCCATCAGCCCGGGCATTTCCTTTTCCGCCAAATCAATCTCCTTGCGGCCCCACTCGGCCAGACTCAGATCTGCGACCCTGTGAGGTAGGGTAAGGTCAAGTTCAAAGTTACTCATATTTTTTTCCTTTCCATGAAGTATCTACAGATGCCAGGATTAATCCGTTCCGAACTCATGTTCTCTCTTTGGATTTGATCGTTCTTGTTTGCTCCCACGGTACAGAAAGACCCGCAGTCCCCTGCGTACCGGATAGTGATGCTGATCATCGACGCGGATGCCCGTGTCTTCGAGCCACGATTCGATCTCTTCTGTAGAAAAACCGAGCCAGTGATCTCCGTATCGACTGCGCATCATCTCCTGCTGATGTTTGTGGAAATCCGCGAGTATCAACGTACCCCCCGGCCGTAGGATCCGCCGGGCTTCCAACAATCCCTGCCGGGGATTACGCAGGTGATGCAGGACCAGATTGATGATAGCTACCTCGGTCTCCCCGTCACGCAGAGGCAGGTGCTCAAGTTCGCCGATGCGCAGGTCGATCTGAGATCCGTCGCGCTCCAGACGTCTGGCCGCCTCGGCAAGCATCTCTCGGGAGCTGTCCACGCCGATCAAAGTCCTCATGCTCCCGGAGACCCTCTCCAGCAGCGTGCCGCTGCCGCAGCCCAGATCCGCCGCGCTTTGAGCCTCGGGGATACGTTTGACGATCTGCCCAACCAGGTCCAGCTCCCCGATTATGCTGCGCTTCATGATTTCCCAGTTGGATGCCACGGAATCGAAAAAACGTTTTGACTGCAACTTTCTAGTCTTCAACAACGCTTCGGCCTTCTCCAGGTCCTGCCTATAGATCGACTCCTCCTCGAGCAGGTAGCGGATCGCATCGGAGAAACGACGACCCGGATCGTAGTCTACAGCTCGGTAGAAGGACCACAGACCGTCCCGCCTGGATTCAATCAGCCCGCTGTCTTGGAGGAGCTTGAGATGTCTGGAGATACGGGACTGCCCCATGTCGAGAATTCCCATTAGTTCCTGAACGTTGAACTCCCTGAAATCGAGAATGTTCAACAGGCGTAAACGGGTTTCGTCGCTCAGAGTCTTGAAGTATCGAAGCGCCCTGCCGGATCCTATCTCATGCATCTTTATATCAAAATATCTTGATATATTTATACAGAATGGGTTCGTTTCTGTCAAGCCCCCGCGGACATGACAATTACGATTGTGGTCGCGAGACGCCACGGGGTGATCGCCGGAATCCGGGTGTCAAAGCCCGGGTAGCAAAAAATGCGGATATGCCGGATACTTTGCTTCTAAGGGGAATGCAAATGGGAGAGCTTCTTAAAACACTCGGCGAAAAGCGAATCTTGGTGGGCGATGGCGCTTGGGGAACTCTGCTTCAGGCTATGGGGCTGGAGGCGGGTACCTGCCCGGAGCTTTGGAATGTAGAGGAGCCGGATAAGGTTCGTTCTGTGGCAGCAGCCTATGTTGAGGCCGGATCAGACCTCGTGCTGACCAATACCTTCGGTGGATCAGCCCTGGGGCTCAAGCGTCACGGATTGGCGGACAGAACCGAGGAGCTGAACACAGCTGGCGCGCGGTTGTCCCTGGAAGGTGCGGCAGGAAAGCTGGTGGCCGCCTCTGTTGGGCCGACCGGGGAGTTTCTGCCGCCGATGGGTGAGGTAACGGAGGCGCAGATGAGGGATGCCTTTGCCGCTCAGATCCGGGCCGTCTTGAGGGCGGGGATTCGGATCCTCTGTGTCGAAACCATGACCTCGGATCAAGAGGCGGTGTGCGCCGTACGCGCGGCTCGAGATGTAGCGGAGGAGCTCGCCGTTGAGGTGGATGTGATGGCCACCATGACCTTTACTGAGACGCCGAAAGGGTACCGCACCTTTATGGGCGTTGACTGCAGGGCCGCCGTGGAGAAGCTCACGGAGGCGGGCGCAGACGTTCTGGGTTCGAACTGTGGTAATGGAATCGAACAGATGCTGCCCATTGCCCGGGAGTTCCGCGAGATCACGGACAAGCCAATCCTCATCCAGGCCAATGCCGGGCTTCCCCAGATAGAAAACGGTGTTACGGTCTTTCGTCAGAGTCCCGAGCACATGGCCCGCTGGGTCCCCGACCTGATCGAAGCGGGGGTTTCCATAGTGGGCGGTTGCTGCGGGACGACCCCGGAGCACATCCGCCTGATTCGTGCTCAGGTCGATCGGCTGCTGTAGATCTGCACCCCTATTCGATCCAGATCTCGATCAGATGTCCATCCTGGACATCCTCCACATCCACCAGTTTCCCTTTGGTTCCCGAGTCCAGGTTGGCAAAAAGGGCGTCCAGATCTACTCCCTGGCTCTCTATGCGGGCCCTCTCCGATACCGGAATCAGATCTTTCAAAAAACGGGCGAAACCGAGGGGCACTCCTATATTCACCTTCACCGCCCCGCTGTATTTATCGCTGACCTTGATCTTCAAAATCTTTCCCGGCTCGGATGCCGGCCTCTGTTCTTCTTTTTCTTCCAGAGCCTCGAGCAGCTTGGCGGCCTCTTCCGCCTTGAGCGTACCTTCCTCGAGCATCTGTAGTATCTTCATCTGTTCCGCAGTTGTCATTTGTTCTTCTCTCCTTGGCTTTCATCAACCGTGGTGGTTTGAGTCTCTTCAGCCTCCTGGACTCCCTTCAGCAGCTCCGCCGCTCTATCGGCGCTCAACTCTCCCCTGCTTATCTTTTCGATGATCTCCATTCGCTTTTCAGGGCTCATCTGCTTTCCCACCGTATAGCCCAGGTTTTTAATTACCCCGTCGAGCATACCCCGGACCGTTGGATAGGAAACCCCAAGGGCTTTCTCCACCTCTTTAATATTTCCGCGCAGGCGGACGAAAAGCTCGACAAACTCCAGCTCCTTTCGACTGAGAGACAGCAACCGCGATTGGGGCGGCTCGAAATCACCCTGTATGCGAATCCTGCAGCGCGGGCAGTACAGCTCCCGCACCTGAAGGGTGCCGTTGCACATCGGGCATTCCTGAAGAATACGCTTCATACTTTCCATGGTTGCTCCTCGTTCTATAACTAATTGATAATTTAATAAGAGATATTTATTTTTTCAAGAGAATAATTAATTTTATTGATTTTTCGATAAAATTAATTAAAAGGAAGTTTCCTGCTCTTGGACAATGAGGATTGTGTCGATCTCCAAATCGCTTCCCTGTGCAGGACTTTGGAGGGTTACCGAGAGCCACGTGTACGGGCCAGCCGGGGGTTCGATATCATAGAGAAGCGGAGCTCCGGCGGTTTTCAGGGCCACGTTGCCCGGGGAAAGTGTCAAGCTCAGGTTTGTATCTGTTGGAGAGTATGTCTTGCTTTCCTCACTATCCGCCTCTGTCTCGGTCACGATGGTTCCAGTCGGGTCTATGACCAGGAACGGTGTATCCGCTCCTTCCCACTGCAGGGCTACCGTGCTTCCCCGTGGGATCGTACCATAAAACTCCACGTGGAATACCGTTTCCCCTCCCCCGAGTTCGAAGAAGGGGAGGGTTAACTGCGAGGAAACGGGTAGGATGAGCCGGCCGTTTTGAAGGGTTGCGGATTCGAACGGATCCGCGCTCCAGCTTTCCTCCGGATCAGGAAGATACAGGCCCTCGAAACCCTCGGCAAATACAAGTCGTCTTCCGTATTCCTGCTCCATCACCGCATGATAGATCGCCGGATCCACGGACAACCGGTTGAACGGGTCTCTGTAGTATACGCCCAATTCGGTAATGGTGCCGCTGAAACCCTTGTCTCCGGCGATAGTGGTCTGTGCTTCCCGGGGAAGTTCAACCGGCAGCGGGCCCTCTGTAATAGATGCGGTTTGCAGACCGTCTAGAAACCAGAGAGCCTGCAGTTGCTCATCCATAGGAACCAGAGACAGATCGATGCGATGGAGTTGATCCGCCCCCAGGCCAACGATTCCCGATGGTAGGTACAGAAGCGCATCGCGGCCGGTGATGGTAGCGGTCAGCTCACCTTCGGTGTCGAAGAAGATCCGAAACTCAAAACCTTCGTTATGGTCAATCAGCATTAGGGTTTGTTCGGCATTCTCTCCGGACGACAGAAGCTTGAAGGTAATCGTGCACGGTGTAAGCATTTCCTCCGCAGCAGGCAGGATGTTGAGGGGATAGCGGAACCCGGAGCCGGGCCCTGTTTCAAGGCCCATGGTCCCGTTTTCACTGTTCCAACGAATCTGTCCGATCCCCTGTGCTTCCTCTTCTTCGGATTCGGTTCCTAAAAAGCCGCTATTCCGAAGAGTTCCGTTCAGGTGAAAGAGACTGTAGTAGGAGTCCTCGGGAACAAGCTCGTCTTCTGTCAGACCGCTGGCCGTTGAAACAAAGAGTTTCGCCGTTAGCTCTACGGATGAGGAAAAGGAGAAATCACTGCCAAGCGAAGGTGGTACGGGAAACAGCTCGACCCGAATGGAATACACTCCTTCCTCTTGCGGTGCCATCCAGGTGATCTTCTGCAATCCCTCGGCCACTGAACCCTTGGCCAATACGATGTCATCCTGGCTCCAGCGGACATAGGGATTACCCTGCTCGGGATACAGCAGATCGGCTTCCAGAACGGTTTCGTGTCCGGCCGTGGTCGTCGTCGGGTAGGATGTGATGCCTTGAATGGCATATTCTCCTTTGATATAGAAGAAACTGGTTTTCTGCTCTTCCTTCGTACCCTCTTCATCCAGAACGGTAAACACAATCGTGTACTGTCCGGTTTCAAGATCGGGTAAGAGAAGCTCAAGAGCCTCGCCGGTAAGAGGTGAGGAGATGCTGGTGTTCCAAACGCTCTGTTCGACTCCCTGCTCCGACACGAAGAACAGCTTGATCTCCAGGAGCTCCGGCCTCGAGCTCCGATCCCCTGTTTGAATGATGAAATCAATTGGATCCTCGCCGGTTAGGAAATCCCCCTCCGATAGAGAGAGAATGCTGACATCGACAGACTCCCTCACAGATGGTGTAAACATGGCCACATCTGAGCAGGAGCTCAGCAGCACCCCGGCGAGAAGAGTGAAGATTGCAAGGTGGAACAATCGTCGCATTTCTTTGATAAATAATACCACGAAGATCGAAATTTTCAAAGAGCTCTGCACCGAATCAACTTTTTCTTAACATCTGTTTTGCACAGAGGATTAGTAGAAAAGTTTTTCAAATATAAATTGAAATTTTGTTATAAAACCGACTTGATCTTTTTACCAATATAGATATACTCAGAAACCGTAATGCCGGAATCCACGTTGAAGCAGGAAACGCGCAACGTACTGTGGCCGGTCTTGCTGATCTTCGTAATGTTCATCCTGGCCACAGTCTTTCCGGCAACCAAGCACCTCAGCAAGGATATCTCACCCGCCACGATCGCCTTCTTCCGCTATTTCTGGGGAACCATACCTCTGATCCCGTTTTTCATAGTAGAAAATAGAAGGAATAGAAGAGCACTGAACTACAGGGACGTTCTGGTCATGTTCGGGTTGGGTGTGTTGGGCATAGCTGTGTTTTCGATCTGCTACAATTTCGGTTTAAAGCTATCCACTGCGTATAACGGCTCTCTTCTGATCAACAGCCAGCCGATCTTTACAACCCTCCTGGCTCCCCTTATAATTAAGGAGGATTTTTCCGGTGTAAGAACTGTCGGAGCGTTGGCCGGCGTGGCCGGCGTGTACTTGATCGTTGCCGGTGGTTTGCGGTTGGGGGATATCCTGACCCATGAATATTTCTGGGGCAACCTGATCCTTCTCGGAGGGGCTTTGTCCATTAGTATATACAGCATCCTGTTGAAACGGTACGTGATCAGATATGGGGGATTCATCCCGACTTTTCTATCAATGCTGTCGGGTGCGGTAGCTCTGCTGGTTGCGGCCATCATCATAGACGGAAATCGATTTTTCCAGGGAATCACCCCGCGTTCCTGGCCACTACTGATCTACATCGGTGTGATCGGAACCGCCCTGGTCTATCCGCTTTTCAACCTGGCGTTGAAAGCCACCGGTGTGGTTCGGGCGGTTGGCTTTAAGCTGCTGATCCCGGTATTCGCCGTCGCCATGAGCGTGTTTCTGCTCGGTGAGCGGCCGGGATTGTTTACATATGTCGGAGCTGCGGTCGTGATTGCCTCGGTATACCTGATCCAGCGTGTGCCGGTGAGAGTCAGAAAATCGATCTAGTAGGCATTTTGCCGTATTTGGGCTTGAGAGTTCTGTCAACGTTGTTGGACAGATAATCAAAACAGACATTAGGAGGCTTAACTGTGAGCTGCGCTGAACAATTCCAAGATATGGAACAGGGAATCGGACTTGCTCATGCAATTGCAGAAGCGGATCGTTGCTTGCTGTGCTACGATGCCCCTTGTTCCAAAGCTTGCCCGGCGGAAACAGACCCGGCGACGTTCATCCGCAAGCTACGCTTGCGCAACATTTCCGGAGCGATTCGCACGATCAAAGAGAACAACATTCTCGGAGGAGCCTGCGGCGTTCTCTGTCCGACTTCTCAGCTCTGCGAGAAGGAATGCAGTGCCACCGGAATAAGCCGGCCAATCGAAATCGGTAAAATTCAACGCTTTCTGGTGGAATATGGATGGCAAAACGGCTTCAAGGTGTTTGAAAAGCCTGAAGCCACAAAGGAAAAGGTTGCCGTGGTAGGTTCCGGTCCCGCGGGTCTGTCCTGCGCCGCGGAACTGGCCAAGCAGGGATATCGGGTAACGGTCTTCGCCGAGCGCAGCGAACCCGGTGGTATGATCCGTTTCGGGGTGCCAGCCTACCGGTTCGACAAAAAATTCCTGAAAAACGAGCTCCAGGATCTCTACGACTTAGGGGTGGAGATTCGTTGTAATGAAAAGATCGCGGGCAGCGAAGGAGCCGAGAAGCTTCTAAGCGATGGATACGAAGCGGTGTTTCTCTCTCCCGGTGTGTGGGGAACCCCGGGGGTGATCTCCGGAGCCGAAAATATAAACGGAGTGATTCCCTACACCGAGTTCCTGGTGGGCTTGAGAGAGGAGCGCTTCGAGGAATTGGGCAAGCAGGTTAGAGGTAAGAAGGTGGCCGTGATCGGCGGCGGATCGGTGGCCATGGACTGCATCGAGTCGGCGAGCAAGCTCGGGGCCAAGGATGTGTACCTGGTTTACCGGCGGTCCTTCGCCCAGATGCCGGCCGAAGAAGATGAACGCCTGGAAGCGCTGCATCTCGGTGTTCATTTCCTGATTCTCAATCAGCCCGTTGAGTATCTGACGGATTCCAGTGGAAAGGTGAAGGGACTGAAGCTGATAAGGACGCAGCTCGGAGATGCCGACGATTCGGGGCGAAGGAGACCGATGGAGATAGAAGGCTCCGAGTGGGTATTGGAGGTAGAGTTCGTGATCGAAGCTATAGGGCAGGTACCGGACGAGTCGGTGGATTGGTCGTCCTCCGTGAAGGTCGACAGGAAGGGACTGATCGTGGCGGATTCAAATAACGGCAGGACCTCCAACAAGCGGATCTTCGCCGGTGGAGACATCGTGCGGGGACCGAGCCTGGTGGTGGAGGCCGTCCAGGATGGCAAAGTGGCCGCCAGGGCTATAGCTGAAGCACTTTCCAAAGCGTAACAGGAGGGACCAGATATGACAGCAAAGAATATAGATTTGTCAGTCGATTTCGCGGGAGTGAAGTTCAAAAATCCCTTTTTGCTCTCTTCATCGCCCGTCTCCAACAGCGCCGAAATGGTGGCCAAGAGCTTCGAGGCCGGCTGGGGCGGGGTGGTGTTCAAAACCCTGGCCTCCGGACGTTGGCCGATCATTCATCCTTCCCCGCGGATGAACCCCTATCACCAGGGCTCAACAAAAATGGTAGGCCTGCAGAATGTAGAGCAGATCTCGGATCGCCCGCTCAAGGACAATCTACTCGATTTTCTCTATCTGAAGAAGAATTACCCGGATCACCCCATCGTGGCCAGCATCATGGGCTTCTCGACAGAGGATTGGCAGTACCTGGCCAAAGCGGCCGAGGACAACGGTGCAGATATGCTTGAGTTGAACTTCTCCTGTCCTCATATGACCATCGAGGGTTCGGGCCACAAGGTGGGCCAGGCCACCGCCCTGCTGGAGGGTTTCACCGAGGCTGTGAAAAAGGTTGTGAAAATACCGGTCATGGCAAAAATGACCCCCAACATCACGGACATGACCGAGCCGGCTGTGTTTGCCAAGAAGGGCGGCGCCGATGCGATTTCCGCGGTGAATACCTTCCGCGGCATTTCGGAGATCGGCCGGGATGACTGGATTCCCAAACCCAACATCTTCGGTGTCGGTGCGGAGAGCGGTTACTCCGGCCCGGCTGTCAAACCGATCGCCCTGCACTTCATCGCGGATATGGCCAAGTGCAAGGATCTCGGGCTGCCCCTTTCGGGAATCGGCGGCATCGAAACCTGGGTGGATGTGTTGGAATACCTGCTGGTGGGAGCCACGACCGTTCAGGTAACCACGGGCATCATTCACTACGGTTACAGAATCGTCGAGGATATGGCCGAGGGCTTGAGGGACTACATGGCATCCAAGGGGATCGACAAGGTATCGGATCTGATCGGCAAAGCCCTGCCTAACCTCCAGGAAACGGATCACTTCGATCTGGAGCGCCAGGGCCGGGCGGAGTACAACTACGATATTTGCGTTGGCTGCGGCCAGTGCTACATCGTATGTAACGATGCGGCCGGACAGGCGTTGGAGTGGGACGCGGAGAAGCGGCGACCGAAACTGATCGAGGACAAGTGTCTCAGCTGTATGATCTGCAGTTTCGTCTGTCCGGTGCCCGGTCTGATTACCTTCAAAGAGATGCCCAAGGAGTGGAATCGAAAAGAGACGGCGATAATGGATCCGGGTTTGGAGAAGCAGCTGAAGTATCAGCCCTTCGAAGAGGCGGATCTGAAACGATAGCGTATCCCGGGGAAAACCGTTGTTCGAGAAGCATACGGTTCTCTCCATCATAATAATCATAGGAGGTGCTCGAGATGAGCATATTGATAAAGAACGGTCTGGTGGTAACCTCGACAGGCAGCTACAAGGCGGATGTGTATGTGGATGGGGAAAAAATCAAGGCGATCGGCAGCGGTCTTGAACAGTCGGTCAAGGCCGATGAGGTTGTGGAGGCCAAGGGCAAGTACGTGCTTCCCGGAGCGATCGATCCTCATACCCATTTAGCCATGCCTTTTATGGGCACGACCTCCAAGGACGACTTCGAAACCGGGACAATTGCCGCTGCATGCGGTGGAATCACCTCAGTGGTGGACTTTGTACTCCAGAACGCGGGAGAATCCCTGCACGATGCGGTCGAGCGCAAGCGGGGAATCGCCGACGGTAAGGTAGCTGTCGACTACTCTCTGCATCCGGCGGTATTGGATCCCCGCCCCGAGGTGATTGACGAGGTCAAAAAGGCTGCCCAGGAGTACGGAACCCCGAGCTTCAAGATCTTTCTGTTCTACGATTTTCGGGTGGACGATTACACGATGATCCGCCTGCTGGAAGAGACCAAGAAGTACGGCGGTCTGGTCCAGGTTCATGCGGAGAACTTCGATATGATACGTCGCCTCAACGAAAACCTCGAGCAGGCCGGCACGCTCTCGCCTATGGATCACGCAAGGGCTCATGCCATATCAGCGGAGGAGGAAGCGGTGGACAAAGCGGCCAAGATGGTCGAGTTCACCGGTTCAAGGATCTACATCGTGCACCTTTCCTCGAAAGAGGGCCTGTGGAAGATCAGAAAGGCCCGGGATCGGGGAGTAGAGATGTACGCCGAGACCTGTCCTCAGTATCTGACCCTGAACGAGGAACGTTACAATGAGCCGAACTGGCAGGGAGCCAAGTACGTGATGTCTCCGCCTCTGCGGCCCAAGGACTCCAGTGACGAACTGTGGCTGGGTTTGAGATACGGGGACGTTCATACCATCGGCACCGATCATTGCCCCTTCGATTTCAAGGGCCAGAAGGACATGTTCGGCAAGGACGATTACAAGAAGATTCCCAATGGTGCTCCTGGGATCGAGACCATGCTGATGCTCATGCACTCTGAAGGGGTGGTCAAAGGACGCATCAGCCTGGAGCAGATGGTTGCCGCCGTCTCTACCAATACCGCCAAGATGTTCGGCCTGGCGGAGAAGGGGGAGGTGGCCGCGGGCAAGGACGCGGACCTGGTGATTTTTGATCCCAACCAGAAGTTCAAAGTATCCCAGAGCAAGCTGCACATGAACGTGGACTACACCCCCTGGGAGGGATGGGAGCTGACCGGCATGCCCTCCGCAGTGTACTCCCGCGGACAGAAGGTTGCCGAATGGGACGGAAAGCAGATGCAGTTCGTCGGTACCATCGGAGCGGGCCGGTTTGTCAAACGGCAACCCCGGGAGGGATCATAGGGATCCCTGAGGCGAGTTGAAGAAGATTGGCGGCTGCACCCCGTTGCAGCCGCCACGCCAATAAGATTGTAGAATAACCTCGACAAAAAATAATCTTCACGAATTGAAAAAGTAGCAGGATCGCTATAAGTTTGTAGCAGATAGAAAGAAACAATTCTGCTTTATCTTCACTTGTGGGAGGGTCAACTGTGCGTAAATTAATACTCCTGGTAGCCGCACTCCTGGCAATATCTCTTGTAGTGCGCACAACGGTTTCAGCTCAGGTCGTGTCGGAACGAAAAGAGATCGCCGTGTTCAAGCTCAGCTACTACCGATACGATATTCCGAATGCCGTGCTCGGGGGGATCGACGAGGAGATTCGGAGCGTTTTCATCAATCTGGGACGTTTCGACGTGGTCGGATTGACGCAGCGGTTGGAAGAGGGAGATCTGAACGAGTTCATCGATAAGATCAAGCTCTATAAACAAGAGCAGGTGGAGATCCCCGAAGAAGTACAAATGGGTCAGGAGTTCTTCACCAAGGCGGATTTCGACAGGCTTACCGGTTCTTTTATCGTTGTCGTGCCGGCTGTGGCCAACTACGTTGTCGCTCCTCTGGATACCGGGGAGTATGAGGTGAACATCAAGACCTCCTTCAGCTTCGTCAATGTGGAAGAGGGGCGGACATTCGCCCAGGCATTCGTGGACACCGAGGGCAAGGACACCAACCAGGACGTGGCCATCAAGGATGCTCTGGATGCCATACCCGCCCAGCTGACCTTCGAGATCCGTAAGATCCCGGAGTTCCAGCTCAAGACCGGTGTCATCGAAGTGCGGGGCACGGAGCTTGTCATCGAGCTTGGCCGCGACTTGGGATTGAAGCCCGGGGATGAGTATGTGATCGTATCCAGTGAGATCCTGCAGTCCGGAAGAGCCCTTTCCCGGGAGCAGGGCCTGGTGGTGATCAAGGAGGTCAGCGATGAGGTGTCTGTGGCCAAGGTCATCTACGCCCGGCCCAGACCTCAGATCGGGGATCAGCTGCAGGAGGTTCCCCGCTTCGGCATGGACACCACCCCGTATTTTCACTATGCAACCGGTGTGATTTTTGACCGTGAATCCACTATGTTCGTCGGTGCAAGGCAAGCCATTTCTCGAGGATTCTTCGGTTTCCGGCCAATCGTAATCGTGGAAGTTCCGCTGATAGCCAATATCGCCGCTGCAATTCCGGTCAATACCTATATAGGGGGCGAATACAATATCTACTTCGGCCGATTCCAAATTGTACCAATGGTCGGTACCGGTCCTGGTTTCGCCTACCTCTGGTACCTGAAAAACCAGCCTGAGGAGGATAGGTTCGCTTTCACCTACTGGGGTGCCATGGCAGGGGTTAATATAAACTACCTGTTCAGCAAAAACTTCCGTTTTTCAGTGGAGGCTGGGTATAAATTTTGGTATTCATTTGTTCCTACAAAATACATTTATGACAGTGAATTTCTCTTTCCCGACTACGACGGTATCTACGTCGGAGCAGGTTTAACCTGGAAGTATTAAAGTCAAGGAGGTGGATCGAGTGAAAACCAAGTCTCTGTTAGGACTTATCACTCTGCCGTTACTATTCGTAGTTCTCGTATCCTGTCTCAGCGGACCGTCTGCTACGGTGGGGCCACCGCAGGGCGGCGGGCCCGAGCCCATGCCGGAGGAGAAGGTATACGAAGGAGCGGGACAGGACGCTTCAATGCTCACGGCCATGAACATGGCCAAGATGGATGCCGTTCGCAAGGCGGTTATCGACATGATCGGCGTGGCCAATGAGCAGGCCAACCAGGAGAAGCTTCAGGAGGTCCTTTACAACACCCAGAATCCCAACGCCTACGTGAACAACGAGACCTTCGAAACCCTGCGCAAGGACAAGGTCGGAGATGATTATATCTTCGAAGCCCAGGTGGCGGTGAAGATGCGGGCTGTGGAGAGTACCCTTAAAGCCAACGGGCTGTACGGTGAGACCACAACCGCGCAGGGGAAAACCGGGGAAGCCGCCGCAGCTTCCGAAGCGGCCACCGCGGAAGGGGCGGAAACAATCGAGGAAATCACGGCCCAACCGGAGGCTGTCGATCTGACAGCGGATGAGAAGCGGATCATCGCCCGCTACGTGAACAACATGACCTACATGGTCTTCTTCAACGAGGAGGCTACGGAGGATCCCTTCTACATGAAGGCGGCGGTAGGGATCGCCAATGAGTACCTCACCTCCAACGCCATCGAGGCTATCGACTTCGACCAGGTCGAGAAGCTGAAAAAGGATCAGCAGATGGCCTACGAGGAGGAGACCGGCCAGTCCATCTCCATCATCCAGTGGATCGCTCAGAAGTTGAATGCCGACGTGTACATCGAGATCGACGGGCGCACCAGCGGTGAAACCTCCGGGGACAAGTACTACGGGCAGGCGAACATAACGTTGAAGGGTTTCGAAGCCTCAACCGGCCGTTTGCTCGGCTCCCAGCCCTGGAACAGCCCTCGGACCTTTTCCACCGCTTCGGAGCAGGCCGCCAAAATCAACGCCCTGCAAACCAGCGTGTACAAGGCCATGCCCATCGTTCTGGATCAGGCTAAAGCCTATATGGCCAAGACCCTGATCAACGGTATCAAATACGAGCTGGTCGTTCAGAATACCCTTGATCCACGCATGATGAGCGATTTTTATCGTAAGATGCGCAGAAAGGCCAAGGACATCAAGACGGTGAGCCAGACCGCGGAGGAGACAAGATACGAGGTATACCTGATCGGATCCGTGGAGGATCTGGTCGACATGGTTTACGATGTGTCAGACACGGTTTCCGGTTTGGAGGGAATCTATCAGGTTGTTTTACGGGGAAAAAGTGTTACCTTTAATACAGGCATGTAGGGGAGGCGTCGCCTCTGGAAATTTAAAATCTCTATATAAAGGAGAATGTTTATGAAGCATCTGTGGAAAGTGGCTATCGTGTTGGTCGCGATCGGATTGTTGTTCGTTGGCTGTAAAACCAAACCGACACCGGAGCAGGAACAGGCGCTCAAGGTCGAACCGCAGGTCTATCCACCCAAAGTGATCGAGCACAAGCTCACCGCTCTGGGCGGGGATGTACCGGAGTGGGTCTTCCAGTATGCAAACGGGGAAGATTTCGAGGGGATGCGAGATTATAAAGAAATGTATGTCTTTGTTTTCGAGCAGACCGGCAAGGACCTGGAAGGGGTCAAAGCCTGGACCCGCAGTTTCTCGGCGGCAACTGAAGTGGCCCGCATGGTTTCTACCCGGGTGATGAACAAATTCGGTGGCGCCCAGGTGGGCGACAAGGATATGGTGGAGACCTACATGGAAGAGGTGGCCAAGAT
>CAZFMD010000065.1:0-14737 GCA_964520025.1 uncultured Spirochaetaceae bacterium
CCTATCTGTCTCTGGACAGATCCGCTCCCACCTTGAGCGGCGGCGAGGCGCAGCGTATCCGCCTGGCCTCCCAGCTGGGCTCCAACCTGCGCGGGGTGTGCTATATCCTGGATGAGCCGACCATCGGCCTGCACGCCCGGGACAATCAGCTGCTCCTCGATACCCTGAGCCGCCTGAAGGATAAGGGGAATACGGTGGTGGTGGTGGAGCACGACGAGCAGACGATCCGCCGGGCCGAGCATGTGATCGACCTGGGACCGGGAGGAGGAGTTAACGGAGGACAGCTGGTGCATGCCGGAACGGTGAAACAGCTGCTGAGAAAACGATCTTCCCTCACGGGCCGCTATCTCAGCCGGCCTCTGGAGCATCCCCTGTCGAATCGAAGGGCCGGGGAGGCCGGCGGGCGGCGACTGGGACGCAACCAGCCCCGCATCGAGATCCTCGGGGCCCGGCTGCACAATCTCAAGAATCTGCGCGTTTCCTTTCCCCTGGACCGGCTGATCTGCGTGACCGGGGTGAGCGGCAGCGGTAAGAGCACCCTGGTTCGGGAAGTGTTGTATGAGAATCTGCACGCCCTGGTGAGCTCCGGCCGCCGACGCCGTAGATCCGCGGCCTCTGTGCGCCTGACCGGCTGTGAGCAGGTCCTGCACTGGCATCGGATCGGCCGGGTTCTGGAGGTGGATCAGGCTCCGATCGGCAAGACTCCCCGTTCCTGTCCAGCCACCTACGTCGGCTTCTGGGGTGAGATCCGCAAGCTCTACGCCCGTACGGGGGAAGCCCGCATGCGCGGATACACGCCCAGCCGTTTCTCCTTCAATGTGGCCGGAGGCCGTTGCGAGCGGTGCGCGGGCCAGGGAGTGGAGAAGATCCAGATGAGCTTCCTTCCCAATGTGAAGGTGCTGTGCGACGTATGCGGCGGCAGGCGCTTCAACTCCGAAACCCTGTCGGTGCTGTACCGAGGCAGGAGCATCGCCGATGTCCTGGCCATGAGCGTTGATGAAGCCGTGGAGTTCTTCTCCGCCCATCCGAGCGTGCATAGGGCCCTGGAGCTGCTGCAGGAAGTCGGCCTGGGCTACATCACCCTGGGTCAGCCCAGTCCTACGCTGAGCGGCGGGGAAGCCCAGCGCATCAAGCTGGTCACAGAGCTGGCCAAGACCAGGCTTGCTCCCCTGGATGCTTCGGGAAGACCGATTCGACCCTCCGGGGCCGATTCATCCCGGGCAGGTGCGTTGCCGGGCGGCATCCGGCGGCCGGCCCATACCCTCTACGTGCTGGACGAGCCGACTATCGGACTGCACATGGCGGATGTGGAACGACTGATCCGGGTTCTGCAGCGCCTGGTGGATGCGGGGAACACGGTGGTCATCATCGAACACAATCTCGATATCATTGCCGAAGCGGATTGGATCATCGACCTGGGACCGGAAGGCGGCGCCGGGGGAGGAAGGATCGTAGCCAGGGGAACGCCGGAGGCTGTGGCAGCCGGCACCAACGGATCCTATACGGGGCGCTTTCTGGCGCAGTTCCTGCAGGAACGAGGTGGGAAAGGGTAGGAGATCCCGGGGTGCGTTTCAGGCGACCTGCTCGCCGATCTTGTGTTCTTTATGGGGATGTTTGGCCGCGGCGGCCTCCGAGTGCTCCCGTTCCATAGCCCGATACATGCCGCTGATGCTTCGCTCCAGGTGCTCCTTGATGCGCACGCGCTCCTCCCCGTACGGAGCGCTGGGATCGAAGCGGATCGGGTTGCCCACGCGGATCGCTCGGACCTTCTTGTTGATGGCCACCGGGTAGAAGGTAAGCACCTTTTGGCTGGTTTGGTAGAACCACTGAGCCATGCGGATAAACCCGGTGTTGAGCAGGCACAGGTCCTCCTGCTGTTTGCTCGCATCGTTTTCCGGAAAGATCAGCACTGCTTTCTTGGATTTGAGATAGCCGAGGCTGATTTCGAAGGTTTTGTAGATCTCCCTGCTTCTGCGATACACGGGAATCGCCTTCAGGTCGCTCATGAGCCGCACGCAGATACGACCGATGATACGGGCAAGCTCCCTGCTCATGAAGGAGCGCAGCTTCAGTTCCTTTTCCACGAAATCCTTGCGGATGTAGGCGGCGCAGTCTTTTAGATTGGTAACCTCATGAACGACCCACGGATGCAGGCTGTGGATGAGGGAGCTCATCAGGGCCAGCGGCCCGAACGATCCCAGGTGGTTGGCTACGACCACCGCGTTCGTGCCCTTTAGAATCTTCTGTACTCCCTCTATATGAGCTTTGATATAGAAGACCTTGATGATTTTCGCTATCAGCTTCCATATCAAATTGCTCATCCGGGCCTCTCCCTCGGATACTTTACCTCGTCTGTCTATATACTAATCCGCTTTTTTCGGGTTGGCAACCTTTTACTCTGCGCCTTGACACTTCGCAGCACTTCGGCGCTCAATAGAGGCATGACAAACGAACAGGACAAAGCCGGCGGCCCGCGCCAGGGCCGGCCGCGGCGCTACACCCTGGACCCGCCGCCGGGATTCGCCAATATCGAGCTGGCCCACTCCGTGGCCCTGCTGCAGGAGCTGGCCGAGCGGGTATACGACCAGATCGAGGATCTGCCCGCGGATGCCCTGGACTATACGGCTCGGGATGCTCCGTTGAGCATCACCATGCTGGTGCTGCACATGGCCTGGGCCGAGCTCTGGTGGGTACGGCGCATCTCCGGGGCGGAGATCGCGGATTCTCTGGACAGGGAGGTCCAGAGGGGCGCCCTTGATAACATCGGACAGCCTCCTCCCACTGGCTATAGCGCCTCTGAGCTGATCGCGATCTGCCGGAGGGCGCAGGGGGAGTACTCCCAGCCGAGCCTGGCCGGGATCGAGGATATTGACGAGGTTCTGAAAAAAGACGGTTTTACCTTCTCCGTCCGCGGCGCCATGCGACAGCTGGCCTGGCACTGGAGCTACCACTCCGGGCAGATCGGCCTGCTGCGGCTGCTCTGGGGTTCTGATTACCAGTGGAGAAGTGAAGATATCCTGCCTCTGAGGCCGCGTTAGAGGAGAAATGAGATGGTAGATGTAAAACAAGCGGTCAGCAAGGCGATGGGCTACCTCACGGAACTGTACCAGATCGATCGGTTCAAGGACGTGCTGCTTGAGGAGGTGGACCTGTCGGAGGACAACAAGTACTGGAACGTAACGATCGGCTTCACCCGGGGCCAGGAATCCACCTCCGGCGGACCCATGGCAACCCTGATCGGCGAGTCCGCGGAGTTCAAGCGGGAGTACAAGGTATTTCGCATCGATGCCAAGACCGGGGATCTGCGCTCTATGAGAAGCAGAAAAGGCGAGTGAGTAGTCGATTCGACTCTATCCCTTGAGCATTCCCTCGCTCAGGCCCTCGATAAAGAACTTGCGGAAGATAAAGAACAGAATAAGCACGGGTAGAATCGAGAGGATGATCGCCGCTCCCACCTTGCCCATGGCCATGGTCTGCAGCTCGTCGCGGATCCAAACGATCCCTACCGGAAGGGTCTGCCAGTTGTTCTTCTTGTTGATGGTGCTGGCGAACATGAACTCCTGCCAGGCGAAGACGAAGGTGATGATCGTGGTGGTGACGAAGGCCGGGCGCACGATGGGAAGCAGGATCTGGAAGACCATGCGGAACTCGCCGCAGCCGTCCACGATGGCGGCATCCCGGATATCCAGCGGGATGGTGGAGAAGGCACCGCGCATGATCAGCAGGCCCCAGGGCAGGTTGAGGGCCACGTAGGGCAGGATGAGCCCCAGGTAGCTCTCGGTCAGACCCAGGTTGTACTCCATGATGTAGATGGGAATCAGGTACATGATGTAGGGGATGGTGAGCACGCTCAGCACCAGCATGAACAGAACACCGCTGCCGCGGAACTTGCGCATGCCGAAGGCGTAGCCGCTCATGGCGCTGGCCATCAGCACGATCAGCACCGTGGATACGGTTACCACCACGCTGTTGAGGAAGTAGCGGCTGAAGCCCTTCATCCCCGTGAAAATATACACATAGTTGCTCAGCGTGAGGGCCTTGGGCATCACCGTGGGCGGGAACTTGTGGATGTCGTTGTCGGGGCGGATCGAAGTGAGAAACATCCAGAAAACCGGGAAAATGTACAGTACGGCGAAGACCAGCACGAGAAAAAAGAAGATCCTGCTGAGCCGTCGATATGCCAGGTTTTGCGCTGCCATGATGTACCTCTAGGCCCGTTCGGCGGTTTCCGCCCGAAAGATGCGGTTCAACACCACCGCCAGGATAATGATGATGACCGCCGTGATGTAGGCTACCTGGGAGGCCTGACCCAGGTCCTGCCGCTCGAAGGCCAGCTTCCAGGAGTAGTAGTAGAGGGTATAGGTCCTTATGCCGGGACCGCCCTCGGTCACCACCCGCACCAGATCGAAGACCTTCAGCGAGTTGATCAGGATCCAGATGCTGCTGATCAGCATGTAGGGCCTCAGGTTGGGCAGAATGATCCGCCAGATCTCCTGCCAGAAGCTGGCCCCGTCGACCCGGGCAGCCTCCCGGTAACTGGTCGGAATACCTTTGAGTCCGGCGATGAAGATGATCAGGGTGAAGCCGACCATCTTCCAGGAGCGGGCCACCACCAGACCGATCAGGGCGGTCTTTGGCTCCTGGTACCAGTCGAACATGAAGCGGGGATTTTCAGTGATGGCCCGGATAACGGTGTTGGTGAAACCGTTTATCGGGGACAGCAGCCAGGCCCAGGTGATCCCGGCCAGGGACATGGGGATGATCATCGGCAGGTAGAAGAGAACCTGAAAGGCCTGGGCTCCGAAGCTGATCTCGTTGATGAAGATGGCGAGCATCAGGGAGGCGAGAAAGGTGATGCCGAAGTAGGAGACGGCGAACACCGCCTGGTTGACGAGCGCCGTTGTGAACAGAGAATCATCGGTAAAGCGGTCGATGTAGCCCTGCAGGAAGATGAAGGTGGGTGCCTTGTCGATGCCGAACTTGAACTCGGTCAAGCTGAGGAATCCCGAGTAGAGAACGGGAAAGGCGATGAATACCAGAACGAAGAACATCGCCGGCAGAAGAAAGACGATCAGGTTGACGTTTTCCGATATCCTCCGTCTTCGCCTGAGTCGGTGGGCGCTCGCGACAAGAAGCTCTTCCTTCACTGTTGCTCTCCAACTCCTCCCGTTCCCCGGCGAACCTTGAACAAATCACCCTGCAGGAGCCGAAGACTCCTGCAAGGTGACAACATGCATATGTACAGATGCGGGGATATCATCGTCCCCGTTCGATCAATAGGCCCTCACGTCCGTGAAGTCCAGATCCTGGATTTCGCTCTTGACCGAGTCCAGAGCCTCATCCACGCTCATGCGGTCGAAAGCAGCCTCGGTTAGGTATTTTTGCAGAATATCGAGGTATTTATCAAGGTCCTTGTACAGGGGAATCGGGCCGGAGGCGTCGGCAATGGAGAGGATGACGGGCATCTGGTCCTGGAAGCGGGTGATGCCTGCACCGTAGGCTTCCTTCACGATGGGCAGTTTGCCCCAGTTGTTGAAGCTCCACTGGCCGAAGTCCTTGTGAAAGACCTGCTCGCGGATGAACATCCTGCACACGTCCTTGTTCTTCACGACCTTGGGCATCCACACCGAGTGGGTCCAGATGATGCTTCCGTTCTTGTCAGAGCCGGGCCAACCGGTGTAGGCGATGTCCTCATTGCGCCCGGTCACGCTGGGAAGCTCCATGACGTGTCCCTGGGCCGCGAAGAAGGAGCCGGCCGCACCGCTCTTCCACAGCTCGTAGCCCTTGTCGTCCGAGATCGGATAGGCGGCCAGGCCCTCGCGGTACAGCGTCTGCAGCAGCCCCAGCCACTTCTTGGCCGCGGCGCTGGAAAGGTCGAAGCCCTTGCCGTCCTTGGCCAGGAAGGTTCCGTTCTGAGCCTGGATTCCGGAGCAGTAGTCGTACTGCATGAACTCCCGGTCCCAGATCTGCACGTGGGCTCCTACCGGTGCGTTGTCCTTCATCTTGGCGAACCAGCCGACGAACTCGCCCTGGTTCATGCTGGGGATGGGCACGGGTTTGTCCCCCGACCAGAGACCGGAATCCTTGAGGATGTTGGTGTTCACACCGATGATGGCCACCTCTCCCATGAAGGGCAGCACGGGGTAGTAGGAGCCGCCCCCGTCCTTCTTGTACATGCCCGCGGCCAGAAAACCGCCCACAAGCTTGTCCGGGGCCATGTTTCCGGTGAGCATGCCGCCCATCGGTTCGGTCCAGCCTCCCACGATCAGCGGCGCGAGCATCGAGCCGCTTCCACCTACGAACACGTCGAAGGAGCTTTCACCTGCCTCCCACTCGGGGATATAGGTGACGCCGCCCCATTTGTCCGCCCGGATCCGCTCCACGGTTATCTCCGGATGGTCGGACTCGAACCTGTCGCAGTAGGTTTCCAGGTCGAATTTCTTGAAGATCCAAGGTGGGGATGCCACCCGGAGGGTCTGTGCTTCCACCTCTCCCCCTCCGGTCTGGCCGCCGGCAAAGGCGCCCAGCGCCAAGGTGCAGAGCAGAATCAATACGAACCACTTCTTCATTTTTACCTCCTGTTGGATTTGTTTTGGTTTATCACGCAAGAATCGTGCCAATGCATTCAGCCGGAGTACTCCGCGGCATCCTGTGGATGAGGTTAAATAATTATTTACATGAGCGAAATTTACAACGATTTGAGAAAACAGGGCAGGCGGCCGGATGATCCCGGCTGTCGGTCCCCCCGGCAATTTTTGCCTACAGACCCTGCATTTTTTTCCTCTAGCCGTGTTCGTACAGGTTGTTACCGGTCCGCCCGCTTCGAAGGTTCGTTACGGTACCGCCCGGATCCGTTCGATGATCGGCATCAGATCCACGGCGTGTTCTTGGTATACCGGTTCCATGGCCTCCACGAAAGGTTCCTTGTCGATATCCGTGATGATCCGGCATCCTGCGGCCAGAGCCTTCTCGGTCGACTCGCTCACCATGGCCTTCCAGAGGTTTCTCTGGAAAGGAATCGATTCCCGGGCGGCTGTTCGGATCAAATCGCGGTCCTCGGGGGTGAGCCGATCCCAGGTCTTTTTACTGAACAGGATGATCTCCGGCACGCGGGAATGCTCGTCCTGGGTGTAAAAACGAGCCGTTTCGAAGTGCCCCTTGGTGACCCAGGAGGGATAGTTGTTCTCGGCTCCGTGCACCACGCCGGTCTGCAGCCCCGTGTACACCTCTTCGAAGCTCATGGGAATGGGTACGGCGCCCAGCGCCCGGACCATGTCCATGACGATCTCGGCCTTCTGCACACGGATCCTCAAGCCGTGCAGATCCTCTATCGAACGAATCGGACGCATCGAGTTGTAGAAGCTGCGCTGCCCGGAGTCGTAGAAACCCAGGCCGATCAGTCCCTTCTCCTCGAGGTACTGCATCAGCTCCCGCCCCAGCTCGCCGTCGACCACCCGGTGCATGTGCTCCGCATTCCGGAAAATGTAGGGCAGGGCGAGTGCCTTGAACTCGGGCACGATCTGGGTGAGCGGGTTGATGTTCACCCTGTTGATATCGATCTCCCCGGTCCGGGTCAACTCGATGGTTTCCCGCTCTGAGCCCAACTGGGCCGAGGGGTATACGACCACCGTGATTCGCCCATTGCTCCACTCCTCCAGCAGATCTCCCATCTCGAGCAGCCCCTGGGTAGTCGGATAGGTGAGCTCGTGATCGTCCGCCGCTTTGAGCACGATCCGCTCTCCTTCCCGCCTCCCGCGGCAACCAGCGAGGCACAGGGGAACGAGCAGCAGGAAAACGAGCAGCATCCGTTTCATACGCCTGTACCGTGCCCATCAGAGGGGAAACAGGATTTCAACACGGCCGTGTCCCTCCTCGGTATTATTGAGATCGATCTTGGCCCCGTGCCCGGAGAGAATTCGATAGGAGATCGACAGTCCCAGGCCGGTCCCGTTCTCCTTTGTCGAAAAGTAGGGATCGAAGGCCTTGTCAATCGCCTCTTCCGGAAATCCCGGACCCGTATCGGTGATCCTGACCCGTACGCCTGTCTCGGCCAGATGCTTGAGCTCCACCGATACGCGCCGTCCATCAACGCCTTCTGCAGGGATCTTCTCGGTCTCCTGCACCGCTTCGAAGGCGTTGTCGAGCAGATTGGAGAAGACCTCTTCCATCCTGATGATATCCATGTAGAAGGATGGGATATCCGGATCCTGTGCGTATTCCAGGGCGATGTCGAGGTCCTCCGCCACCAGCCTGTACTTCGGCAGGATCTTTTTCCACAGATGCGGCAGGGAGTACTTCTGCAGGTTGAGCATGTCCGGCTTCGTGAAGTTCAGGATCTCTTTGAGAAAGCGATCCGCGTTTTCCACCTCCCTCAGGATCAGACCGGTCTGTTTCTGCCCGAAGCGTCGTTTGGACTCCATGGACAGCGCCGCCAGCTGGATGATGTGCAGGGGTTTGCGCATCTCGTGGGCCATGCGGGCGGCGATATGACCGAGAAAGATGAAGCGGTCATCGGTTCGGATCTGGATCATCCTGTCGCTGAGCCGATTGAAGCTGTCCGCCAGTGTCTTCATCTCGTCGCTGGTGTCGATGTGGACGTGCTGGCGGTAGTCTCCGCTCATGATCCGTTCCACCCCGTCGGTCAGCCGCATAATAGGCCGCACGATCCGGGAGGTGGTCGTGTAGGAGACCAGCAGAAGGATAGCCACCACGACCAGGAAGAAAACAACAACCAGCCCGTTGATTCTCTTCATGGGCTGCAACAGCACGCTATGGGGCTGAAAGGCCACGAACTTCCAGGTTGTTTTCAGCACGTAGACGAAAACCATGTTCTCACCGTATCGGCTCAGCTGGGTGAACTCCCGCCCGTATACTTCCCTCTCGCTTGTTCCGGAGTGCCGGTGGTCGGAGTGGGTGATGATCCTTCCGAATTGATCGACGAGCATGTAGGAGTCGAACTCCGAGAACGTGAAAAAACCGAGCATCCTGTCGATCACCCCTACGGGAATAACCGCCGCCAGGACACCCATGAGCTTTTCATCCCGGGTGATCGGTGCGGCAAGCACAACCGCGTCGGCGAAGCAGGGCTCCCCCAGGACGGGCCCCATGTAGAAGTAACGGGGTATCTGCTCGGTAAAACGGGTGATGAAGATCCTGTTGGCCAGGACGCCCACCTGGTCGCTCGAGTTCCAGTAGGATCCGTCCAGCTCCACGAAGTACAACTCGTCGTAGATGAATGCCAATCTGGAGCGCCACTCTGTGAGGTATCCTTTGATCTCGGATCTGTCTCCGGTCTGCATGAGCGGCACCTGGGACAGTTGTATGACCTCCGAGGTCCTGGAGATCAGCCAGTCGTTGATAGCCCTGGAGATGTTTTGAATGTCGTTGCTCTTCTGGGTAACCGCCTGTTGTTCGTAGCTGCGGTTTACGTACACGATACCGGCCACTACGATGGCCGCGTAGATGCAGATAATGGGAATAAACGACTGCAGGAAAAACCTAGTCCGGATGCTCTTCACTGTTCAACTTGTAACGTAGTCCTCTAACCGATATTCCCAGCCTGGATGCAGTGGTCGTCTTGTTTCCTCCAAGCCTGTCCAGGACCCAGTGGATGTAGCGCTGCTGCAGATCTTTGAGGGGGACGATACCGATGTCCGAGAAATCGCAGGGGGCTCCCTCATCCCTATTAAGATGCAGGGCCTCCGGGCCGATCTGCTGTTCCCCGCAGATGATCACGGCTCTCTCGATGCAGTTGCGCAGCTCACGGATATTGCCCGGCCAGGAGTAGGACAGAAGCCTGTTCTCGGCCTGGCTGCTGAAACCGGAGATCCGGCGGTTGTACTCCTGGCAGAACCGCTGCAGGAACCAGACCGCCATGTCGATGATGTCCTCTCGTCGTTCCTTCAGCGGCGGCAGCGTGATGGGCAGTACGTTGATTCGGTAGTACAGGTCCTCCCGAAAACGGCCCTCTCTGACCAGCTGTCTCAGATCCTTGTTGGTTGCCACCAGGACGCGCACGTTGAGGGCGATCCGGCGGGTCGAGCCCAAAGGGGTGATCTCCGGATCCTGGAGGAAGCGCAGCATGGCCACCTGGGCTTTGGCCGGCAGCTCGTTGATCTCGTCCATGAACAGGGTGCCGCCGTCGGCGATCTCCAGCTTTCCCTTGGTGCGGACCTTGGCGTCGGTGAAGGCGCCCTTCTCATAACCGAACAGCTCGCTCTCGATGAGGTTCTCCGGAATGGCGCCGCAGTTGATGGGAACAAAAGAACCGCCCGATCGCGGGCTGTTGTCGTGGATGTAGCGGGCGATCACCTCTTTGCCCGTGCCGGATTCGCCTTGCAGCAAAACCGTGGATTGGACGTTCTTCACGCTTTCTATCGTCTCGAAGATCCCGGCCATACCGGCGTTGTTGGTACCGTAGAGGAACTCATCCCGTTTTTGCAGCTCACCCCTGAGAAAGATGTTCTGGGCCTGTAGCCGGAAATGATGGATGGACTTCTCCAGGGCCAGGGCCAACTCCTCCAGCTGAACGGGCTTGGCAATGTAGTCGAAGGCGCCTTTCTTGAGGGCCTCCACCGCGGTTTGAATGGTACCGTAGGCGGTGAGCATGATCACCGGGATATCTGGGTAGGTGCCCACCACGTGCTCTAACAGCTGGATGCCGGATTTTCCGGGCATTTTCAGATCGGTGATCACCGCGTGGTAGTGCTGGGTTTTCAGCTTCTCCACGGCCGCATCCACGGAGGCGGAGATGTCCGGCAGGTAGTTCTTCTCCTTGAGGATATCACACATCAGATCTAGGGCCGTGGTATCGTCGTCAACCAGGAGGATTCGTGGTTTCATCTGTCGGGTCTATTATAGACCGGGGGAGTGGATAGAGGAAGGGTGTGAGTGCGCCTCGCCTAGGCGAACTCCTCGATGCCCAGTTCCTCGAGCTTTTCCGGCTTCGGTATTCCCCTCCGGTCCCAGCCCATGAGGTCATAGTAGTAGCGTTTGGCCGACTCCATCTCCTCGAAGCCCAGGGCCTTGTCCCGGAGTGCGCCGTCCGGCGTGGGTCGGAAGAAACGTTCGGGAAGTTTGTCGTCCTCCGCCGTGAAGCCGGCCTTGAGGTTGAACAGTCGGCAGAGAGTCAGCACCCGCTCGGCCACCCGGATCTGTTCCATCACCGTCGTCTCCCATCCGGTCACCGCGGACAGCAGCCCGACGATATGGGCAAAGGAGTAGGGGAGGAAGTGGCACAGCAGCAGACAGTCCGAGATGATCCTCTTACAGTGATGAACCTTGAAGTAGGCGATTTTTTTCGGGCCCGCATCCTCAAGGTTCGTGGGCTCCAGTCCCAGGGGCAGGGCGTCGTCCAGGCTCATGGCCGGTTTCCTGCCGTAGCCGCTCATCAGGACATCCATCATGTTGTCCATGTGATCCGCCCCGTGGGGATTCACCATATATCCGAGCCCCAGGCCTTTGCTGATGCGCGGTTCGTGCATGGGAATCTCCAGACCCTTGACCTGCATGGCCAGCTGCTCGGCCCCCCGCCCGATCCGTTCGGCCGCTGCTGCCGATCCTTGGGCCAGGAGCTCTCCGATCCCCTCCCGCCGCGCGATCAGCTCGATCACCTGCAGCATGGCCGCGGCATTGCCGAAGACGAGATCGATTCCCCCCGTGTCTTGTCCGGTCAGCAACCCCTTCTCGAAGCACTCCATGGCAAAGGCGATGGTCACCCCCGCGGAGATCGTATCCAGGGAATAGGCATTGCAGAGAGCGCTTGCCCTGGCCACGGCGTTTGCATCATCGATACCGCAACAGGAACCGAAGGCGCCGATGGTCTCGTACTCCGGTCCGCCGTAAGCCCTGTCCACCTCATAGGGCTCCGTCATCTCCACCATTTTCTTGCACCTGACCGGGCAGGCGAAGCAGCCCTCCATGCCCACCCGGATCGTCTCCTTGATCCGGGCCGGTGATATTTCCCCGACTGCGGGGAATCGCCCTTCCCGGAAGTTGTGGGAGGGCAGATTTCCCGCCTGCTCGAACAGTTCGATGGCTCCGCCTGTGCCGAAATCCCGAAAGGATTTTACCAGATCCATATTCTCCTTCAGCCAGGCGCTCACCCGGCGCACACCGTCGGGGTTCACCACCGGGGGTGCGCTGTTTCCTCGAACTGCCACGGCCTTCAGGTTCTTGGAGCCCATGACCGCACCCAGACCGCCTCTACCGGCCGCGTCATGGGTACCGTGCATGATGCAGGCGAAGCTCACCAGGTTTTCGCCCGCCGGCCCGATCAGGGCCATTCTGGCGTTCTCATCCTCCACTTCGCGGCGGATCCTCTCCTGGGTCTCCTTGGTCATCCTGCCCCAGAGGTGGGCGGCGTCCCGGATTTCGACCTCTCCGTTGTGTATCCACAGATACACCGGTTTTTCCGACCTCCCCTCCACGATCAGGGCATCGAAGCCGCTTCGCTTGAGCTGGGCTCCCCACCACTCGCCGGCCTCCGACTTCGCGACACCCCCGGTCAAGGGGGATTTGGCTCCCACGGCGTGGCGAGACGCTCCGGCCAGGGGGATTCCGGTCAGCGGGCCTGCAGCGAAGATCAGCTTGTTGTCGGGGCTGAATGGATCGATCTCCGGGCTCACCTCTTTGAGCAGATAGTGGATGATGAAGCCCGTTCCGCCGATATATCGCCGGCAGAAGGTCTCATCCAGGGTCTCTGTAGCAATCTTTCGCCCGGTCAGATCGACCCGCAGGAGCTTAAAGTTGTAGCCGCCGGGAAGCTGTTCGTGCATGGAATCACTCCTTGATGCCTGCAGGTAGAATAGGGAGGATTTTAGCACATCCCAATCTCCGGTCGCAACCAAAATGCATACCCGGGGGTGCAGAACTGTTGTTGCACTTGTTACAACCCGAAGTTTTTGCTATCAATGGTCAAGCGAGTGTATCCGTTTTAGGTCGGAGAGAGGAGAACAAGAGGTGGCAGTCAAAGAGTTGCGCGCCGGAGACCGGGCGGTCGGGACCATGGTTCGCCTGGTTCGTAATCCCGGCGTCGCCTGGATCGCAAAGCAGGCGGGATTGGATTTCATCATGCTCGACCTGGAGCACGGCTCCAGCTCCCTGGAAACCCTGGCCGACGTGGCGGCAAGCGCAAGGGGAGCGGGCATCGAGGTCTTCGTACGCGTCCCCGAGCTGTCAAAGGGCTACGTGTCCCGCGTATTGGACTGCGGCTGCAGTGCGGTAATGGTGCCCATGGTGGAATCCTTACAGCAGGCCCAGCTGTTGGCCGGCTGGTGCAAGTTTGCGCCGACAGGCAAGAGAGGTTTGGGCAGCGTCGGTACCCATACCGGTTTCGCCCCGGTGCCGGGCGGTGAAGCCTCGGAGTTCATGGCCGGGGCCAACGAGCAGGTGCTGGCCATCGCTCAAATCGAGACCGCCGCGGCGATCGAAGAGATCGAGGGGATCGCCTCGGTGCCGGGAATCGACGCCCTGCTGATCGGACCGAACGATCTGGCCGTGTCTCTAGGGTACCCGGGGGATTTGCAGAACCGTGAGGTGCTGGCTGCCATCGATAAGGTCGCCGCGGCGGCGGATCGCAACGGCAAGATCTTCGGGTTCCACGGACCGGACGCCCTGATGGAGCAATATCTGTCCAAAGGCCTGCGCCTGATCATGAGCAAGCTGGATATCGACATGCTGCTCGCCGCCATGGAGCAGATCGCAACCAAGTGGAGGAACAGATGAAAACGCATACCTTCCAGCCGAGCGAATACCATCTCACCCTCGGTTCCCACCCAGCGGTCCTGGAGATAGAGGATGGGGACAGGGTCATCACCACCACCGTCGATAATAGTGGGCGGGATGCTGCGGACCGGGAAGTCACCCCGCCGGGCAATCCCCAGACCGGACCCTTCTCTGTTCTGGGGGCTGAAACAGGAGACACCCTGGCCGTCCGCTTTGAACGGATAACGCCCAACCGCTCGATCGGGCGTACCCGGAGCACAATCGCGGCCCACGTGCTCGATCCGGAGTACGTGGAGGCCTCCGCCGGAGGGGGCGGAGAGCAGCTGCTGGATTGGAGAATCGACAGTGAGGCCCGGAGCGCTACATTGATTTCCCCGACCTTCCCCGCAGGTCCGTTGACTCTTGCTCTGGATCCGATGGTCGGTTGCTTCGGCACCGCCCCGTCCAAGGGGCAGGCTATCGCCGCGAGCACCGCCGGACCGTACGGCGGCAACATGGACTACCGGGGCTTCCGAGCCGGAACAACCGTCTACCTGCCCGTGTTCACCCGGGGAGCGCTGTTCCACCTAGGAGACGTGCACGCCCTCCAGGGGGACGGGGAGATCGTGGGCACCGGGATCGAGATATCCGCGGAGGTGGAGTTCACGGTGCGATTGATCAGGGGCAGCAGCGTCAACTGGCCCAGGGGGGAGGACGGGGATAGCATCCTGACAGCCGGAAATGCCCGCCCTCTCGATCAGGCACTGCAGGAGGCCACCACCGAGATGCTGCGCTGGCTGATTGGGCTCGGACTGGAGGAGCCGCAGGCCCACACCTTCATGGGGCAGTGTGTGCGTTATGAGGTGGGCAATGTCTTCGATCCTGCTTATACGGTGATCTGCAAGATCGGCAAGAGAATGCTTGCCAGCGTCGGCCTGGAAGAACCGTATATGTAGTTTTGCCGGTCGATCAACCCTTAGAAGCCCCGATCCCCCCCGGTTAATCCGCCCAGACCCTGAAGAAATCCCCCGCG
>CAZFMD010000066.1:0-12885 GCA_964520025.1 uncultured Spirochaetaceae bacterium
AGAATCTGATCGACGCCCCGTCCGGTCATCACGTCCCCGCAGAGAAACAGGGTGAGGGAGTTTTCGTTCCCCGATGCGGGTGAGGCGCAGCTCATCAGCAGAATGAGGGATAACAGAACAAGGATCCTTTGCCTTCCCGGAGCGCTGTGCATGTCGAGCCCCTCGTATAACTGTAGGGCAAAGAACAGGTGCTGCCAATAGGTTGCCGGATTGGGCAATTTTTTTTGTGTTACTACTTCAACTATTCTATAATCAATATTGAAGCGAGAGAAGGAGGTTTGCAATGAAAAAAGTTCTCGTCTTGTTTGTTCTGGCTGTGTTTCTGTGTGTATCGTTTCCGTTGGCTGCTCTGGAAATCAGTGTGGGGGGCAAGGCCGGGATAGCCCACAGCGGGTACATGGGCAGCGATCACCGGGCTGATAATGAATCAAGCGGGTACAGAAATGCCCTGTTTATCCGGGCGATCGTCGGGGCTTTCGCCACCTTCGGCCTGAGCGAGGGTCTGCAGATCCAACCGGAGTTGCTGATTGTCGGCAGCGGCGGCAAAGCCAACGATGAGGCGGATCCCGATAACTTTTTTTGGGCAGAAGGTTTCTCATACTTGAGCCTTCCCGTCCTGGTCAAAGGAGTGTTTTCTTTGATAAACGGAGATCTGTTTGTCTTCGGCGGTCCTGCTGCCCAGTTATTGCTGGGAGATGGCTCGGAAGCCGGCTCAACAGCAGCAGGCACCTACTCGGTAGAGCTGGCATCCTTTAACCTTGCTGCCATGGCCGGAGCGGGCTATAATCTGGCTTTCTTGGGGGGTGAGTTGAGCGTCGAGCTTCGCTATATTCAGGGGTTGAGCAGATCCTACAGTTTTGATGACGATCATCGCACCTGGTCGATCGCCTTGATCGGGGGGTACGCATACACCCTGATGGAGTAAAAGCCCAGAACCTCTCCATAGTTCAAACTCAGGTTTGTTTCCCGACATTCTACCCCTAAAATTTCATGTCACCTTTTTCCCTTTTTTGTCCTCTCTTATATAATGGAGGCTGATGGGTACTGTGAAAAGCCTGGTATCCCGGGCGATCGAAGAAAAATACGGCGGTTGCCCGGCGAAAAAGGCCTTCACCGAGTTGGTAGTTCGATACCAGGATATGGTCTTCGGCCTGGTCTATGCGATCCTGCGGGATCACTTTCTGGCCCAGGATGTGAGCCAGGAGACCTTCATTATCGCCTACAACAAGCTGGATACCCTGCTCGATCCTGAGGCCTTTCCCTCCTGGCTGAAGCGCATCGCCAGGCGGGAGAGTATTCATGCTTTGAAAAAGACAAGGCCCATCGTGCTGCCACGGGAGGTGGAAGACGGATCCGGGACAGGGGATGTCCTGCCGGAAGCGATATTCGAAAGAAAAGAAGCAAAGCAGAAGATTCGGACGGCTCTAAACAACCTTCCCGAGAGCCAGCGGATTCCCGTGGTTCTCTACCATATAGACGGTTACTCTCAGGGAGAGATCGCCGATTTCCTGGAGCTTAAAATCAACACCGTGAAGAAACGAATCCAACGGGGGAGAGAAAGCATGCAGAAAGATCTCATGAGGATGTTCGAGAAGGATTTGAAGAGCATCCGTCCCTCCAAAGACGACAAACTTCTCAAGACGATCAGCCTATATCTGACCTTTGATGCCGCGGCCAAAAGCGGACAGCTCGAACTTCTGGAGCAGATGCTCGTGGACGGAGTGGAGATCAATGCCAAGGATGCGGGTGGGCGAACCCTGCTGCACTGGGCCGTGGAAAACGATCACGTGGAGGCGGTGCGCCTCCTGTTGAAATACGGGGCGGACAGGAACATACCGGATCGATCGCACAAAACCGCGTATCAGCTGGCAAAGAAACGCAGGAATCCTCAGGTGCTCGGCTTGTTCGAATCCGCAGAAACAGTGAGGCAACAGCAAGCGGATGAAAGACAGTAACACTAAAGAGGGAAGATCCCTGGACCTGTCCTTCAGCCTGTTATGGCCCCGGGGGACTAGAACCGCGACGTTGGAGATCCAGGAACAGAGCGCCCTGGATCTGGGTCTTCAGAAACTGATCGAGTTCATGGCTTTCGACGCCAAACACAGCGACGCTTTACGGGAGATCGTTCGTTCCTTGTGTCAGGATGCGGACACGATAAACTACCGGCTCGACATCATCGATGAGCTGGCGCGCCTCCCCGCGCTGGTGCGCTGTATCGAGAGCCTGCTGCCGGTGCTGCGGGACCTGAAGTACTACGAAACCTTCCTCGCCCTGGAGTGGAAGACCTCCCTGCAGGAGGCGATCTGGCGCCTTAGGGAGCTGGAACACTACGTCGATTGCGTCAGCAAGCTGGCCGGTGTCTTCGAAGGGATTCGCGGAGAGCTCGCCTCTGAGGCACTGCGAAATCTCTCCGCGCTGATTCTGAGGGTGCAGGAAGATCCGGTATTCCGGAAGCTGGTGGCCTCCCTGCCGGAGCTGCTGTCCCGGATCCGCAGCCTGAAGAGTATTACCATCGGCGTTAATCTGGATGCCGGAATGATGCCCTGCGAAGCCACCCTCGTATCGATAAACTCGGACAAATACAGGGAAAGTCCCTTGTTCAAATCCGTGTTCGGGGCGGATAAATGGCAGGGAATCGCTTCCCTACACCGGGCGGCCGGAGAATCGACCCATGCCGGTCCCATGATGGCCCCTTTGTTCCAGGATATTTCCAAGATCATGGAAAAAACCACCCAGCCCCTGGCCAGGGCGTTGAAAGAGTTCGTGAACATCAACAGCAGAGTGCTCACCCATCTGCACGGAGATTTCCTGTTCTATCTTGGAGCGATCAAACTGATCGATACGATGAAACGCTGCGGTCTGCCGGTCACCCGTCCGAGGGTGCTGGAACGGGAGAAGCGGCAGTTCGATGTCAAGGACATCTACAACGTCGATCTTGCCCTCCATCTCCTTGAGCAGAATGGCGGCAAAACCCGGGAGCTTTCGAATGAGATCGTAACCAATGAGTTCGCCCAGGATCAGAAGGGGAGGATTATCATCATCACCGGTCCGAACCGGGGCGGGAAAACCACTCTCCTCCAGGCGATCGGTCTGACCCAGATCATGATGCAGGTCGGATTGTACGTGCCCGCCCGGGAAGCGGCCATGAGCATCTGTGACGGTATCCTGACCCACTACCCGGCGCTAGAAAAACTGGAGAAAGGCACGGGACGTTTCGGCGAGGAAGCGCAACGGATCGGGTTGGTGTTCGAATCGGCAACCCGGCACAGTCTTGTCCTGTTGAATGAATCTCTGTCCAGCACCAGCGGCGGAGAGAGCCTGTACCTTGCTCAGGATATCGTCAGGGTGCTGAGGATGCTCGGCACCCGTGCCGTCTACGCCACCCATCTGCACGAGCTGGCTGCTTCGGCCATGCAGTTGAATCGGGACACCCATGGAGACAGCAAGGTGCTTAGCGTGGTGGCGCTGATCCAAGCGCAGAGCGGCACAGGGGCGCAAACCGCTATCAAACCGACCTTCAAGATTGTACCCGGGCCTCCGGAGGGCCACAGCTATGCAATTGATCTGGCCCGACGCTACGGTATCAGCAGGGATCAGCTGATAGCAGCGTTGGAGCAGCGGGGGGCTCTAACCACCTTGAGCTGAGACCTGGTGGGTTTACGATTGTAGGAATTACGAAGCAGATACAAAGACCTGATAGATCTTGTCTCCCATGGCGAGATCCGGTAGTTTCATATCCTGTATTCGGCCCGCCGGATAACGGTCGCACCATACCAGCAGGCTTTTTACGGCATCCTCCGGCTCCTGAACTCGGAGAGGAAAGCAATGGTCTTCCAGTCGAAGCGACAGCGAGGATTGATACAGGGTGCGTACATCCAACTGGAATCTCGTGGTTGGAGTAATCAGCTTCCGGATATGTTCAACGGCACCGCGGTGCCACGATCCGAAATCTTCGATCAACACCATGATCGCCGGTACGATCCTGGCCTGCAGCCGAAACAGATCTTCCTCAAGGTGATACTCGAGCTCGAGAAAGCCGTACTCGTGGATCTCGTTTCGCCGTAGCCAGAGAAAGAACTCATCGAAACAGGGAGATGTACAGCTCTTGTCGATCACGACCCGTTCTCTCGCCGGTTTCTCAACCGTATAGGGAACGGGCCTGCCCTTTGCATCGACAATCAGCGGGTCGCTTCCCCTGGAGAGCAGGTCGATCGTGACCGAGCCGCGGCGCTCTGTCGAAGCGGCATCCAGCCGCGGCGAATGACGGAGATGTTGAAACGCCAGGTCTCTCAGGGGCTTGCGCAAGAGCTCTGACGGCACTCTCTCGCGTTCGGGGAACGGTGCTCTGCCGGCTGTTCTGCGACTGATCGGTGAAGACACAGCGTAGGCTGAGCCGCTGAAGGCACTCAGCCAGTACAACCCGTCTGTCCGGAGTTCCATACTTCCGCTTTGCCTGGCTGTCCGTACTTTGCTCTCTCCGCAGTAGATCTCGATCGTATGTTTCTTCGGAATGAGGGGATTCAGCGGATTCCACTCCACATGCCACGAAAGGGTGTCGTCATCCACGCTCCAACTCAAGCGGATGCCCGGATCCGTGGTGGCGAAGGTTTCTCTCCGGCGAATCGCGGTCAATAAATCTTTTGCCTTCAGCGGGGCCGGCAGGTGCATCCCCGTGAGCCCCAACCCCATCTCCGCGAGTGAATGAGCATCGCTGTTGCCGATTGCAGCAACAGCGTAGCCCAGGCTGAGGTAGCGGGCGTACAGGCGCACCATGGGAATGTCCAGGATGGTGGCCGCGGTCAGCCCCTTCTCCCTCGCCTGTCGCAAAACCGCTCCATTCACTACTTCGATTCCCGCCGCATCCGGAACAAAACGCTCATGCCATTCATCCGTGGTCGGGTTCGGGTGAGCCAGGATTTTGATGCGCTTGCGGTCGTGATAGAGAAAGTCGTATCCTTCCCGGATCGTCCCGGTGATCCTTCCCGGTACGAGTACAAGCAGATGTCCGAGCAGAAACGTGATCTCGCAGTTGGCCATTACGAGCAGGTCCGGATAGGTTCTCTGAAGCCGGACAGTGTCTCGTTTTAGCTGCTGCCACTTCTCCATATCGAGGTTGTGATTGTGATCTCCGGCCCCAAAGATCGATATGCCCTTTCTTTGCCCTTCAAGCAGCATCTCCTCGATCGAGGCGCGGTCTCGATTGTCGGAATAGAGAGAATGAAAATGGAGATCGGCGAAATACAGATCAGATTGCGGCAACACTGCGTCTTTCGATGATCGACGGCTTCAGCGTCAAGTTAATAGGCTGGGGGCTTGGTTTATCCAACTCCCGAAGGATCAAGTCCACGGCAAAATAGCCCAGCTGTTCCAGTTGTTGGATGACGGCGGTAAGGAATCCCTGCTCCCGGCCGGTGTAGCAGTGGTCGTCGAAAGAGCAGAGGGATACGTCTTCGGGAATACGAATATCGTGCGCTCGAAGCAGCCGCTGTACCTCGAAGGCGATCTCACATTCGAAGCAGAATACGGCGGTGGCTGTGTTTTTGCGCACCAGATCCAGTATCTGATCTTCGTGCTTGGACATCTGCGGCAGCGGAATGTCGAGCAGATTCGTTTCCGGAAAAGGAATGTTTGCCGCGGCCAGGCACTCCTTCACTCCCTGGAGCCTGAGCCGGATCGAGGAGTGCTCGGCGTGTTCCAGGATCACGGCGATTCTGCGGTGCCCGAGCTCTACCAGACGCCGGGTCATCTCGTAGGCGCCGCTGCGGTGATCGCTCATGACACAGTTGCCCTCGTATCCGGGGGCGCAGCGGTCCAGTTGAACCACGACCACGTTCGCTTTCTCGAGCTTCCGCAGGTTGGCGGCCAGAAGCCTGTTGTTGGCGCGTTCCTGATCCACGAAAGGAACGATGATGATGCCGACCTTCCGATCCAGGGGTAGAGACTGCAGGATATCGATCACTTCGGCGGTGGTTCTACCCGGCCTTTTGAATATCAGGTGCAGGTCGCGAATCTTGGAGTGATTGACAGCCTGGCGCATGCCGTGAATGAATTCCTTCTCGATTCCGCGCGAATCAGGGTAGAGAAGGGCATAAATGTCTATCGCTTCCCCCTCGAAGATCTGCTTGACGAAGCTGCCGCTGCCGTGGATTTTGTAGATGAAACCCTCCTGTTCGAGCAGGCTGATACCATGACGAACGGGGCTGCGGCTGTACCCCAGCGCGGCCATAATCGCATCCTCTGTGGGGATCTTAGTGCCCGGCGGGTACTTCCCGCGTTGTATGCCTTTGAGGATATAGTTTTTTACGGAGATGTATTTTTTCTCGGGGCGCTTCATTCCTTGACCGCCCCGACCATGATTCCCTTGATGAAGTACTTCTGGGCGAAGACGTAGACGGCCACAAGGGGAACGATGGCGACCACGATTCCGGCCATGCGGGCATTGTTTGCCACAGACTGGGTCGTGCTGACCACCTCCTGGGAAACGACCAGGCTTTTGAGGGCCAGTTGGAGCGTATACTTTTCAGAGGAGTTCAAAAAGAGCACGGCCGGGAGCAGGTGGTTCCACTGCGAAACGAACTGGAAGATCACGATCGTGGCCAGGCCCGGCTTGGCCAACGGCAGGTATATCTTGAAGAAGCTGGTCATCTCTCCAGCGCCGTCTATGAAAGCCGACTCCTCCAATGATTTGGGAATACCCTCGAAGTAGTTTTTCATCAGCAGGATGCTGAAGGTGGTGACCACTTTGACCAGGATAATGGCCCAGAGGGTGTCCATCAGCCCCAGGCGTTTGACCGTGACGTACACGGGGATGATGATCATCTCGAAGGGTATCATATTGGGCAGGGTGACCAGGGCTATGACGATTACCTTCCCGACAAAACTCTTTCGAGTAAGAACGTATCCGGCCATGGAGCAGAACATGACGTGCAGAAAGGTGGCTACGACCGTCACGTAGACATTGTTCAAAAAGGGACGCAGGATGGCCACGCGCTGGAACAGGGTGATGTAGCCCTCAACGCTAGGTTCCCGAGGCCAGAGCTTGATCGTGTTCTCGTAGGACTCCAGGTCCGTGGTAAACGATACGGCCAGCACATTGACCAGGGGAACGATCATGGTCAAGACGAGGGAGATCAGGAAGAGGCTGTTGATGAGGAGAAACAACCTTCTGCCCGCCGATGCTCTGCGCAGTGCCATTTTTCCCTATACCTTGTAGCGAATCAGCCGCTTGGCGAGCAGGGTGATGATCAGGGTGAGCAGGAAGATCATCACCGCGATAGCCGAGGCGTAGCCGATCTTGAACTGCACCAGACCTCTGTCGTAGACGTAGAACATGATCACATCGATCTTGGGAGCGATGACCTCGTTGCGCATCACGTAGATCTGGTTGAAGATCCTCAGGGCCCCCATGACATTGAGCAGCAGAATCACCTGCAGGGTGCGCAGGAGTTCCGGTATCGTGATGTAGAATGCCCTTTTAAATCCTCCTGCTCCGTCGATCATCGCCGCCTCGTACAGCTCGGGGTTGATCCCCGCGATGGCTGCCAAAAATAAAATACAGACGTATCCGGCCTGCTTCCAGAGATTCACCCCGATCATAATGGGGCGGGCAAAGGCCTCTTTGGCCATGAAGTACAGCGGTTCCAACCCGAACAGAGATCGTGCGGCGTTGATGATCCCTGCATTAGGGGAGAGCATGAATATCCAGATCCCCCCCACGATCACCCAGGAGAACAGATGGGGCATGTAGATGATTGTCTGGGAGAAGCGCTTCCAGACTTTGAACCGGATTTCGTTCAGCAGAAGGGCCAGAATCATGGGAACGAATGCGGTCAGCACGACATTGCTGAAGCCGAGGATCACCGTGTTTCTGAACACGCGCCAGAAACCGGGCGTGCGAACCGCCTCGATGTAGTTCTTCAAACCGACGAAGCGGCTCTGTCCCACGAACCTGAAATCCTGAAAGCTGATCCGCAGTCCGTCGACCAGCGGGATGTAGGTGAAGGTGAGGAACAGAACGATCGTTGGCAGGATGAGGAGATAAATCATCCTCGTCCGTTTCAGCTTCTGCCAGACGGCCGGGGAACTTTTCATGTTATCATTTACTATGACATGCCTGCCCTGCATGGAACAAGGCAGGCATTTTTTAACACAGTTTCACCGTCGACGGATCTACTTGTTGTAAATACCCTCTTCTTTAAAACGGTCCTGCATGTTCTTGATGCCCTGCTCGGGGGTGATGTCGCCGAGGATGATCTTGGCTGCCTCTGAACGCACGATGGTTTCCCAAATTTTATCGTAGGGGGTCGGCATCTGAGGCACGGCGTATTCCCTCACGATGGCGGCCGCTTCGTCGAAGCCTTCCAACTCGCCGAGGGGGTTCTTCCACTTGAGGGACTTGGGCTGGGGGGCGCCGTGATCCATGGCGTGGGCTTTGCCCACCTCTGTGAGAACGTATTTGCCGTTCTCCATGTTGTAGTCGTGGCCCAGGATGCCCAGGGTGCTCGCCACATTACCCTCGTGGGTGTGCCAGAACTCGGCGATCTTGAAGGCCAACTCTTTGTTCTCCGAGTATTTGGGGATGCACATAAAGCCGTCGTTTCCGGCTTTCAGCAGCCTGCCGCCGGGGCCTTTCGGGGGCGTAAGACCTCTGGCCTTGAAGGGGCTGTCCGGATTCTTGGCCTTGACCTGCTGGTTGAATAAGCCGACCCAGGCGGCCCAGTAGAAGGTCATGCCCGCTTTGTCGGTCATGAACAGGTCGCGGAAGTTTGACGACTTGTTCGTAATGAAGTTAGGCTCCAGTATGCCCTCGGCGTAGAGTCTCTTGAACCACTCGTAGACGGGAATCGCCTCTTCGGTAGCCCAGGGCGCCACCAGGTTGCCGCTGCTGTCCTTGATGAATCCGCGCTTCAACCCGTAGGCTCCGAAAATTCCTGGAGAATCATAGAGGGTGTAGCCGATCACCAGGCCGTAGGTGTCGTCCTTGCCGTTGTTGTCGGGATCCTGGGTCTTGAAGGCTTTGAGCAGATCGTAGTACTCGTCCAGGTCCTGCGGTTCTGAGTAGCCCAGCTTCTCCATCCAGTCCATTCTGACGATGGGCAGGGTTCCCTGCTCGAACTTGTTGAAAATTCCGTAGATTTCACCATCGTCCCGGCGGATCCGATCCCACTCTGATTGGGGAATGATGCCCGGATCGCTCAAGACGGGTGAGGCCTCGATCCAGTCGTTCAGCGGTTCGAACAGCTGCTGATCCCAGAGGCTTTCGAACACGTCGGCTCCGATATAAACGAGATCGAGAGGCTCGCCGCTGGCCAGCAAGGCAGCCAGCTTGGTGTCGTAGTCCTCTGTTGTTCTGATCATCTTGACCTTGATCCCAGTCAGGCGCTCGACCTCTTCTTCGAACAGAGGCACTTCAGCAGGCTCGCGCCCCCCCTGGATTTTCGTATACCAGATGACCGGGGCCTCCTCCGTTTTCTTCTGCTGCCCTCCTGTAAATGCCAAAGCCGGCAGAACAAGCAGCAGGACGATGGCCAACCCTGCCATCAGAGCCGGTTTCCGGAGTGATAGCTTCATATTCTCCTCCTTGTGAATAGTTTTGAACAGTCTACAGGACAGAGCCTATCTTGTCAAGTTATTATAATGAATTATAATAGCACTATAAAGTTCTATTATATAAATAATTATAAATGCAAAACTATATTTATGTGTGATTTCATTAGTATCATCTTGACTTTCCCCGCCAAGTGGTTTACAAAAAACTATGATCTACGGTGAGAAAGTCATCATCGAGCGGGTCGAGAAGTTCCTCCAGCGCAACGCCTACCTCTACTACTGCGAGCGCTCAACCCTGTCCGCTACGTTCACAGCCGCAGATGATCCGATCCCCATCGGGGATCTGGAAAAACGCGACTGGAAGCAGATTCAGCCGGGGCAATGCTGGGGCAATCAATGGACATCCGCCTGGTTCCGTTTTGCCGGCCGCATACCGGTGGAGTGGAAAGGGTGTGAGGTCGTCGCCGTCATCGATACCGGCGGGGAAGGGTGCGTGTTCGACGATGGGGGAAATCCCGTTCGCGGACTGACTTCAAAATCCGATGTAACCGATCCCCTGTATCGTAAAGCCATGGTGCCGGTGGCGAAAAAGGCGCAGGGAGGCGAAGCCGTAGACCTTCTGGTGGAGTCGGTCGCCAATGAGCTTCTGGGCCTTCAGGGCGAGGTGAGACTGAAAGCCGGTGATCTGGCTGTTTTTCGCCGGGACCTCTGGTCTCTGTTTCACGACCTCACCTTTCTTTTTGACCTGGCCGTCTCCCTTCCCGAAGGGGAGCTGAGGAGGGCCAGGATTCTGAGGGCCCTGGATAGGGCGTTGAATGAATATGCTAATGGAGGCAAAACGGAGATCAGCCGGGTCAGCAAAATCCTCAAGGAGCAGCTGGGTGAGAAAAACGGGGGCGTGGTGTTCGAGGTTAGCGCTATCGGCCACGGCCATCTGGATCTTGTGTGGCTGTGGCCGCTACGCGAAACCATCCGCAAAGCGGGGCGTACCTTTTCCTCGTCTCTTCGCTGTATGGAGGAGTATCCGGAGTACAGGTTCGCCGCCAGCCAACCCCAGCTGTATCAGCTGGTCAAGGAGCGTTACCCCGAGCTCTTCACGCAGATCAAGAAGGCGGTCAAAGCAGGCAGCTGGGAACCCCTGGGAGCCATGTGGGTGGAGCCGGACTGCAACATCCCCTCCGGGGAATCTCTGGTTCGCCAAATCTACTACGGAAAGCGCTTCTTTCAAGAAGAATTCGGAGTAGAGGTGGACAATCTCTGGCTGCCCGATACCTTCGGTTTCAGCCCCGTCTTGCCTCAACTGATGCGTAAAAGCGGTGTCAAATATTTCATGACCCAGAAGATGTCCTGGAGTAAAACCAACACCTTTCCCCACCATACCTTTGAATGGGAGGGAATCGACGGTTCCAGGGTGCTCTCTCATTTTCTGCCTTCCAACACGATGAACTCCAAGCTGCTTCCCAAGGAGCTGCTGTTCGGGGCGAGTAACTTTCGCCAGAAGGACCGCTGCAATCACTGGCTCTTTTCCTTTGGAGAGGGGGATGGGGGAGGCGGGCCGGGCCGGCATCATCTGGAGTTCGCCCGCCGCGCCCGTGACTGCGCCGGTGTTCCCAGGGTAACACAGAGATTTGTTCGCGAGTTTTTCCGCCTGGCTGAACAGGAAGCAAGAGAGATTCCTATTTGGCACGGAGAGCTGTATCTGGAGAGGCACAGGGGAACCCTCACCACCTGTGGCAGGACGAAGTGGTACAACCGCCGCAGCGAGGCTCTTCTGCACGACCTCGAACTGCTGCACCTTTTAAATCATTTCCTTCTGGAAGAGACCTATCCGAGCGACGAGCTGGAGACCCTCTGGAAGGCGCTGCTGCTGCAGCAGTTCCACGATATTCTGCCGGGAACGACGATTCACATGGCCTTTGAGGAGAGCGCTCACAGTTTCGAGCAGCTGATCGCCAAAGGTGAAGCTTCGATCCAGCGGGCTCTGAAGACCTTTTCCTTGGGGTCGCCCGGGAAACCCGCGAGTACCTCCGGACTGATCCTCATGAACACGACCGGTTTCCCGCGCAGACAGATCTGCCGGCTGCCCGGTGAGGTTGTGGGGAAAGGCGAGCAGCTGTTTGGGATAGATGGTGAACCGGTCCCCCTGCAGCGTGGAGCCGAGGAGATCTTCCTGGAATACGACCTGCCGGCGTACGGATTTGTCCATCTGCAACGGAAAGTCTCGAATTCCCAGCCCGGGAAGATACAGTCCCTGAAGGGTTCAGATCGGAAACTGGAGAATTCGCTGCTCAGGCTCGAGTTCGGTAGATCCGGGAATCTGAAACGAATTTTCGACAAACAGGAACAACGGGAGGTGATTGCCGAGAAAGATGAGGCGAATCAGCTGCTGTTGTTCCGGGATGTGCCGGTGGGCTACGATGCCTGGGATATCGATCCCTACTATTCGGAAGAACCGCCGGAGCACGGCAGGTTGATATCAACCGAGGTAAAGGAGAGGGGACCGCTGTGTGTCTCCCTCGTACAGGAGCGACAGATATCCAAATCCACGATCACCCAGGAGATCCGTCTATACAAAGACAGCAGGCTGATAGAGTTCAAGACCCGGGTCGAGTGGCGGGAAGATCGGCGCATGTTGAAAACCCGATTCCCCCTCAATATTCACGGCGAACACGCACAGTTCGATATTCAGTTCGGCAACATTTCCCGACCCGCCAAGAAAAATACAAGCTGGGAGCAGGTCCAGTACGAGGTGTTCGCCCATAAATGGGTGGACCTTGCCGAGTCAGGATACGGAGTTGCTCTGCTGAACGACTGCAAGTACGGCCACAATGCCTGTCGGAATACTGTCGAGCTTACGCTCCTGCGATCTCCCGTGGATCCCGATCCTCTTCGCGATCGGGGAATCCACAGCTTTACCTATGCCCTTTATCCCCACACGGGCGATTTCCGGACCGGTGGTGTTATTCCCGTCTCCTATTTCCTTAACTATCCAGTCGTTCAACAGGTCAGTTCAGAGGCAGAATTGGCAAAATCCTCCGCCGCTTCCCTGGAGAACAGGCCCCTGTTTTCGGTAAATGAACCGAACGTCGTTCTCGAGACCGTAAAAAAGGCCGAGGTGGATGAGGCGATCGTACTTCGATTCTATGAATCCTTCGGCCGGCGAGGAAAGATCCGCCTGCAAACTCCGTTTGCAGTCAGCCGAGCCCGGGAGGCGGACTTACTGGAGAACGATCTGGAGGATCTTTCGGTAAAACGGGGCGAACGGGAATCGACCGTGGATTTCTCTGTGAAGCCCTATGAGATCAAGACCCTCAAGCTATGGATCGAAGCCGGGAA
>CAZFMD010000066.1:12985-14737 GCA_964520025.1 uncultured Spirochaetaceae bacterium
GGCGTATCGATTACATCTGGATCCGAGGTCAGATCCGCGTGCTGCAGGCCCGCATCCTCCATGACCGGCCCGGTGATGATCCGCGCGTCTACCCTTCGGATCACTGGCCGATCCTCTGCGAGGTGATGTTTGGCTCTTCCTGAGGACGAACCGATAGTCTGTTCGGTTACAACCTATCATAATAGATTTTGTTGAAATGATATGTAGATATGATATTTTACAAACAACTACATCTATATGGGAGGAGTTTTGGAATGAAGCATCGAGTGTTCTTTGTAGCCGTTCTCTCAGTGATTGTTTTAGGCTGCGCCTATCAAGTGCCGCTGATGCGGGAGCTTGCCCTCGAGGAACCGCCTGACCCGAAGTACGACAAGTCCATTGTGCTGGTGATGTCTGCGGAACAGGCTCAGCAGGTAATCGAGTATTCTCCCCAGTTCGGAGATACCTATGTGTTTGAAGGAGGAGCGGCTCTGAAAGATCTGAGCATGAACATCCTCGGTCAGTTGTACCGGGAGGTACGGTACACGGAAACCGTGGGCGGTGCAGGAGACTGCGATCTGGCCGTAGAGGCGAGTCTTCGAAATTATGAAATCTATATGAGTTTCAGGCAGGGCAATACCGTGCGGCTGAGCATCGACTACACGATATTCGATAGCCAGGGAAATATTGTGGAAGAGCTTTCGACTAACTCCTCCTCGAAGGAGCCGTATAGGGGCGGCGAGCGGGTCACAGCCTTACTAGTCGGTGCCTTCTACAACATCGGCAAGATGAAGGAAAAGGTGGGCGCCGCCTGGGACACCGCCGCTGTGAACTCCATCGGTGAGTTGCTGGATACGCTGCTGGCTATGGACACGCTCTGAGGAGTTGCCGGCCCCGCCGCGGTGCCGTATCAATCTGTGCCCGAAGTTCGATACGAGAACATATCGGTGAGAAGCTCTTCAGGAAGATAATCGCCCCGCTAGGCGTTTAAAAACCGGTGAACCGCCACCACGTATACCCGGGCGGCTTCCACCAGCTCCTCGATCGCGATGTACTCGTCCCTCTGGTGGGGAAGGTGGCGCGGCCCCGGTCCGTTGACCAGGCAGGGAATGCCCTTCCAGGCGCGTAAGAAGGTGCCGTCCGTGGCCCCGGGCACCCCGTTGTACACCGGCTCTTTGCCCGAAACATCCCGGTAGGCCGAAGCCGAGCAGGTAACGATCGGCTCCTCCTTTTCGATGGCCACCACGGGACGATCCTCGATGAACTCGATCTCCCCGTGGTAGTCTGGATCCTGTTCTCCCAGCTCCACCACGATTTTCTCGAGCTGGCTCCTCAGCTGATCGTGATCCTGGGCGGGGGTGGTGCGGATGTCCACGTAGCCGATCGCCTCGGCGGGCATGACGTTCAGCTGGGCCGGCTCGCCCGCGGGCGGAGCCTGGATCACGGTGAAGGTGATCGAAGGCCAGCCCAGGTAGGGATCCTCTCCGCAGCGCTCCTTCTCCGCGCTCTCCAGCTGCTCGAAGGCCAAAATCGTTTTGGCCAGACGGGTGTTGGGGTTGATGCCGGTGAGAGGCATGCAGCCGTGGGCCATCTTCCCGTGCACCCGGACAGCCGCCCGCATCGCTCCCTTCATGCTGATGCACAGCTGGTTCTCCTCCGGCTCGGGTACCAAGGCGGCGCTCACATCATCGGCGTGGCCCTTGCGGATGAAATCCTTGATGCCGATCATCATGCCTTCCTCGTCGCAGACAAATCCCAGACGGATCTTTCCAC
>CAZFMD010000067.1:0-14534 GCA_964520025.1 uncultured Spirochaetaceae bacterium
GATTCCCCCCATGATCTTCTGTTCGAGTTTCATACGCTCCTCCTCGTTCTCGCTTCTGGATTACTGCCTGTGTTTTCAAAATCTTCGATCGAATTCCCGTATTCGTTAGGCAGAACGTTCGTTCGAATTGATTCCCAAAAGAACATCACCCCTCACTCCTCTTGAGCACACGCTCCCGGAAATACCACAGGAAACCGTCGACAAAGACCTTTCGCGACTGTTCGGGATTGTAGCCGTAACGCTTACACCACAGTTGTGAAAAAACCGTATACCCGACCAAGGGGAGGGAAAGCATGAAAAAAGCCTCGTGCATACCTTCCAGATCCGTGTCGATAGCTCTTACCGTTTCGATATTGTGCGCTTTGGCGCTGGCCACGACTTCCCGGGCCGCGGGAGACTGAAAGTTCCACAGTTCGAGCAGGGGAACCTGCTCGGGATTCTTGATCGATTCCATCAGAAGGATCGTGACGATTCGCCGATTCTGCTCCATGAATTCGATCATCTCCTCCATAATAGCATCCAACCTGTCCATGAAACTCGCCGCATATCGTTCGAAGAAGCTTTTCTTGAAAGCAACCCCCCTGGACACGAAGTCATCGAGCATGGTCTGCAGAATCTGCTCCTTGTTCTTGAAGTGGTAGTAGATGACCGACTTGCGGATTCCCACATTCCGAGCGATCTCTTCGATGCCGGTTCCTTCGAAGCCCTTGATCGCGAAGAGCTTCTCCGCCTCGGCAAGAATCCTCTGTTTAGTGGATCCAGCAGCTTCCTCCCCCTGTCGATTCGCCATTTCACTCCTTCTCTCTCTATATATCTATCTATCGAACATTCGTTCTAATTATCGCACGAAAATCTCGGCCCGGCAACCTCTTTTTCTCCCTTTTTTTCTCCGCGCCGGGATAGTGCCCAGGATCTTTCGGCCGCCCCTCTGGAGGGTGTACATCACCAGATCAAAGACCGGCTCCCCTGCGATAGAGCCTGCGAACCCTGGGCAGACAGCTTGCCGCCGGTGTATGGTTGAAGTACATTAATCTATCGGATTTGCAGAAAGGATCGACTATGGCGCAAGGCGAAAAGATCACCATGGACAGGGGAACCTTGCGGGTTCCGGATCATCCGATTCTGCCCTATATCGAGGGTGACGGTACCGGGCCGGACATCTGGGCGGCGGCAGTCCGGGTGTTCGACGCGGCTGTGCGCAAAAGCTACGGAGACAGGCGCAGTATCATGTGGAAAGAGGTCCTGGCCGGGGAAAAAGCGCACAAACAGACCGGGAACTGGCTCCCCGATGAAACCGTGAATGCCTTCAAGGAACATCTTGTCGGCATCAAAGGCCCTCTGACCACGCCGGTGGGCGGCGGTATTCGCAGCCTCAACGTGGCTCTGCGGCGCATTCTCGATCTGTACGCCTGTGTCCGGCCCGTGCGCTGGTTTCAGGGTGTTCCCAGTCCTGTTGTACACCCCGAGCGGGTTGACATGGTCATTTTCCGGGAGAACACCGAAGATGTGTACGCCGGGCTCGAATGCGAGCAGGGCAGCGGGGAAGCCGCCAGGCTGATCGAGTTTTGCAACTCCGAGTTGGGCTGGCAGATTCTCCCTGACTCGGGAATCGGCATCAAGCCCATCAGCATCGCCCGCTCCGAACGCCTGGTGCGGGCGGCCATCAACTACGCCATCGAAACCGGTCGCAGAAGCGTGACCCTCGTGCACAAGGGCAATATCCAGAAGTTCACAGAGGGAGCCTTCATGAAGTGGGGCTATGAGCTTGCCAGGCGTGAGTTTCCCGACCGCTGCCTCACCTGGGAGGAGCTCGATGGGGAGATCCCGGAGGGAAAGATCCTGATCAAAGACGTAATCGCCGATATCTTCCTGCAGCAGGTGCTGACCCGGCCCAGGGAGTTCGATGTGATCGCCACCACCAATCTCAACGGCGATTACGCCTCCGATGCCCTGGCCGCCCAGGTCGGCGGCATCGGCATCGCTCCCGGAGGAAACATCAACTACGTAAGCGGACATGCGGTGTTCGAGGCGACCCATGGCACGGCCCCGAAATACGCCGGCCAGGATAAGGTCAACCCCGGTTCCGTTATTCTGTCCGGGCAGATGATGCTGCGTTACATGGGCTGGGAGGAAGCGGCGGATCTGATCATCAAGGGCCTGGAGATCACCATCGCCAACCGGACCGTGACCTACGATTTCGCCCGCTTGATGGAAGGGGCGAAGTTGCTGAAATGCTCGGAGTTCGGCTCCGAGATCATCGCCAACATGTAGCCCTAGGGAAGCTCCCGGTACGGCTCCCAGAACCTCAGGGCGATGAACTTATCCGCCCCCTTGAAAAAGAAACGAATGATCTCCCCGGTATATTCCCGGTCCGGCTTGTTTTTCACCTTCAACACGAACACCGCATCTTTTCCCAGAGAATCCGTCGACACCTTGTCATGATCTGAGGATTCAATTCGAAACAATGCGCCGTCATCGGAGTAGTTGATCATCCGGGAGTTTATCTCGAGATCTTCCACCCTGAGGGTAACAGTCGTTGTAAGATCAATACGCCTGGCATCTCGTCGTTCGAGCATCTGCTTCCCCTTACTAGCCCCTATGCTACCTGGAACAACCACGGTTTGTACACCAATTCTACAAATTTTTTACAGGTATGGGTGCATGGCACCCAACCCGCGGCGATCGAATTTCTGTTTTCCCGACCCGCCGCAGGCACCCTACACTGCATCATAGCCCTGGGCTTCGATCGCCTGTTTTATGGCATCCAGGAGCAGAATGCTCTCATCGAACTCGACGGCGGCCGTGTTGTTCTCCAGATTGACCTCCACCGAGCTTACCCCCGCGAGGGAGCTCACCGCCTTGGTGACCGCCATCTTGCAGTGGTCGCAGCTCATGCCCGCCACATTGATTACCTTGCTTGTCATTTGTTCACTCCTTGCTTCACGCGAAATCTTTTCAAACTCAACGAGTTGCTGACCACCGAAACGGAGCTGAAAGCCATGGCCGCTCCGGCGATGATTGGATTGAGCATGCCGAAAGCTGCTATGGGTATTCCTATCGTGTTGTAGAAAAAGGCCCAGAACAAGTTCTGCCTGATCTTTCGCATCGTCCTCTGGGACAACTGGATGGCAGAGGCGACGCTCATCAGGTCTCCATTCATCAGCGTGATATCCGCCGACTCCATGGCGATGTCCGTGCCGGTTCCCATGGCCATGCCGATGTCCGCGGTAACCAGCGCCGGGGCGTCGTTGATCCCGTCCCCGACCATGGCCACGGTCTTTCCCTGCTTGCGGATCTGCTCGACTGCCCGGGCCTTGCTCTCAGGCAGAACCTCGGCCATCACCTGATCCACCCCCACTTCCCTGCCGATGGCCTCCGCGGTCCTGCGATTGTCTCCGGTGATCATGTACACCTCCAGGCCCATGCTTTTGAGCGTCTGTATTGCCGTACGGGAACTGTCCTTCACCTTGTCCGCGACCGCCAACAATCCCCGCACTTGCTCATCCACGGACAGCAGCATAACAGTCTTGCCCTCCGCCTCGAGCTGTTCGATCCGATCTTCGATCGAGCCCAGGCTTATATCAGACTCGGACAGGTAGGCGCGGGTGCCCACCCGGACCGTGTGCTCTTCGATCTGCGCTCGAACCCCCTTGCCGGGTATAGCCTGGAAGCTCCGGGGTTCTTCGATTTTACCCAGCTCGCTGCGGGCCGCTTCGGCAATCGCCACACCCAGGGGGTGCTCGGAGCTCCGTTCAGCGGCCCCGGCAAAGCGCAGGATTTCCGAGCGGCTCCAACCGTTCAGGGCCACGACATCCGCAAGAGCAGGTTCACCCAGGGTAATGGTTCCTGTTTTGTCGAACATGACAGCATCGAGCTTGTGGGCAAGTTCCAGGCTCTCGCCGCTGCGGATCAGCACGCCGTTCTCCGCCCCTTTTCCGGTACCCACCATAATCGCCGTGGGTGTGGCCAGACCCATGGCACAGGGGCAGGCAATCACCAATACGGCCACCGCGCTGATCAGGCCCATGGTCATGTCTCCCGCTGCCAACAGCCAGACCAGAAAGGTTACTGCGGCAAGACCTAGAACAACCGGCACGAAGATACCGGCAACTGTGTCGGCCAGGCGCTGAATCGGCGCCTTGGACCCCTGGGCTTGCTCTACGATACGGATAATCTGGGCCAGCATCGTATCCCTGCCGACCTTTGTCGCCCTGAAGGTGAAAGCCCCGTAGGTGTTGATCGTGGCTCCGATGACCCTGTCTGCCCTGCTCTTCTCAACCGGTATGCTCTCCCCGGTAATCACGCTTTCATCCACAGCCGAGGAGCCGTCAATGATCTCCCCGTCAACAGGAATCCGTTCTCCGGGCCGGACCAGCACGACCTGGCCGACCTCCAGCTCGCTAATCGGGATATCAATCTCTTCACCGTTGCTCAGAACTCGGGCGCTTCTGGGCTGCAGCCCGATCAGCCGTTTGATTGCCTCCGAGGTTTTACCCTTGGCCGCCGCCTCGAGAAGCTTGCCGAGCAGAACCAGGGTGATGATGATCGCCGATGCTTCAAAATACAGGGCCGGACTCTGCCCCGCCGGAAGGTCGCGGAAAAATCCGTTGTAGATGCTGTACAGGTAGGCGGCGCCGGTCCCCAGGGCCACCAACACATCCATGCTGGGATTCCCGGACCTGATACTCTTGAACGCGTGCTTGTAGAAACGAGAGCCGATAACAAACTGCACAGGAGTGGCCAATGCCAGCTGGACAATCGGTGAGTGCAGGAACATCAGGGCTTCGATTCGGAACAAACCGGCAAACATGGCTGCCAGGAGGGGAAAGCTCAGGACGGCGGATACGATGAAGCTCATGCGAAGTTTGCGGATCTCCCGCCCACGAAGCTCCTTCTCCCGATCGCTGCTATCCACTACAGGTCCCGAACCTGTGTCCCGATCGGTTTCCAGCACCGCATCGTAACCGAGATCTCTGATCAGCCGCTCGAACCGACCCTCTTCGATCGCCCCGGGGGCGTACTCGATCGTCGCCTTCTCGGTGGCCAGGTTGACGGAAGCATGATTGACTCCCGTCACATTTTTAAGCCCCCGCTCGATGCGCAGGGCACAGGTGGCACAGGTCATCCCTGTGACAGCATAGGTGGCACGCTCGCTCTGCTCGCTTTGCGCGCTTCGCTCGCCTTGCTCGCTCATAGCTCCTCCATACGGCGCGGCGATTGCCTGCCGTTACCGCGATACACGATCCGGTCAGCGGACCGCTAACGGGTCATCCTGCCGATGGTCCGCATCAGCTCGTCGATCACCTGGTAGCGTCCCTCCTCGATCTGATCCACAACACAGCTGCGAATATGGGCCTCCAGCAGCCCCTTCCGCACCCCGCTGAGGGCCGCTTCCACCGAGGTGATCTGACTCAGTATGTCATCGCAGTACACATCGGATTCGACCATGCGGGCGATCCCACGAATTTGACCTTCGATCCGACGCAGACGGTTCACCAGTTTCACCTTGGTCTGCTCGGGATGGTGGGCTTTTCGAACGATGTCGTTCTTCTCCAACAGTTCGCTCATATAGGATACCCCCCTTCAGTATGTAAAGTATTTATTATTAGTATTTTAATCAAGTATATTGATCTTCTCCACTGTGGGTTCGGGAGCTTGAATGCAGGTCGAAATCATGCCAAGCTAAATTTCATGACCCCTGCGCGGCATTCACCCTTGGCGGACCGGATTTTCCTTCCCTACATCTCGAGACAGTTCCGAAAAACCTTTCACGGCCTGTACGTTCTGGGATCTCTGCCCGAACTCGACCCCTGCCTCCCGCTGCTGATCACCCCAAACCACAGCACCTGGTGGGACGGGTTTTTCTTCTACATCCTCAACAAGAGACTCTGGAAACGCAAAGGCTATCTGATGATGCTTGAGGAGCAGCTCGCCAAATACCGCTTCTTCAGCCGGATCGGCGCCTTCGGAATCGAACCGGGCTTGGCCCGCAAGTCCTACCAGGCGTTGAGGTACTCCGCTGCCGTGCTCAAGAATCCGGCCAACGCCCTGTGTATTTTTCCACAGGGTGTTTTGCGCTACTCCGGCGTTCGCCCCCTGGAGTTCCAGCGGGGCGTGGGCCATATCCTCAAGCTGTACGGCGGTGATGTGAACCTGCTGCCCCTGGGGATCCGCTGCGAGTTTCGCATCGACCAGCGTCCCGAGGCTTTTTTCATGGCCGATCGGGTCTATCGGGTCAATCAGCACTCCTTTCGGGGCATCCGGTGGCTCGAGCGCCAGGAAGAGGATCTTCTGGCCAGGCTCTATGAGGCGGTTCTCTCTGGCGAACAAGGCAGGACCGTGGTTAGAGGACGGGAGCCGATGAACGTGCGCTGGGACGCATTTCTGGCTCGGTTTGGGACGGGAAAGGAGCGGGCGGGCTAAAGTGCAGCAACCGCGCTTCAGAGGGAATGCTCGGCGATGATCTCCTGCAGCCAGGTGTTGCCGGGGAAGATCTCCTGGGCCTGGTCGATGTACCTGCGGGCCGTCGAAGCATTCTTGCTCTCCGCGTAGGAGATCCCCAACCAAACGTTTACCGAAAACCTGTCCAGGGGTTCGAGTCCTGTGGTACGTTCGATTTCGTGAAGGATCTCCCGCGCCGTTTGTTCACTGCCCCCTGCGATGGCCGGGGCGTTTTTATAGTACAGGGCGAGATTCAACCGCGCCTTGACGTTACCCGGATCCAGCTCCAGGGCTTTATCCGCATACTCCCGTACCGTCGGTCCGTACTGCATCTTGTACAACATTCCGTGGTACATGAGCAGTTGAGCCTGGGTATCGGCCAACAGCCGATAGCCGTCACTGAAATCTCCGCAGCTCAGAGCGCTCTGGGCAAACTCAAAGCCCTGGGTAAATCTTCGTTCCGCTTCTTTGGAACGATCGTCCCCCTGCTCGACAAACCCGTACAGATAGGCTACCCGGGCGTGCCAATAATCCCGCTCGCAGTCCTGCTGCACCCGGCTGAAGGCCTCCAGGCTGCGATCCAGAAGTTCCCTCAGCTCCGGGCGGGGCAGGGATTCGTTGAACAATCCCACGGTGGCGCGTTCCAACAGATTCTTGCCGTCCTGCAATCCGTCGGCCGACAGCGGTGTGACTGCAAACAAAACAAATAGGCCGAAGATCGCCGCCGGCAGTTTCCATAGTGGGGATTTCATCTGTTATATCCTTTTCCACGTTCGAAAATACGAAGCCCAAGATCAATGGTCAAGGGACAGAAGCGGATGATTTTCTTGACCCCCGGGCACACCGGTGATAGCTTTACGGAGAAGCATGACAATTGCCGTACTTGTCCTTTTAACTCTCATTTGGCTTGTACCCTTCCTGTTGCTTTGGAAGATTCCCTACCCCTCTCGGGACAGTATCCCGGAAGATCACTATAAAACCCTCTCCGTATCCGTCATCATTCCGGCGCGGAACGAAGAGCTCACCCTACCCGCTCTGCTAGAGTCCCTAAGACATCAGGATTCCGGGATTACCGAAGTCATTGTTGTGAACGATCACTCCGAGGACGCTACAGCCGGAATTGCGGCGCAATACGGAGCCAAGGTGGTCGAGGCCGCCCCCCTGCCCGCGGGCTGGTTGGGCAAACCCTGGGCCTGCTGGCAGGGAGCCGGGCGGGCAGTCGGGGAGATCTTCGTCTTCCTGGACGCGGACACCACTCTTGAAGCGGGGGGGCTGCAGAAGATCTTGTACTCGTACGAGCAACGGGGGGGACTGCTGTCCATTTGGCCCTATCACCGCATGAAACGCCTATACGAACGCCTCTCGGCGCTGTTCAACATCATCATTATGGCCAGCATGAGCTCCTTTACCATCCGAGGAAGCAGAGCTCCAAGCCTCGGAGCCTTCGGACCCTGTGTGGTTTGCTCCAGGAACGACTATTTCCGAGTCGGGGGTCACGAGGCGGTAAAAGGGGCGATCCTGGAGGACGTAGCCCTGGGGCAGTTGTTTGTCAGCGCCGGGCTGGGTCTTCACAACTACGGCGGCAAGGGCACAATATCATTTCGAATGTACCCTGCCGGAATTGGATCTCTGATAACCGGATTCACCAAGGGAATGGCCTCGGGGGCCCAGTTGGCCGCGGCCAAGATTCTCATCCCGATCATCTGCTGGATTGCCGGAGGATTCGTGGTATCCGTCTTGCTGCTGGTTCTGTTGATCAGCGGGAACCTGCAGGCAGCTGCTCCCTGGATCGTGCTCCACGCTCTCTATATCCTGCAGATAGCCTGGATTTTTTTCCGCATGGGTAACTACGGATTCTACACAGCCCTGCTGTATCCGTTTCCATTCGTATTCTTCGCAGCGATTTTTATCATATCCCTGCTTCGCACCTTCTTCCTCCACGAGGTGAGCTGGAAGGGACGAAAGATCGATATCGAGAGGTAACGCCATGGGAAAACGAAGAGGACCGATCGCAAGCATCATCATGAAACGCCTGGGCGGCAACCGGCTCCAGGTCAACGAGGTCGACACGTCGCGGCCTGAAAAAATCCGCCAGGAACGATCGGTTGCCGTGATCGGAGGGGGCATTGCCGGTCTGGTCGCAGCGGCGGTTCTCTCGGATCGGGGATTGCGGGTGACGCTGTACGAGAGCAACCACTACCTGGGCGGCAAGATCGGCTCCTGGCCGGTTCGATTCAAAGATGGATTCCACACCCAGGTCGAACACGGCTTTCACGCCTTCTTCAGGCAGTACTATAACCTGCGTTCATTTCTGGAACGAATCGGTTCCGACAAGTACCTCATCCCGATTGAGGACTACCTGATCGCGACTCTGGAGCACGGCAACTACGGCTTCAAGGGAATCAAGACCACCCCGGCACTGAACATGCTCTCCATGGCCAAACACAAGGTCTACAAGCTGGGGGATATGATGAAGAATCCCGAGTCCCGCCGGCTTCTCGCCTTCCTGCAATACGATGCGGAGCGAACCTTTGCCAGATTCGACGACCTGTCCTACCAGCAGTTCGCCCAATTGGCGGGGATCCCCCCCGAGATGCGGGTGATCTTCAGCACCTTCACCAGAGCCTTCTTCGCAGAGAGCCATCTTATGTCCATGGCGGAGATGATCAAGAGCTTCCATTTCTACTTCCTCTCCAACGATCTGGGCTTGATCTACGACGTGCTTCGGGATGACTTCGAAACAACCTTTCTCGCCCCCGCCAGGAGATACCTGGAGAAACGGGGTGTGCGCATTCTACTAGAAAAACCGGTCAAGAAGCTCAGGCGCCGCGGAGAGGGATTCGCCGTGGGTCAGGAGGCTTTCGACTATGCCGTCTTGGCCACCGATGTGGTGGGCAGCAAATCCATTGCCGAAAGCTCCGGTTTCTTCAAAGAGGAGAACCCGGCCAGCTTTCAGAGGCTATCAGAGCTGAAGGCCTCCCAGCGCTACTCGGTTCTGCGCCTCTGGATGGACCGGGCTCTCGAGCAGCAACTTCCCTTCTTTATCTTCACCGACCGGGTCAAGCTGCTCGACTCGATTTCCCTGTACCATAACCTGGAGGATGCTTCGGCGCAGTGGTCTAAAAAGACAAAAGGCGGGATATTCGAGCTGCATTCCTACGCCGTGCCGGATGATGTTAAGACCAAGGCAGAGATACGCAAGCATTTCATCGAGGAGCTGCACGCCTACCTCCCGGAGCTGAAAGAGGCAAAAATCCTCTACGAGTATCATCAGCTGCGGGATGATTTCACGGCCTTTCAGAAGGGGCTGTACGCGGGCAGACCCACCTATGACCCGGGAATAACCAACCTCTATCTGGCCGGAGACTGGGTCAAGCTTCCCTGTCCGGCCATGCTGATGGAGGCGGCCACCACCTCCGCCCTGCTCTCGGCAAATGCCATTTTGGCAAAAGAGGGTTTGAGAACCGAGCCCGTCTCCTCGGTTCCGCTGAAAGGGATTTTCGCCAAACGATAGAGAAAGCTACTACGCTAAGTCACGGGGAAAGCCAAAATGGGAGAGAAATGCGATAAGCTGCGGGATGCAAAACCGGTCAGCCCCCTCTTCTATCTCTTGGCCTCCTTGTTTATCCGCGAGCCCATATATAGGTTTTTCAAACTTCAGCCGGTGAACAAGGAGACCATCCCCCTGCGCGGACCGGCTATCCTGGTCGCCAATCATGTCAACTTCTTCGATCCGATCTGGATCTATGTCGCAATTGACCGGCCTCTTCATTTCGTGGCCACCGAGGAACTGTTTAGGGGAAGAATCGTCGGCTTGTTGGTGCGACTGTTCGGGACCATCCCCTTTCGCAGAGCAGCTCAGGATTTTCAGTCAATACGGCTGATTATCAAGCTGCTTCGAGCCGGAGGATTGATTGCGATATATCCGGAGGGAATCCGCAGCTGGGACGGTACCAACTCTCCAATCATACCGACCATCGCCCGCATCATTCGGCGGGTGAAGGTGCCAGTTTATTTCTGCCGGCTCGAAGGCGCCTATCTGCACTTTCCCCGGTGGGCCGACAAGTGGCGGCCGATTCGGGCACGCCTCAAATTCGGCCAGCTGTATACCCCCGAAACGATCCCGGACTCGGAGCAACAGGTCATCGACGATATCGCCGCGGCCATCCGCATCCCGGACTACGAAATGCGATTGCCCCACGCGAAGCGGCGGGGGAACGGATTGGCCTCCGGGATACAGAAGATCATCTATCGTTGCCCGCAGTGCCGAAACCTCGAGAGCCTCAAAGCCGTGCAACCCCTGTCCTCAAACCAGGTGGAATGTCAGAGCTGCTTTGCTGCATGGGAGGTGGATCTGGGAAGCCGGCTCACACCGATCGACGAAGGAGGCCATCCGGCGGGGAATCCGAAAACCGTGGCGCAGATCTACCGGCAGATCAAAGGCATGCCGTTGAAACCGATCCATTCCAACCTGATCCGTTTACAAGAGGCAGAGAATCTCTACCTGGTCAGCCGGCCCCACCTTCTGTACCGTGAAAAGCACTATCCGATGCTGCGAATTGCCGGTTTCGGGCGAGCCTTCCTCACCGACAGACGATTCATCTTTCGCGGCCGGCTCACACGGCGGGCAAACGTCCGCGTATCCATTCCACTGGAGGATATCCGGGCCATCACCGTCGAACCGGGAGACAAGCTTCACTTTATCTATCAGAAGGTGCTGTACAGAATACCGATTCGACGAGAGAGCCCGGTGAAGTGGCACGACTACCTGCAGCGGCTCAGCGAGCGACGAAGAGAAAGCCTGGCGCAAACCTGAACGGATCGAAGCCGAGCTTCAACTCACCTGCGTGTTGAACACTTCGGTTCCGGGAACCGCCATAGAACTCCTCACACGACCCGGGTCATTTCACCGTGTCTACCCTGTAGGAACTTTTCTATGTTCTGCAGAATGTTCTGCTGCACCCGGAAGTTTGCCTCTACAGTGTTCGATGCCACATGCGGGGTGAGAATCACATTGGGAAGCTCTCGAAGGTCTCTCTCCACAGAAAGAGGGACATACGGTTCATTATGAAAAACGTCTAAAGCCGCAGCCTTCAGCTGCCCTGCTGCAAGAGCGTCGTACAGAGCATTTTCATCGATCAGAGCTCCGCGACCGGTGTTGATCAAATATGAGGAGGAAGCGAGCACGGCCAACCGCTCGGAGTTGAAGAATCCCCGGGTATGCTCCGTTGCGGGCAGATGAATGGAGAGGATGTCCAGGGAACCTGCGAAGGAATGGTAATCCGTCAGATATGCCTGAAGCCCGTACTTGTTTCGAAACTCTTCCTCCCCTATATTCTCCTGCTTCAATTGTTCGGACAGGGGGAGGATATCGAAAGCAACAACATTCATCCCCAGCCCCTGCGAGGCGATTCGGGCCACCTGTCTACCGATCTTTCCGAATCCCGCCACCCCCAGAGTCTTTCCGCCTACTTCCACTGTGGTAACGGGTACAAAGCGGGAGTCCCGTAATGATCGATCCAGGGCGGGGATTTCTCTGACCAGACTCAACATCAAGGCGATTGTGTGTTCCGCCACGGAGCGATCCAGTGTTCCCGGTGTGGTCGTAACCATAATGTTGTGACGTTTGCAGAGCTCCAGATCCAAACCGTCGTAGCCGACACCGTGCCTGGCGATCAGCGCAGAGCCCTCTTCCGCCGATTCTTGCAGCGCTGTATACAGCTGCTCCTGATAGCGGGAGGTCCCTACAACCGCAATACGCACCTTCCTGTGGCGGATGATGTTAGCCAGAGCCTCCTCCTTCTCGCAGCAACTGATCCAATCATAATCAGCCCCGTAGCGCCGGAAGTTCGCCTCTCCCTTGCCAAACTGGGCGTGAGTACAGACAATTGGTTCCTTCATCCGCTGCACCCCTAATTTCCAACCCAGGTTGAAAAAAGCTCGTCCAGCTGGCAGTTGCAGGCCGCCTCGGCGGCGGCCTCGAACTTCCGCGAATCGACAATATCCCACTCGAAGGCTCTGGAGTACTCCCTGAGGAATCCGTCGAAAACCTCCTCCCCCATGTGCTCGGAGAGGGCATGAAGAAACAACGGCCCCCTGCCGTACACGATGGCCCCGTACTCCTTGGGCGTGTAGGCGCTGACCGGCCTGCCGATCGGGATTTCCGCTCTGTCCACCCGGTCCCAGCGGTCTTCCAAAGATCGGAAGAACCCTTGGGCTGCGGATTTGCCGTAGCGATCCACGTAATACAACCAGGTGGCGTACTGGGTCGGGGCCTCATCCAGCCAGGGCTCCAACAGCTGATCGTTTCCCACGGAAGCGTAGAACCACTGATGGCCCACTTCGTGAGCCGTTGTGGACTCGAGCAGAACAGGCGCCGGAATCCCGTTGTAGCTCTGATCCAGATCGTACAGACGCCTGGCATTGATGATAATACCGGGAAACTCCAGACCGTAGGATGTGAAGGGAACGCTCACCAGGGACAGTGTCCTGTACGGGTAGAGCCCGAACCGCTCTCCAAAGCTGTGAACAGCCGCCGCAGCTGCGGAAAGAGCCCGCTGAGAGCCCGCCTCTTCCTCCTTGCGAGCAAAGCTGCGGATCTCCGTCTCCCCGACCTGTTCCTCGTGAACCACAAACTCCCGGCTCAGTGCCAAGTAGAGATCCCGGGAGGGCCCCATGGCCACAACCACCTCCCGGCGGCCGCCTCCCCGACGCGAACCAAGCTCAACCCCCGGCGCCGCCAGGATGAATCCCTCCGGCATGGAAATCTCAACCAGATAGAAACTCACCTCGTTGAAGATAAAATCCCCGTAGGCTACCGGCATGGGGTGGTCCCATCCCCGGTAGGCTGGAATGATCGGATAACAGTAGGCCAAGGATAGAACGCCCCCGGAATACCCGAATCCACCGTACTCTCCCTCTTCAGTCACCGGCAGGGAGAGGTGATAGTCGATCAGAATCGAAACGGCCTGGCCCGGCTCCAAGGTTGTGGGCAAACGCACCAACAGTTGACTGCGGCGGTTGCCGAACTTCGCTTCCACGCTCAGGTCATCTACGATTACCGACTTCACATCGAGCCGGCCCGGGGTAAGGTTTGGATAGAGGAAGAAGGGGATCTCCTCGACTGTTTCTGCGGATCGATTGGTGAAACGGATTCGAGCCTGGGCCCGGATTTCACTGGGCGGATCACCAAGTTCAAAATGCAAATGGTAGACCGTACGCTCGACCAACTCCGGATGCTCGGCAAACTCGTCCTCGATCAACAACTGTCGATAGGGTTCGAAGTTCTGGATGTCGTAGCTGTCCAGCTGGATATACTTCCGCTGATCCTGATTCGCACAGCCGCTCAGGATCAGCAGGACCAGTCCCGCCACTGCCAGCCCGGGATGAAACACGTACATTCTCCGTATCTGCTGGGACAATTCTCTGCTCATTTCCCTAAGCACCTCTTCCTGTTCCTTCTCTCAGCCAGTATAATGCATTTCCTGCCATGTACAAGAAGATTGGCAATGAGACACTGCAGCAGCTGCGTGAGATCCTGGGCGACGGATACCTCCTCACCCCTGAGGACGACATGGATGCCTACGCCCACGACGAGGTGGCCGAGATCTGGCATTTGCCCGAGGCGGTGGCACGGGTCCAGTCGACCGAACAGGTGTCGCAGATCCTCAAACTGGCCCAAGAGAAACGTTTCCCCGTTACTCCCAGGGGTGCGGGACAGGGCTTGAGCGGCGGCGCGGTTCCCGTATTCGGCGGTCTGGTGCTGTCCCTGGAGAAGATGGACAGGATCCTGGAGATCGACGAGGAAAACCTCATGGTTTCCGTGGAACCGGGGGTCATTACAGGTAACCTTCACCGGGAGGTGGAAGCGACCGGATTATTCTACCCCCCGGATCCGGCAAGCCTGGATTCCTGCTCAATCGGTGGAAATATCGCCGAAAACGCCGGCGGGCCTCGGGCCATTAAATATGGGGTAACCAAGGACTACGTGAACGGTCTTCAGGCAGTGCTTCCCAGCGGGGAGATCATGGAGCTGGGAGCCAAGGTGATGAAGAACGTCACCGGGTACAATCTGATCCAGCTGCTCACCGGTT
>CAZFMD010000068.1:0-14422 GCA_964520025.1 uncultured Spirochaetaceae bacterium
CGCCGACGGGACTCCGGTCAGCGCCTCCGAGACGACCGACAAGTTCGGCAATATCGAGTTCGGGGCCATGGGGGGGAGCAGCGTGGCTGTGAATCTGCACCGGATGATCATGGAGCGCTTCGATTTCCGCGGGGAGTTTCAGATCACCGAGTCCCTGGTCATGAGCGCCATGGACCGTTCCGTCGACCTGGATCGCCGGGAGGCCTACGAGTGCGGGCGAGAAGCCGTACAGCTGGCCACCGGGGGATCCTCCGGGGTTATGGTCACCATAGCCAGAAGCTCGAGCACACCTTACCGCGTCGAGTTCCAGACCGCTCCCCTTTCCGAGGTCGCTGAGAAGAGCAAACCCATGCCCAGAGAGTACATCAATGCAGAGGGGAACTTCGTCACGGAGGAGTTTCTCGAGTATATGCGGCCGCTGGTCGGGGAGATCCCCGAGTTCGCGGCCCTATAGGAGCCATTCTAAGGAGGAAAGATGAACCTGAACAACCCGAAATTCTCCCGTTACAAGCTCGTCCAGGAGATGATGCAGACCCCGGATGTCATCCGTCGCTTCGATCCGCAGGCCGCGATGGCCTTTGTGCCCGCCCTCAAAGCTTCCGGGCGCCTGTTTCTCACAGGCGAGGGTTCCAGCCGGATCTTTCCGGCCAAGCGAGCCATCTACGACTCGCTGAAGAAGGCGGATGCCCTGGCCCTTGCCACCGACGGCGCCACCCAGGCTCTGGAATACGATCTGGGGGCCTATGTCGTATTCGGAGCCTCCAATTCGGGAAAGACCAAGGAGGTGGTACGGCTGTTTCAGACCCTCAAGAGTTCCGGCCACCGGGCTCTCTACGCCCTGACCGCCTACGAGGACTCTCCCCTGGACAATCTGGCGGCGGCCAGTCAAATACTGATCAGCGGTAAAGAGGAGGCGGTGGCCGCCACCAAGACCGTGGTGGAACAGGCTCTGTTCTATGACAGTCTTCTGCGTACGCTGCGGGGTGAAGCGATGGAGGGATTGGAGGATCTGGCGGTCAAGGTCGAGCAGGCCCTGACCCTGGAAATCGACCCGGGGTTGGTAAAGCGGGCCGGGAACGCCCCGACCATCTACTTCGCCGGCCGCAACACCGGGGTGGCCGAAGAGCTCACCCTCAAGACCAACGAGATCACCCGCAAGAAGGCGGATTTTCTGGAAGGAACCTACGCGGTTCACGGTATCGAAGAGGTGATGTCGCCGGAGGAACTGGTCGTGGTGGCGGAGCCCTTCGAAAGCGAGGAGGAGAAGTTCCGCGAGTGCCTGGTCGACGGCGTGGGGCTGGAGGTGATCGCCATATCAACTCGGAAGACCAGTTTCCCCACGGTGGTTATTCCCGATGCCGGGGATTTTCAGAGCTACGTGGAAATCGCCGCCGGCTGGAACCTGCTGGTGGAGATCGGCCTCAGCCTGGGCATCGATCTGGACAAGCCCGAGCGAGCCCGCAAGGTGGGCAACATCTACCAGGGCAGCTGATGGGGCAGTACTTCGCGGCGGTAGATATAGGTGCCACCAAGACCACGGTCAGCATATCGGAGCGTAGCGGGATCCTGGCCCGGGTGTATCAGCTGACCAGAAAGAGGGGAGACCAGGGAACCGTACCCCGCCAGATCGATTTTCTCATCGGCACCACCTGCCGGCTGGCGCAGGTCGAAAGGGATCAAATCACCGCCGTAGGGATCAGCACGGCAAGCCCGTTCGTGAAAGAGGACGGATATCTTTGCTTAGCCGCACCCAACATATGCGGCGGTTTGGGGCGGAAGCGGGAGGGAATCGACAACGATTGGACCCGGATACCTCTGGAGAGGGATCTGTCCGGCCTCTATCCCCGTCTGCATATCGCCAATGATTGCATCAGCGCCGCGGTGGCCGAACGCAGCTTCGGAGCGGGACGGGGAGAGGACAACCTCTTGTACGTGACCTGGAGTACCGGCATCGGCGGCGGTGCTTTCGTGGACGGCCATCTGCTCACCGGGAAAAACGACAATGCTCTGCATCTGGGGCACATCGTGATGAACTATCATCGCGAGGGAGAGCCTGTGTGCGGCTGCGGAAGTGCGGCCCATCTGGAGGCCCTGGTCTCCGGTCTGGCCATCGCCAGACAGAGCGGGGCGCAACCGGCAGAGGTATTCCGGCGCTGCCGGGAGGGAGATCAGCAGGCCGAAGCCCTGATTCGTCGGGTCGCCACGATCATGGCCACGGGATTGTACAACGCAATCGCCGTGCTGGATTCTCGCCTGATCATCCTGGGTGGCAGCGTGTCCAAGAATTGGGATCTCCTGGAGCCGCTGGTGACGGAGGAGTTTTACAGGGAATTTCCGGCCCTCACCAGCGAAGTGGTGTTCAAGCGCTCGGAGCTGGATCAATACCTGGGAGATATGGCGGGACTGAGTCTGGTGATGCCGGACGATTGGATCAACGACTGGCAGAAGCGAAAGCCCTGGCAACAGGCGCCCGATACCACGGAGTTGGAGCCGGAACTCGCCTGATGGAGGAATGTAAATGAGCCACATAGAGATCGGAAGCTTGAGGGACTTCTCGAAAGGATTCGTCCCCGCGCAGTACGGCGAGGAGTGCCGCGAGGAGGACCTGCGCCTGTTTCAATCAGACGGGGTAAAAGAGTACCGGCCGTTGAGCTCCGAGCAGATCGAGATCCTGGCCAAGAACAACAATACCGCGGAGGATTGGGACCGCATCCTGGTGGGTGAACGCTTCGATCCCCGCTTGGTCCGAAACTGCGAGTTCTGGGGACTGGTGCGCATCGGAGAACTTTCGGCGACCTTTCTCGAATACCACGAGTTGAGGCTGCCGGTTGGGCTTTCCGACAGTACGATCATCAGCTGTGATATCGGTGACAACGTGGCGATGCGCAATGTCCACTACATCGCCCATTACATAATCGGCAACCGGGTGGCCCTGTTCAACATCGATGAGATGATCACGGTGAACCACGCCAAGTTCGGTAATGGAGTGCTCAAGCAGGGTGAAGATGAATCCGTTCGAATCTGGCTGGAGGTGGGCAACGAAAACGGGGGCAGGAAGATCCTGCCATTCAACGGTATGCTGCCCGCCGATGCCTACATCTGGTCCCGTTACCGGGAACTGCCTCAGCTGCTGAAGGCTTTTGAGGAGATGACCAACCGGGTGGCTGACAGCCGCCGCGGGCACTACGGGACCGTGGGGGATCGGGCGGTGGTCAAGAACAGCCGCATCATCAAGGACACCCTGATCGGAGAGGACTGTTACATCAAGGGAGCCAATAAGCTCAAGAATCTCACCATCAACTCCAGCGAGGCGGAACCCACGCAGATCGGCGAAGGGGTGGAGATGGTGAACGGGATCGTGGGCTACGGGAACAGGATCTTCTACGGCGTCAAAGCGGTTCGCTTCTTCACCGGACGGAACGTGCAGCTGAAGTACGGCGCCCGCCTGATCAACTCCTATCTGGGCTGCAACTCCACGGTTTCCTGTTGCGAGATCCTCAATAACCTGATTTTTCCCTTTCACGAGCAGCATCACAACAACTCCTTTCTCACCGCATCCACCCTCCTGGGTCAATCCAACATCGCCGCGGCGGCAACCATCGGTTCCAACCACAATTCCCGGGCGAACGACGGAGAGATCCTGGCCGGTCGGGGATTTTGGCCCGGTTTGGCATCCAGTTTTAAACACTCCTCCCGCTTCGCCTCCTACTGCCTGATCGCTAAGGGCAGCTATCCCTGCGAGCTCAACATCACGTTACCCTTCGCCCTGGTTAGCATCTCTGAAGATCGACAAACGATTCAGCTGATGCCCGGATACTGGTTCCAGCACAACATGTACGCGGTGGTGCGCAACGCCGGCAAGTATCGAGCCCGGGATAAGCGGGTGATCAAGGAACAGAACATCGAGTATGACTTTCTGGCTCCGGACTCGGCCCAGGAGATGATCCGGGGCATGGAGATTCTTCGCTCTGCCATCGAACGGCAGATAGGGCGGCGCCTTGGGCCCGAGGATTTCGAAAACTACGAGAAGGTCGATGCTTCCCTGGATCTGCAGCTGGAGGGAATGGCCTATAAACGAAAGGTGCGGGTCCTTCATCCCCTGCGCGGCTATCTCTGGTATCGCAGGATGCTGCGCTTCTACGGGGCCCGGGAGTTGAATACCGCGGTTCAGCGCGTTGTGAATAGCGGGGGTGACAGAGAGCAGGATGAAGGGAAAAACAGAGGCAAGGCGATCGCAAAACAGATCGGCGAGCGCTACTCAAAGCCCCACCTGAGTTGGGAAAACATAGGAGGACAGTTGATCCCGACGCCGGAACTGGAGCAGTTGATCCGAACCGTGCAGGAAGGCCGGACCGATACATGGGAGCAGCTTCACCGGGCCTACGATCTTGCCTGGGAGGCGTACCCCGAACACAGAACAGCCCATGCTCTGTACTGCCTGATGGTCAGTTATGATCTGGACACCGATCAGTTAGACACCGAGCAGATCCGCCGGATTCTGTCGGAATCTGTGGAAGTTGCCAGGGAGCTGCTCCAGCGAGCCCAGGCGTCCAGAGGAAAGGACTACGAAAATCCCTTTCGCCAGTCCACCTTCCGCAACCCGGCGGAGATGGAAGCTGTCTGGGGTAAACTGGAGGATATCTCCTTTCTAAAAGATTACGCAGAGGAGATCGAGACCTACTGTCGCAGCGTGGTTGAATGCCTGTCCGTCCTTTCTTGAACTCCTTAGCGCATATGAGTACATTTGCCCACACAGTCATGAATGCGGAAATCGAAGCCGTCGTTTTTGATTTCGGCGGGGTCCTTACATTACAACCCCTGGATAGTCAGGTGGAGAATCTGCGGGCGCTCTGCGGTTTGGATCGTTCTACCTTCGACCTGGAGTATAGGCGGCGGCGTCCGGACTACGATCGAGGTACGATCGACAGCCGGGAGTACTGGTCCCGGGTCGTGGATTCCGGCAACGGGTCTGTGAACCCGGAACTCCTGCGCTGCCTCTTCGAAGAGGATACGGCGGGCTGGACCCGGATCAACGACCAGGTGCTCAACTGGGCCTTCGGTCTGCAGCAAGCGGGAGTGCGAACCGGGATCCTCTCCAACATGCCCCGGGATATCCTGCAACGGATCGAAACTCGTTTTCAGTGGTTGGATCGATTCGAGGTAAAGGTCTTTTCCTGCGATCTCGGTGTGAACAAGCCTGAAGCGCAGATCTATCGTTCCTGTCTGGATGCCCTTCAACTGGAAGCAGGGAAGGTCCTGTTTCTCGATGATATCCCGGAGAACGTGAAGGGCGCCGAACGGGCCGGGATCAGGACCGTGCTGTTTCAAAGTTACGAAGATGCCCGGAGCCGGATCGCCGAAAACGGCTGGTTGCCCGCGAATCTTATCGTGTGAATTAGGAGATCAGATGAACGTCCCCCTGTCGGCCTATTTGGCCGAAATCAAACAGCCGCTCAAGCGGCTCGTTGGAATTCTAGCCAAGGATTTTCCCTACGTATCGATCCTCTCAACCGACTCGACAGGCATGCGCTATTCGGTTCGCAAACGGGCGATCGACACCCGGCAGAGCGACTGGTGCGAACGGGGATCGGTGATCCGCGTTTTCGACGGCCGGCAATACCTGGAGTACTCGTTCAACGAGCTCGATCAGGGTTCACTGGAGGACACCGAGTCTCTGGCCGACACGATCCGCGAGCGTTTCCGCAAATCATCAGCGGTTGGCGGGCGACTGCCCTTCGGCGTGCCCGAACTTCCGCAGATATCCGAACAACCCTTGAGCGAAACCTGGCAGGGCAGCGTCGAGGTGCTTCCCGAGCCGGTGCCGGCGGAACAGATAATCGGACGACTCTCCCGGCTCAAGGATCGCGCCTTCCGGCTCTCAGAGCATCTGGTAGAGGCCGAGGCTCGTCTCGAGCATATGCGGGTATCCAAGCTGTTCGTCTCTGCGACACGAGAGCTGGAGCAGTCCTACATCTGGGCTCAGGGCTACTTGATAGCGGTGGTACGCAGGGATGAAGCAACCCGGGAGATGTACGCCTCCTACTCGGGACTCAAGGGACTGGAGCTGATCGAGGAGATGGAAGCGGGAATCGAGGATACCATGAACATCGCCGAGCAGCTACTCGATGCCGCGCGGATCGAGCCCGGTGAGTACGAGGTTATCCTCTCCCCGAATGTGGCCGGACTTCTGGCCCACGAATCTTTCGGCCACGGCGTGGAGACGGACATGTTCGTCAAGAACAGAGCAAAAGCCGAGGAATACCTGGGCAAGGCTGTGGCCTCGCCGATGGTGAACCTGCGCGACGGGGCTCTGGCCGCAGAGCAGACCGGTACCTACCGCTTCGATGATGAAGGCGTGCTGGGCGCAGATACCCTGGTTATCGAGAAGGGGATATTCAAAACCGGAATCTCGGACCTGCTCTCGGCGCTACGCCTGGGCACCCCGCCCACAGGTAACGGGAAACGGGAGTCTTTCGAGCGTAAAGCCTATGCCCGTATGACCAATACCTTCTTTACCGGCGGCACGGACAGCCTGGAGGAGATGATCGCCTCGATCGACAGAGGATATCTGCTGGAGAAATTTCTCTCCGGAATGGAGGATCCCAAGAACTGGGGAATCCAGGGGCAGATCCTCTATGCCAGGGAGATCCGGGATGGAAAACTGACGGGCAAGCTCGTCTCCCCCCTGCTGATGTTCGGCTACGTGCCGGAGGTTCTCGGCTCGGTGAGCATGGTTTCCCGGGAGGTAGAACATTCCGGCAGCGGTATGTGCGGCAAGGGATACAAGGATTTCGTGAAGAACTCCTTAGGCGGACCTTATATTAAAACGAAGATGAGGTTGGGATGATGATCCAACAGTTGCAGCAGCTATTGTCGAGTATTGCGGATATCGATGCCTGGCGGATCACTGACAGGCGGATCCAGGGACAGGAGATGTTCTTCGTCCGCCGGGACGTGGAGATGCAGCGCTCCAAGGATGTGCGCCGTACCTTCCTCACGGTATACAGGGATTTCCAGGAGGATGGGAAGAAATACCGCGGATCCGTGGCTGTGCAGATTCACCCCACCTACTCCAGCGAGGATATTCGGGCTCTGATCGAGCAGAGCCTGGACTCCGCCAGGTATGTACGCAACCAGCACTATCCCCTGGTGGAGCCGGGCGCCACAATCGCCGAGATGCCTCAGAGCAGTTTTGCCGCCCGGTCCCTGGAGGAGTGGCTCGGCCCCCTGGCCGAAACCATCTATGCCCAGGAGGAGCAGGCGGAGTCGCGTATCAATTCGGCGGAGCTGTTCCTCAATCGTATGGACATCCGCATCGTCAACTCTCTTGGTCTGGATGTATCCTATCCGTCCTTCTCGGGCTATGTCGAGCTGATAGTCGAAGACGGCGGAAAGGTCGAGGAGGATGGAAAGGGCGGCCGGAAGGCCGGTGGGCCGGACGGAGCTGTGGAACTGTACAGAGAGCTGAGATTCTCCGAGTTCGAACCTGAATTGCTGGCCGCCGAGGTCCGGGATCAGCTGCGTTACTGCGGCGATCGTTCAGTGGCCGCATCTACTCCTCACCTGAAACGATTTCCCGTGTTACTTACCGGAGATCCGGTTCCGGATTTCTTCGAGTACTACCTCACCCGATCCGAAGCGCAGAGCGTGTACTCCGGCATCTCCACGGCAAAGGTGGGAGAGAGTATCCAGGGGAAGGGAGTCACGGGAGATCGTTTGAGCCTCTCCTTGGAGCCGTTTTTGAAGAACTCTCCGGCTTCCGCACCCGTGGATGTCGACGGTTTTGCATTGAAGCGCACACAGATCATAGATGCGGGCAGACTGGAACGCTACTGGGGTCCTGTAAGATTCTGCCACTACCTGGAGGTGCCGCCGACCGGGGCTGTCGGCAACGTCGCGGTCACACCCGGCTCAAAGGCTCTCGAGGAGCTCCGCCGGGGAGCGCACCTGGAGGTCGTGTATTTTTCCGACTTCGTCACCGAACCCCTAACCGGGGATTTTGGCGGAGAGATCCGTCTGGCCTACTACACGGATTCAAAAGGGAAGCGCCGTCCGGTGACCGGTGGCTCGGTATCGGGGAATGTTCGAGACGTTCAAACGCAGATGTACTTCTCTCGGGAAACCCAGAGCCGTGCCCGTTTCCAAGGACCCCTCTCGGTTCTGCTTCCTGAGATCAGCGTGTCCGGTGCCGTCTCTACCTGAAGCGGATGCGGATCGCCTCTTCGATCTCCACCTTGATTCCCGGATTGTCCTTGACCAACTCCTTCATCTCCTCCACGGTCTCGGGATTGGCGTTCATCAATTCCTGGAACTTCTCCTCATCCTCGAGGATCTTGGCGAAGTCGATGTCCATCAGGGTGACCGTGGAACCGTCCACGTAGCTGGCATTGGTCTCGACGATCTGTCCGTCGACCTCCACGGCGATGCCGAAGTGCATGTCCCGGTACAGCTCCCGCATCATATCCATCATCTCCGGATTGCTGTCCATGTCCACCTCACCCTCCGCGGATTCCTCCTGCTCTATTTCTTCTTCCAGATCCCGGGGGTAGATGATTTCCAGGGCCGCGGTACGGCCGCCGCTGAAGTTGAAGCGCAGCCACTCCTCAACCGGTCCCTCCTCTTCTCCTCCCATTGGGGGAGGGCTCACATTCTCACCCGGATTCTGATTGATGCGCACGTCGTTGATATCGGAGAAGCTGTAGATCGCCTTGTATCCGGAGCCGCGATCGGTTTTCACGGGCTCGGCGGAGACATAGCGCACTCCCTCACCCATGGCGGCGGCCTTGTCGATTAGCTCTTGCTCGTCGATCGGCTCCTCCTCTTCGGCTTCACCTTCCTCTTCCCCGCCGAAGCTCTTCATCAGCTCCATAAAGGCGTCGCTGATTACAATGGTTTCCTCGATCGTTCCGCTTCCGTCTTTGTTCACCCGCAGCAGCACGATCGACTCGAAGCAGCCCATGAGGGCGAGTGTGAGTACGAGCAGAACAACAATCTTCAGGGCTTTCATGAAGCCTCCTTTCCAGTTATGGCTGGTGTATAGGATTCAATATAGGGTCAAAGAGCCGGAATTTCAAAGTTTTTTTGTCACGTTTGCCGTGCGTGGCTGTATGGTTTCTCCGGCATCGGTGAACAGCAGGGTTTCGGTGATCTCCAATTCCCTTGCTACGTAGCGGGCGATGTTCTGGTTGAGCCAGTGGGGCTGGTGGGCGTCGGAATCGATGACAAAGGAAAACATTTCGGTGAAGGGGCGCAGGGTCTCCCAGTTGCTGCGCCAGACGTAGCGGTTGTTGATCTCGATCAGGCACTGGGGAGGAACCCGGTTTAAATCCGTCTCCAGGATCAGGGGATGGGCGATGATGAGGGGCTTGCCCGTAGCCAGGAGCCGCTCCGTTCCCCGGTAGTCTTTTTCCCGGTTCCGGCAGTGGTACACGTAGTACTGGGCTTCCACCGCTTCGGCCTCTCCCACCCAGTCCGCTCCGTTGACTTCGGTGCCGACCCTAAATCCGTGTGAACGCACGGCTTCCGCGTAGGTTGGGAAGTCATCGACAATTGACTCGAGGTGATCGCTGATGCCCATGACGCGGGCGTGGGCAATCGCGGCCACCAGCTGTACGGTCTGCTCGGGAGCCACGGCGCCGTCGTGTCTGGAAAAAGTCGTGTGAATGTGCAGGTCTTGGGGTAGTTTGTTCATTTTGTGTGTGGCTCTTTGTACACAAAACTCTGAGATTAATCCAGTAGGCGACTCGGCCAATCAGTCTAACGGCACTCGCGAAACGTATCAAACAGGGCGATTAGATTCTCAGGCGGGATACCCGCCTGGATATTGTGAATCCCGGCGAACACGAACCCGCCGCCCTTTCCGAAGATCTCCACCCGTTCCCGGACCTCCCGCCGCACCTCCTCCGGGGTTCCGAAGGGCAGCGTCTTCTGGGTGTCTACACCGCCGCCCCAGAATACGATCTGTTCTCCGAAGCGTTCTTTCAGAACCTTCGGATCCATCCCGGCCGCAGCTGTCTGTACCGGATTGAGGATATCGAATCCGGCCTCGATGAACTCCGGTATCAGCTTCACGACGGAGCCGCAGGAGTGAATAAAGGTCTTCCATCCCGTGTTCTGATGAACCCAGTCATTGATCGTTTTATGAAAAGGTTTGTACAGATCCCGGTAGGAATGCTCGGATATGAAGAGGTTGTTCTGAGCTCCGAAATCCGTTCCGGTGATCAGGGTCACATGCACCTGGTTTCCCAGTCTCCGTCGCAGTTTTTCGAGATTGGCCAGGGCAACTTCGCACTGTCTCTCGAAAACCCTGTACACGTAGTCCCGCCGGGTCAGGGTGCTGACGTACCACTCCTCGATATCCCGGATCCCCTTGGGATCTTTCAACCAGGGGGCGGGAACCAGGGCGATATCTCCGAAACTGGTGAAGCAGAAACCGGCGAAGACCGCCTTGTCGGTGTTCCTGTACAGGCGTTCGGTCTCGCTCTGGAAGTAGGCCAGATCCTGCTCTGAGATCGGGGTGAACTCCTCGGTGTTGTCGGCCGGATCCAGCGTGGCCTCGTCCAGGGGCGGCTGGCGTACGATCTCGTCGAAGTAGAATCCATCGGCCGGCAGTCTTCCGCTGGGGCCCGCGCTTCGATCTCCTTGCGGATACATGAACACATCCCCATTCGCTTCCGGGGTGGTGTTGAACCCTTCCGCCACCAGGGCCGGGGTTCCGTCGGGCAGGGTCCACGGCTTCCACCCCTCGTTTTTGTAGCCGAACAGGGTGGTTGCCGCCGGCACCTGAACCACGTCCACTCCCAGGGCATCGACCAGGTCCATCCCAACTTCTCCGAGCATCTGGTAGGGATCCATCACCTTCACAGGTGTGCCCGGCTCATCCAGCTTCAAGGCCTGGCGCAGATTGTACACCGAGCTCGCGTGCATGCCCGTCAGAACACTCCCGCCCAGGTCCAGAGGTACTCTGTCCGGTTGCTCGTGGTTCAGGGCTTTCAGCACCCGCTCTCTGCTTGTCATTTTCTATCCTTTTCAGTTCGGTCAAGATTGTGGGCCGGCCAAGACTCCGGCTCCCCCCGCCGCTTGACAGGGGAAGATTAGCTTGCCGAGTTCCCGATCCTTCCGCCCCAGATAATCCCTGTAGTAGCTGTGAACGACCTGTCGCATGAACGCTTCCACCCGTTTTCTCTCCACCAGGCTCACGGTGCAGCCGCCAAATCCCGCCCCGGTGAGGCGCGAGCCCAGGGCCCCGGCTTCCAGGGAAATCTCGACCAGCCGATCCAGCTCGGGGCAGCTGATCTCATACAGATCCCTGCAGCTTTCGTGAGATCGGTTCATCAACTCACCGAAGGCCGCGATATCCCCCGCCTCCAAGGCCCTCACGGACTGCTCGACCCGACCTCCCTCCTCGATCACGTGCTGGTAACGCTGCCTCAGCTTGAAGCCATCCGCCGGTTCGCCGAAAATCGATCCGTCCCTCCGCTTGCAGTACAGTGCGGCGGTTTTCTCAGTGCTCTGCCCAAGGATCCCGGCGATCTCCTCCAGGGTGTACGGATCTTTGTGCAGGGCGCTATCGGCGATCCGCCAGATCTCCGCTTCCGCAACCGCCAGCCGCTCCTCTTTCAGATCCCCGAGCAGGGAGATGGGAACCTCCCGCCCATAGCGTTCGCTGAAGATCCTTTTCAATACCGCGGCGGCCAGGCGGCACTCAATGGGCCGGCGGTTGTACTTGTCCAGCGCCTCGGCGGTCTTGGCCGCCTTGATCGTGCTGTCGGACACCACGATGGCGTAGTTCTGCGGAAGCGGCGCAGTTTGGGTCCTCAGGGGGAAGAAGTCGATTTTCACGGCGTGTCCGGCCAGGCCCATCAGAGAGATGGCCTGGTCCATGCCGCCGCCTTGAGTGCCGACGTATCGTTCCGCCCCGGCCAGCAGATCCGCCAGCTCCAGCCGTCCTTCGGCTGTGGTATGCAGCTGGAGGCGATTTGCGGCCAGAAAGACGAGGGCGGAGAGTACCACCAGGGCGGAGGAGGAGCTCATGCCGGCGGCTACCGGAATATCCCCGTCGATGGTCGCTTCGAAGCCGCGGAAACGTTCCGAGTCGCGCCGTTTTTGTCGATAGTAGTCGAGCAGTCCCTGAACCGCAGCTTTGCAGTAGTTGCCCCAGTCTCCGGTGGGGTAGGGGGGTATGGACTGCTCGATGTCGAAGGAGCGTTCGCTAAACTCCGATTCGGTATTGATGATGATGATCTTCCGATCCTTCCGGGGGGCGAATACCGCGGCCATGTCCCGGTTTACGGCCATGGGAAATACGGGCAGACCGTTGTAGTCGGTGTGCTCCCCGATCAGGTTGACCCGGCCCGGAGCCCGGGCCAAGGCTATCGCGGGGCTGTCGAAGCGATCCGCGTGGGTTTCGACCATACACCTGTAGCGCTCACGAATGCGGTTCCAGTCGGAGGGAAGATCGTAGCTGTTGCGAAGATAGTCGTAGAACGGTTCCTCCCCGGCAGGGCTGTCCCGGATCGAAACGGGTTCAGGGTTTTTCAGCAGTTCTATCCATTGCTTGGCAGGAATACTCATATCACTCTCTCAGGCGTAGCGGCCAACCTCCATCGCGGTTTCGAACATCGTAATGACGTTTTCCGGACTCACGTCATCCTGAATGTTGTGGGCCGGGGCGAAGATGTACCCGCCTCCCGGCGCGAAGGCATCGATACATCGTGTGACCTCCTCCCGCACCTCCGGGACCGATCCGTGAGGAAGCACGTACTGCTCATCCACGCCGCCGTGGAAGACCACTCGAGTGCCGAAACGACGCTTCAAGGCGGCTGAGTCCATGTCCTTGGCTCGGGGCTGAACCGGGTTGATCACATCCACTCCGGCATCGATCAGATCGTCGAGCATGTCGGCTATGGAGCCGCAGGAGTGCAGGTAGATCTTGGCCCGGGTCCGTTCTTTTATGAAGCTGTTCAGCCGGCGGTGGGCCGGCTTGAGCATCTCCCGGTACAGCTGCGGTGAGATCAACGGACCTGCCTGCATACCGTAGTCGTCCGATGTCTCCACCATCTCCACGTACGGACCGACGACGGAGAGATAACGGTCGAAGATCGCAAGCTGGATATTCAAGATCTTGTCGATCAGCAGGGCTGCGAACTCCCGGTTGATGAGAAGATCCTCGAAGAACCGCTGCATTCCCCGCAGAGCCTGGGCCTTCTCGAAAATGCCCTCGCTGATCGCCGCGGCCACCAGGGCGTAGTCGGTCGCCTCATAGAGCTGCTTCACCCGCTCGGCTAAACCCCGGTAGCGTCCGGGATCCCCGGGATCCGGCCAGGCGTAATTTTCCAGATCGTCGATCGAGGCCCCGGCCAGGGGCGGTTCGATCATCTCGGCGTAGTAGGCTGTTTCGCCGGTTCTCGGATTTCGGTGGGCTACCTTTCGCTTGCGGATGCCCCACTCGTCATCCCAGCTGCCATCCGCATAGGTCTTGCTTCGAAACCCATCCGGTGCCCCGAGGGCCACCCGCCGGAAATCCACCCCGAAGCGCTGCAGGATCGACTCGTTTACCCCCGAGACCAGAAACCAATCGTTGACCCGGGGTTCTTCATCGATGTCAAGGTGCTGCATAAGGTTACGATACGCCCCTTCTGTGAAGTAGGTGGCCCAGCCGTCCAGGTCGATGGGGATGCGATCCGCCTCCTGGAATTTCAGGGTCAGGCGTACCCGTTCTCTGGGTGACAGCTTTGATGACGTTGCTTTTTCCATCATTATCCCAGTATCGCGAGCCGTGCGGAAGCTGTCAACAAATTTCGGCGTTGGTAAATACAGCGGTATAACCTTACCGCTGCCGAGGCGGGAGACCGCCCGAAAAAGAACTTGATTCCTGCACTCGGGTATCTTAGAATATCTAGTTGGGCCCACGTTGTGGGCGATATAAAAACATATCGTTAAAGGGGGGTTTTATGACAAAACCAAAATGGGTTCTCCTCTTGGCTCTGCTCGTTCTACCGGCACTGGCCTTTGCCGGCGGACAGGGCGGAGGAGGAGCTGCGCCCGAGGGGCCGGTGACTTTGGAGTTTGTTACTTGGGATTACTCGATCGATCTGATCCTCGAGAACATCAAGTCTTTTGAGCAGGCAAATCCAGACATCAAAGTCAACCACACCGGTTATTCGTGGAACGTCTATCACGACACCATGGTCCTGCGTTTCAAGGGTAAAACCCAAACCGATGTGTTCTACAACGGCGAGGACTGGCTGCCCGAATGGGCCGCCGCCGGCTGGGTCGTATCGCTGGAGGACTACTTCCCCGATGCCAAGAAGTATAAGGAGGCGACCGCCAGCTACGCGCTGTCCGACATGACCTACAACGGAAAGCTGTACGGGCTGTCCTACTACGCCGACCTGATCACCTTCCAGTACAACAAGAAGAT
>CAZFMD010000069.1:0-11901 GCA_964520025.1 uncultured Spirochaetaceae bacterium
CCTCCCGATCCTACCTGCTTCAGATAGTAGTACTTGGCCCAGTTGTGCTCCTGCAGATCCTCAGAGAAGTAGTGCTCGCCGGTCTGCGGATCTTTGAGCACGAAGTAGTAGTACTGCGTATCCGCCGGGTGAAACGAGGCGGACAGGGCAACGGCTCCCGGGCTGGAGATCGGCCCCGGGGGCAGGCCGGCCCACTTGTACGTGTTGTACGGGGAATCGATGCGCTTGTCTTCGGCACTTAGATACTCCGGGTGCGGCTTGTTCTGAATATCGGTGATGATGTACCCCAAGGTGGCGCAGGATTCCAGGCCGATGTTGTAGCTCAGCCGATTGTAGAATACCGAGGCGATCAGGGGCGCCTCATCGCTCCTTCGGTACTCCCGCTCCACGATCGAAGCCATGATGATCCGCCGGTGCAGCTGTTCTCGCTCCCAAGTGAGCGCCTCCGGGGCGATTTCCGCCAATCGCCGGAAGAGGTTCTCCACCATCTCCTCCACCACACCATAGGCCGGATAACCTCTGGGGAAGAAGTAGGTGTCGGGAAACAGGTAGCCCTCCAGATTCTCCGCGGGGATCCCGAATTGATCCAGCAGAGACCGGGAAGAAACCGCCTGCAGGAAGTCCTCACTGGGGGCGATCCCCTGGTCCTCCATATAGCGGGCGATCTTCTTTACGGTCCAACCCTCCGGGATGGTGAGCTTGACCTGCTCCTGGTAGCCGGCCACCAGGAGGTTGTGCACATCGATCATCGAGTCCCCCGGCAGAATCCGGAAGTACCCGTTCTTGAAGGCCGTCTCCGTACCGTTGAAGCGGCTGAACAGAATAAGCAGAATGCGGGAGCGAATCAATCCCTCCATCTGCAGCCGTTCGGCGATTGTCGACAGCGTTTCGCCGCGCAGCACCTTGAACACGGTGCCCTCAGCCGGTATCTGGGGGGCTGGGGTATTCAGGTAGTAGAGGGATGCTCCCCCAGCTGTAAGGAAAAGCACCGCCACAATGAGGAATACACCGATTCCTCTGATGAGTCTTCTATCCATGAAACGACCTGATGCCTCTATTCAGTCTTCGGCGCTAGCGCTTGATCAGGATGAACTCAACCCGTCTATTCTTCCAGCGATTCTCCTCGTCATCGAAGGGAACGATCGGTTTTGTACCGCCCAATCCGGTAACGGAAATGCGGTTGCCGTCCAAACCGAGTCTGATCAGAGCCTGCTTGACCGCTTCGGCCCGGGCCAGGGAAAGAGGAATCAGCTCCTCCTCGTTCTCCTTCTTCGCCTCCGCCTCGCTCCAGTAGCGGGTAATGTTGGCGTGCCCCTCGATGCGGATCTGGTAGGCGCTGTACTTCTCGAAAATCTCGAAAAGCCGCTTCAGGGTCTTGTCGTTTCGGGCGGCCTTCTCGATGTCCGATACCGCCATCAAATCCGCAGAGTTGGGCGGAAAGGTGATGCTGGCGATACGGATCTTCAGCTTATCCCCCTCCCGGATCACAAGCACGTCCACGGGGATCAGGCTTTCCACTGTCCTGGAATTACGCTGTTTGTCCCGCATGGTTACCATCAAGGTGTAGTCCTCGGCGGATTGTACCAGCTCTCCGGTATCGGACATCCCGTCCCAGAGAATACGCTCTGAGGGCATGCCCTTGCCCGTGTAGGAGAGAAAGGCGCTTCCCACCGGATCCAGGATTTCCAGGCGCCACTCCTCGATCGCAGACAGATCGTCCACCTTCATGGTGATGAACACCTCGTCATCCACCCCGTCGTTGTCAGGAGAGAACGGCTGGGGAGAGACCGAGAGATCGATCTGCGGTGCGGACACGTCCAGCATGAAGGACGTGCTCTTGGCCTGGGGTCTGTTGCCCTTGAAGTAACTCACGGTCATCACCGCTTTGTAACTCCCCTCCCGGGCCAGGCTTCCGTTGCCCCGCCCGTCCCAGGTGATGGCGCCGGGGATCTTTCCAGTGCCGCTAAAGGTCTTCTGAACCGCCCCCTGCTGGTGCACCATCTCCAGGGTCCAGGACTGGATTCCGTCGGTGAGGCCCACGTACGGTTTGAACTCTATGGAATCGCGGAAACCGTCCCGGTTCGGGCTGAAGCCGTCGCTGGAGGCGGTAACGAATACAGAGGTGACCCGGGTGTCGATCTCCAGGCCCCTCAACTCTCTGGACACACCGTTGCCGGCCTGATCGGTGCTGGTGATCGTGTAGCTGTAGGAGCCGTCGGGAATCTTGTTCCCGTTCTCATCTTTACCGTCCCACTGGAAGTCCGTGGCCTTTCCCTTCCAGTAGTAGCTGCGTACCCCCTCACCTCTGGCGTTGCGGAACACCCCTTCCCAGAGCACCTCTTCACTGGAGCTCTGGCGTACCGGGAGTTTGTCCTTCAGCTCATCCCCATCAGGACTGAAGAGGCTGTACTCGGCGGAAAGCTCGATGGTGGGAGCCCGGGTATCGATCGCGAAGGCGGTGGTGCGTACCTCGTGGTGATCCCCCTTCTGGTAATCCAGGATCAACTCCGCCTGGTACTGCCCATCGGCCAGTCTGCGCCCGCTTCCGTCCAGACCGTCCCAGGGGAAATCCTGGGGTGCCCGGTTCTGCCCTTCCACCTTGCGCAGGATCTGCCCCTCCTGATCCAGGATGCGCAGTTCGTAGCGGGAGACTCCCTCGGTAACCTTGAGCTTGGGCTGGATGGTGATCCTGTCCTTCACCCCGTCGGCGTTCGGGCTGAAAACTCCCAGGTCCGCGGCCACGAAAACCTCCGTGGCCTGGGTGTTGATCTCGAAGCGAACCTTCTTGGATTGTCCGGAGTTACCCGCCCGGTCCGTTGCCTCCAGGGAGTAGAAGTAGATCCCGTCGGCTACCAGCTCCCCCTCATCGGCTCGGCCGCCCCACTCGATCTTTGCGTCCGCCCGTCCGCGCCAGGAGTAGCTGCGTACGCTGCGCCCATCGATATCCTCGATAGTGCCGTTCCAGAGGATTTCCTCCGAAGTTTCCTGGTACAGGGTAACCGCATCCTTGTTCCCGTCTCCATCCGGCGAGAAGATGGCCAGATCGGCACTGACGGTGGCCGAAGGAGCGGTGAGATCGATCGTAAACTGGGGAGACTCTGCGGTGGGATTGTTGCCGTTTTCATACAGCACTTCCAACTTCCCCGAGTAGGTATCCTCCGGCAGCACATTGCCATTGTCATCCCGGCCGTCGAAGGTAACGGTCTTGGAGATCGTCTGAGTGCCGCTGAAGGTCCTTCCCGCCTGGCCGCCGCTTCCCACAACCTCCAGCTTCCAGTTCTCGATACCCGTTGTGACAGGCACCTCCAGGGTGAACTCGATCCCGTCCTTGCTGCCGTCCCCGTTGGGAGAGAAGTAGGAATCGGTTATGGTGATATTGATCGGAGTGGCCTGAGTGTTGATCAGGATGTTGTCGATCGTCGCCTGGCTGGAGTTCCCGGCCCTGTCGGTGGCGCTGATGAGGTAGGAGTATACCCCGTCGGCCGAGAGAATGCCCTCCGCGTTGGTGCCGTCCCACGCGAAGGACTCGGGCTGGGTGTTCGCCCAGGTGAAGGAGACGATCTGCTGGCCGGCGGTGTCGCTGATGGCCGCGCTCCACAGCACCTCCTCCGATCCGCCCTGCTCGATCGGCAGGGTGTCCTTGTTTCCATCGTCGTTCGGCGAGAAGATCAGGTACGGGGCCGCCGCGCTGACCTCAGGAGCGGTGTTATCCACGATCACGGTTCCGGAGGCGCTCTGTCCGCGATTGTCGTTGTCATCCCAGGCCTCCACCTTGAAGGTGTAGGTGCCGTCGGCTACCACCGTGCCCGCATCGGAGCGCCCGTCCCAGCGGATCTGCTCCGGCACGGTGATCCCGGTTTTCACGTAAGCCAATCGGGCCAGCACGTTCTTGAAGGTCACGTTCTCCGGCCTCTCGTCCTTGTTGACGATCTCCCGTACCTGTTTGCCCGCGCTATCCAGGACGATGAAGCGGTAGCCCTTTACGAAACGCTGATCGGTAATGGCCAAAGATTTGACCAGATCATCCTGAGTGCCGTCCAGGTTCGGGGAGATGTACTCCTGATCGGTATTCAGGGTGATCTCCGGTGCCTGCCGGTCTATCAGGCCCACGGCCAGGTTGGCACCGGCTCCTGCCGCCCAGATCTCGTTCTGCAGAGGCGTTGCTCCGGCGGTGATCTTCAGCTCGCTCTGGTTCTCCTTTACAGAGGTGCCCAGCTTGACAGAGGCCCCGAAGGACACGGGAATGCGCATGTTGCCGGAGCCTACCTCACTCGCCTCGATCGTGCTGCTCAGGTGGAGAAATACGCGATCGGCAATAGCCAGCTCCGTGCCCAGATTGAGAGTCAGATTTTGAAAGCTCGGCATGGACAGATCGGAATGCCAGGACCAGATCAGTTTTTCCTTCTGCAGCACGTCGAAGCTGAGGCCCGCGGCCGGTGTGAAAGGTGCATATAAGCCGGTGTAGGGATCACCCAGCGCGTTTTCACCCGGGCTCATTCCTTTTCCCAACCCCCTCAGGGCGACGCCCCAGCGAAGGTCCTTCATGAAGCTCACATCTCCGGGCAAATTGATGAAACCGAGATCTGCTGCCAAACCCCAGTCGTAACTCCCGTATTGGCCCTGCAGGCCCAGGCCGACCAAAAGCTTGGGGAACAGATCCTTGGCAAAGGCAACATTGACGCCGAAGTGGTTGCCCAGCTCAACCGCCGAGAAATCCGAGGACAGGAAACGCGCACCGGCGCTGAACACTCCTGCCCGTGTCGGCCAGATCAATCCCCCGTTCACCGCGTGTCCGTTCCAGCCGGTGTCAGGTGAGACGGTACCGATCAGAGCCAGGTAGCTGAGATCGATTGTAAAGCGCTGCGTGTCCGCGGCGGCCGCCGGATTCAAAACGCTGGCTGCGGGGATTCCCTCAGCCACCGAGTTGGCCCCCCCGGATAGGAAGACCGGGGAGTACAGGTCGAACGGCAGAGTAATGCTGCCCGGCGCCGGTTTGTATTGCGAGAAGGCGGGGACCGCCAATAGAGTTACCAATAGGACTGTCAATACTGCCGATACAATGACTTTTTTGTTCATCTCGCCCTCCCTGTCGGTTTGTTCTCCTTCGACCGTACGGCTGGCATAGCCACGGCGATCGGTGGGTACCTCTTAAATTTATAACCCCGGAACGGCAAATTCAATTCTTTTTATCTTCATATAGCGTCCTGATGTTCTCGAACTCCTCGATTGTCAGATCCTGATACAGGGTGCGTTCCAGCCTGTCGAGAAACTGCAGCAGGGTCGCATCCAGCTCCGCCTCTCTGTCTTTGAGCAGCAGATACACGCCCAGGATCTCTCGCCCCTTCAGTGGGAAATCAGAGATCAACTTCCATTCCCTCAACGGCCAACAGGACACGGAATTGTTTCTTGCCCAGGCGAGCCCGATACCACTCGGCGGAGTTCAACATCCCGAAGATTTTGCGATCATTGTACAGCGGCTCGTGATGAAACAAAACCAGAGTCTTGATGTTCCATTCCGCGGCAAAATCCACGGCCATGCTGTAGGAGGTGTGCCCCCAATCGTACTTCTCGATCGCCTCACCCAGAGTGTACTGGGAGTCGAGAATGAGCAGATCCGTGTTTTCGAAGAAACGGCTGTTCTCCGGAGTTCTTTTGAAATCTTCCGGAGACAGCTCGGTGTCCGTAGAGAAGATCATGCTCTTGCCGTTGTGGGATATTTTGTAGGCTAAACTTCCCCCCGGATGGCGCATGCTTTTCCAGCGGATCTCCATCTCCCCGAGCCGCCTCTCCCGGGCCTTCAGGTGAATATAGCGCTTCTCAGCCGCCATTGCGTCCAGATCCACCGGGAAATAGGGCGGAACCATCTGGCCTCGGATAATTTCCTCCAGGTTGTCTTTCGGGCTGTAGAAGGTGATCGTGTTGGACTTGTTGTATCCCGCCGGGCTGAAGAAGGGCAATCCTTGAAGATGGTCCCAGTGGAAGTGGGTGAAAAAGATGTGAAACTCCCGGATCTTCTGCGGCTGCCGGTTCACCCAAGCCGCCAACTCCCGGATTCCCGACCCGGCGTCGATGATCAGCAGAGGAGTATTCGGGGCGTGAACGCTGAGACAGGTTGTATTGCCACCCACGGTCCCGAAAATGTAGGGAGGAAGCTTGGCCAGAAAAGCTTCCCGGGTCTCTGCGGATTCCAAATCGGCAGGTCTGATACGGGCAACCGCCGCGGCGATCCTGCTCTTCAACTGACTCTGCGTTAGCGGTGTGGGAATTGAGCCTCGGACGCCCCAGAATTTTACTTTCATTCCATCTCTGCAAAGCTGCTCAGAAAACGATTCTCCTCCGCTCTGCGCAGCCAGCGATCGATCTCCCTGCGCGAGTGCAGGCGTCCCACCCCTATTCCCGGACAGGAGCTCTTGAGTTGCTCCCATGTGTGGCGTGAGATCAGATTACCACTCCAAAAGGGGTAGCTTCTACATTGCATCGGCCTGTAACGGTATATACTGCATCCGTCTTTCTCCCAAAAAATGCAGTCGTAGTTCGACTTCTCTTTCAAACTGACCCGATGGATGCCGCTCAACACCACCTCCCGGCAGTATCGCTCCTGGAAGGACTTCAGATCCAATCCCGTGGCCGTGAGCAGACGCTTGATGTCACTTCGAATAAGGAAAACATATCCAGGTGAGTGGCGGCAGCAGTTGGAGCAGCGCACACAGGAAAAACGCAGTCCCTTGTCATAGAACGGGGCGGTGCTGTCCTCTGTTCGCTCGATTGGTCTCTTGAAGGAAAAGATAAATCACTCCTAGGGCCGCGGTGCGCGAAGTGCCGGAAACACCACAAGCATGCACGCATAAAAAAACCTTCTCCGCGATGAGAGAAGGCTTTATGGGGAGAGAAGGATTCGAACCTTCGAAGGCTGCGCCAACAGATTTACAGTCTGCCCCCTTTGACCACTCGGGAACCTCCCCATTCGAATGTGGAAAATAACAAATCCCTTCCGGCTTGTCAAGAGACGGATCGATCGGGCTTCGCTCGGTTCTGCAGCCGACCCGCTCCAACCGGGGAGTGCCTACCCCGGCGTTCTTTTCAATCGAAATCCGATAACTGCGCCGCCGTATCCAGCCGCCTTCAAGCCGTTGCGGTACACCCCTTCGAGATAGACGGCCAGGTTTTCCTCGAAGTACCAGGCCGCACCCGCGTAGATCGCCGGGATAACCATACCAAAAGACACGTTGGCCTCCCCCAAAAACACGACTCCGGCTCCGAATGCCGCGTAGACATCCAGGTTTTGCAGGAACTCCGCAGCGTCCCGTCCGATGAATCCCAAATGGACGGACGCCAGGGCATCTAATCCCAAACCGAGTCCGGTCCCGGGGATGTACTCAGCACAGCCCTTCGCCCCGATGCCAACGGCCAGGGGAAGCACATCGGCAAGCTTCCAATCTGCCAGGATCCAGTCAACTCCGGGGAGAACTGCGATGCCATAGCCGAAGCCCGGGCCATGCGCACCAAAGCCCACGCCCAGCTCAAAGCTGAGGTCTCCTTTGCGAAGCTGCCCATCCCGCTCCGGCGCCTGGGCGCCCAGCGCAGCCGGCAGAAATGTGATTACGATAACGGCGAGGATTGCTGAGATTGCTTTTCTCACATTTTTGCCCTGGGCCGGTGCTAGGCCAACTTCACACTAGAACTTCACCAAAGCGCCGACGGTTGCTCCGCCTCCGTACGCCCAGTAATTCCCTTCGGCGTACACGGCGATCTTGTCATTGATAAAGTAGGCGACTCCCTCGGCCGTGGCAATACCAAAATAAGAGTTCTCTCCGAATCCGGACGGCACGCTCGTGTATTTGAAAAACGAAACGCCCAATCCCAGGCTGGCGTACACGTCGAAGTTCTGCAGGAATTCCGGAATATCCAGTCCTTTAAATCCCAGGTGGACCGTGGCCAGACCGCCGACACCGTAGGCCGTCCAGTAGGAGGAGTAGATGTTGATCGAGCCTTTCACCACCACACCGAAGGTCAGCGGCACCACGTCTCCCGCTTTCCACTCGGCCAAGGACAGCTCCAGCCCGGGTACGATCGAAAATCCGTATCCAAGTCCGACACCGGCGAAAACCGTAAAATCACCTTTTTCATAGTTGCCTTCCCAGTTGATATCCTGAGAAAACACGGCAGCAGGAATCATAAGAAGCAGCGTTCCCACCACCAGTGCCAATACCCACTTTTTCATAGCGATCTCCTATTTAAGTTAGATTTCTGGACGTACATCTGAACGTCACAGCTAAGACTTACGGAGTATACTTTAGCCATGGCCCGGGTATCCGTCAAGTATCGCACCGGAGTATCGTCGGTATTTCGGGAAACTATCAGGTTTCCAAGCCGGTTCACCGGTCTCACCAACAGCCCGCTGCATCTTGTTTGCAGGACAGCGTCGTTCAGTTGAATGCAATTGGGAGGAGGTCGACTTGAACCAAGAGAAGGGCACGGACGCGCATCTTGCTGCTTCATACGACCAAATTGAAACTGACGAGCGAAGCGCAATTCGATTTGCCCCGTTGGCGCGGCCCACGCGAGGATGGGATTTCCCTGGAGACCTGGTCTGCATAGACTTGGCAAATAGCCACCTCGCGGATTCGAACCGCGGACCCCGAGATTACAAGTCCTTTCTCTGTAGGCAATTATGTTCAGATTTTTACAGTTTTTCCCAGATTTTCCAGATTTTCACAGCCCTTTCCAGAGTTTCATCGAAGATAAAATCAAATATGAAATGGTTACAAAATCCCGTGAGTAATAGTCTGTCGGTCAATGAATCTGCCTGTTATCTTAAAACGTTTAATGGTTGCTCAGTTATCTATGAGTACAATTTTCTGCCGGGTTAAATAGTCATTTTCCCTTTTTTGCACTATACTTTAGTGAAGAGGGATGCTGATATGCGTCCGGTCCGTATCTCTTTTTTCTTGATTTTGAGCGTTTTCCTGCTCGTTACCCTTCTCTCCTGTATCTATTTTGGTTCTGGTTTATTCTGCGACCCCGACGAAGACTGCGTCACCGTTTATATCATAAACTCGTCCTCAATACAGATTGAGGTGCACTTTCTAGATTGTTGTGAGAGTGTCAGTATATCGCCCGGGGGTACCGCAGGTATTTCCGTTTTGTTAGGAAGGGTTGTATCAGCTACCGGACATTCGCATGTATTCCACGAGCAGTACGAAATTTGGGAAATCTGGTAGACTAGGTTCACAGCCGCGTGATGTCAACCGCCGGAAAAAGAAGACACAGCAACAAGACTGCCGACCACGAAAACTGTTAGAGCTGTAAATTCACCCAAAAAAACGGCACCACAATTTTTTTGTGCTGCCCTTCTTTTGTAGCCATCACGATAACATGTTAAATTCCCACCGCTGTTGTGCGGAGTAATATTATTCCGTGTTGGATACACTAGGGCTGGAATAAACGGTGTAACGAATATTGGAATTGAAAGGCCTGCACCGATAACTGTTACTGTACCGTAGGCCACCAGACCAGATGCAAGTCCAAAGAAATACCAACCTAAAACCTTGTGTTCCTCTTTGGCATCATTTTTCCCCAGCTCGTATGCTTGTTGACAATCTAGTGTCTCAGCAAACAGATTGGAAGAAATCACAACGACTAATACAAGGATGAAAATTATTGCTTTTTTCATGATAACCCACTTCCTCCAAGTATAGCGTGGGAGTTAGACAGATGCAATTTTTTTTCAAAAATCAACACAAGGGTGGGTTTGCCAACTCTTTGGTTACCTTTATATATCTGCAATCGCCCATGGGCTATGACCTGATCCAAGGAACTCACCTTGGAGGTGACCATCCGGGTTGTAAGTTTTCCGGCTATTATCTTATACGGAAAAATCTGGGTATCCAGATACCACCCCATCCGAGAAATCGCTTGTAGGTAATCTCCTCAGTTGTTATCAGGGACTTAGGTAAGTGTAAGAATCTGCCGCTTATCTTACACTCGTTGGACTTTGGCCCGAGAAACTTCACATTATCTTGAAGGGATTTCAGCTCTGGTCTAAGACGTGAAAAATTCCTGGACTGTCCAAAGATGCATTAAAGCCACCTCGCGGATTCGAACCGCGGACCCCGAGATTACAAGTCACGTGCTCTGCCAGCTGAGCTAAGGTGGCATTAACTTACTGTGATATATAGAGTTAGCGGCATGAAAGGCCCACAAAAATCTACATATCCCGTTAAATGTAGTAATTTCGAATAACTTTGTCTACTGCGGGAGCTGTGGTCTGGTTGTGCCATACATTGGGTAAACAGGAAGATGTAAAGAAAAACTTTGGATTTTACCATTTATCCGAGTGTTTAGGGTCGGCGAAAAAAGGAGCCCGAAACCCTCAACTTCCTTGTAATATATTAAGAAAAACTTTGGATTTTACTCAAAACTTGAGGGCTTGAAGAGAACAGATTCTCAAACGGGTCAGAATGCCCGGCTGTGCCAAAATGACCCAGTCAAGATCCGATCCGAGGGCGCGGCGGCTCTACAACTCGGTTAGCACCTCGGTGTGATCGGCGAACACGGCAAGGGTATGTTCGAACTGAGCCACCGGAGACCGATCCCGGGTGCGCAGGCTCCAACCATCCGGTTCCTTCTGCAAAGCCGCTCCTCCCAGGCTCAGGGCGGGCTCGATCGTGAAGACCATTCCGGGCACGATCGGCAGGCCATCCCCTCTGTTCCCGATGTGAGGCACGACCGGTTCTTCGTGCAATTCGCTGCCAATTCCGTGGCCCACGAACTCCGGCAGCACGACGAAACCTTGAGACTCCGCGACCTCCAGCACCGCGGCCCCCAGATCTCCCATCCGCCCTCCGGCACGGGCGGCCTTGATCGCGGCGGCCAGGGCACACCTGGCGGTCTCCAGGAGCATCTGCCGTTCCGAAGACAAGCCGCCCACGGCATAGCTGGCCGCCACGTCCCCGTACCATCCCGCCGAGAGAATCGAAACGTCAATGGTTACAATGTCGCCGCTGACGAGCTTCTCCCGGCCGGGAACTCCATGAGCGGCCACGTCATTTACAGAGACACAGATCGATCCCGGAAAACCCGGAGTAACCCCCGGCTGTACTCCAAACTGGCGCATGAGAGCCGCAGCGATGCGATCCAGCTCCCGCGCGGATATGCCCACTTTGATATGAGCGGACACGGAACGAAGGATATCTGCGGCAATACGGCAGCTGTTTCGGATGCCCCCGACCTCCCTGGATGTTTTCAGCGGAATGTCCGGCTCCATCTTTCCTACACCCGATCCTTCCCTTGATACAGAGGCAGGTAGCCTTCCCCCAATACCTTATCCCACGTGTAGTGGCGGAACACCTCGGCAAAAGCCTGACGGCGCAGGCGTTCCAATCGCTCGGGCGCATCCTCGTAGTCAAAGATTGAATCGGAGATGGCCCCAACCAGGGCATCAACAGAGTGATCGTTGTAACGGTATCCGGTCACTCCGGGCAGCACTTTAATCAGGCCGCCCACGGCATGGACGATCGGCAGGTTTCCCATCACCTGGGCGAACAGATCCGTCAATCCGCAGGGCTCGTACAGGGAGGGAACCAGAAAGAAATCACCACAAGCGTAGATGTACTTGGCCGCCTGGCCGTTGTACCCGATCAGCACACAGAGCTTGCCTTCAGCCTGAGGGCGCCGGGCGATCTCCAGCAGATGCTCCTCTATCACTCGCTCTCCCTGACCCAGAATGAGAAAGCGAATATCCTCATCCCTTGACAGATACCGATCCACCGCTCCGGCCAGGACGTCCACCCCTTTCTGGCCGGTCAGCCTGCCGACAAAGGTATACAGGGGCCGGTCTGTCTTGCCGTCCAGTGAGCCGAATATCTCCAAACCGGCCAGCTCGGGAACGTCCTGCCCACC
>CAZFMD010000069.1:12001-14336 GCA_964520025.1 uncultured Spirochaetaceae bacterium
CCGGCCGGAAGTGATCTCCCGGGCATACCCCTCGGAGACGGTATTGATCGGTGCGTAGGCCGCACCGGCCACGAAGGGATCAACCGCGCCTGCAACCACGCCGGCGGTGAGCACCTCTGCAGGCAATCCGGTCAGCTCTGCAGCTAGATCCAGATCATGGATCTCCTGGTGGTATCCCCTTCCGGCATTGTGTATCGTGATCAGGGCCCGGCACCCCCGCAGCTGCTCTCGGTAGGGGGAGCATTCTTTGAGGATCGCCGGCAAAAAAGCCGCATGGCCGTCGTGACAATGAAACACATCTGGCGGGCCTGCGATCCGGGCCAGCTCCAGGGCTCCCCGTTGAAGGATGAGATTCAGGTAGTGGGCGTCCCAGTGGCCCGTGCCTCTGCGTCTGCGCGGGTCCTCCCGTTCGTCCTCATCGGTATAGGTATAGATCGCCCGCTTGTTTCGCGTTTGGGGACTGTCCAGCAGATACACCTCCGCACCCTGGCGACGGGCAAGATACACCTCCACGTGCTCAACGCCGGGTGTATCGGGCGGCGTATGCGCCGGCATCCGCAGATCGAAGTGGATCCCCGTGTGCTCGGCGTTCAGGCTAGCCAGGTCGACAAAACCGTAGCGGGGTAGAACCACGGCTGTGGGTAAGCCCTCGGCGGCAAGAGCGGCGGACAGGCCGGCGACCACGTCCTTCAAGCCCCCGGCTTCGGCAATGCCGTCGCACTCCCGGCTGATGTGCCACACTCTCAGGCTCACCGCTCCGCCTCCCCACCGGACAGGTCGCTCAGATCAGGGCGCAGCTCAGCAGCCCGGCCCAGATAGACCGGAACGGGCTCGCTCACACCGTCAGCCGAGTAGGTCACCAGCACCCTCAGGATCCCGGGCTCGGCTCCCTCGATATCCGCCTCCTGAAGGCAGAAAAGGGGCGTATCGGCGAAGCCGTGAGTACGCAGGCCGGTTGCGGGATTACCCTTGGTCAGGTCTTTGGTTACGGAGAAGAGAATGCTGATAATCTGCTGTTCCTCGATCTTGTTTCTGTGCAGGATCTCCCGAACCAATTGATGAGAGCCGGCATAGATTTCCCGGCGTTCGTTTTGTTCTATCCCGATAGCACCTCGCACCGCGCGGATCACTCGATTCGGCTCCTACAGCATCTCAGCGAGCATGGCTTCCCGCTCCTGCTGACTCAGCTCCCGCGGATTGCCGGACATGCTCGACCCGGAGGAGCGGCGGGCGATCTCCGGAATCTGCCCCGCATCGACAGCGAATCCCTTCAGGTTTTCCGGCAGATCGTAGAGAGTGAACAGGTCGTCGATCTCTCGGATCAGCCACTGCACCGGGTCCGCTTCCGCCGAGCCCTGCACCCTCACCCCCTGCTCTGAAGCACTCTGGTACAGCAGAGCGCAGTCCTCCCTGATCAGCTCGGCATTGGACCTCAGAGCCGGCCTGATAAACAGGGCACAGATCAATCCGTGGGGGATGTCGTACAATCCGCCGAGTCCGGAGGCAAACCCGTGAGCCGCGCCCAGTCCGGAGTTGGCCAGGGCGATACCGCTTATCATGGCACCGTAGGCCGCGGCGGTGCGGGCCTGCAGATCGTCGGGGTCCCGGGGAATGTCCCTCAGGGCCTGCAGCATGGAGGGAAAGGCCTGACGGGCCAGGGCCCTGGGAATAGGGGCGGCTTTCCTGGATACGAAGGCCTCGATCAGCTGGGTCAGGGCATCCATCCCGGCTGTCCCGCTCAAGGCCAGCGGCGCTCCCACGGTAAGTTCGGGATCCACCAGCGCGTAGGTTGCCAGCAGGTAGGGGGAGCGCAGACTCTTCTTGGCGCCCAGGGCCTTGGATTTGAGCACGGCGTTCTTGGTCACCTCCGCCCCGGTGCCTGAGGTGGTGGGCAGGGCTATCCAGGGAACACCGGGACGTTCCAAGGTCAGGCCTCGCCCCACTCCCTCCAGGTAATCCTCCACCTTCTCCCGGACCGGAAGCAACCCGGAAACCGCCTTGGCCGTATCCAACACCGATCCGCCCCCGACGGCAACGATCACATCCGGTTCGAACTCCCGGGCCTGCTCCAGCAGGGCGTTCAGCCCTTGGACCTCCGGCTCCCCGCCCGGACACTGCAGGGCAAGCAGCCGGGAGGGCTCCAGCAGCTGGAGGAAACTCTCCCGCCAGCCTGAGTTGACGAACCAGTGCTGTCCGCTGAACAGAAGCACCCTGCTACCGAAACGCCGCAGCAGATCCGGCAGATTGTTGCGTTGACCGGGGCCGAAGTGGATTCCCCGGGGCATCTGCAAAATAAAATTCTTGATCATGGCAACCCCATCTTGCAACGCCTGGG
>CAZFMD010000070.1:0-12197 GCA_964520025.1 uncultured Spirochaetaceae bacterium
GAAGATCAGTTCTATGAGACGATGAAACATCATGAACCGGGAATAAGTAGGGACCTGGCGCATTCCCGGGCCGAAGAACTGATGGAGACTCTGGGCATCGAGAAAAAGAGATTATCTGAATATGCTCATCAGCTTTCAGGCGGAATGCGCCAGCGGATCATGATCGGACTGGGATTAATTATGGATCCCGACATTTTGATAGCCGATGAGCCTACTACATCATTGGATGTTATTGTAGAGGCCGGATTCATAGATCTTTTGGATAACTTGAGAAAGAAATATAATCTATCTGTACTGGTGATCAGTCATAATCTGGGTCTGGTCGCAGCGATAGCTGACAGAGTGGCGGTCATGTATGGAGGAAAGATTATCGAAACAGGACCTGCGGATAAGGTTTATCATAATCCGCTTCATCCCTATACGTATGGATTGATAAACTGTGTTCCTAACATCAAGCTGGAGCAGAAGGAGCTGTATACAATGCCGGGAAGTCCGCCTGATCTGGTTAATCCTCCCCCCGGCTGCCGCTTTTCACCACGATGTCCAAAAGTAATGGATCGATGCAAAGTTGAACAACCAGAGCTGGTGCAGAAAGATGATCAAAAGGTCGCCTGCTGGTTGTATTGAAGAGATTTTATGGATGAACTAATACGCGTTTCGAATCTTACAAAGAATTTCCCCGTTCAAAAGGGTTTTCTCGATATTCTGCTTGCAGGCGGAGCAAGGAGCTATGTCCATGCTGTTGATGATATTTCCTTTGCCATAAAGCAAGGAGAAGTCTTGGGTTTGGCAGGTGAAAGCGGTTCGGGTAAATCTACGACCGGGCGGTTGATTTTAAGATTAATAGAACCGACACAGGGCAAGGTAGAATACAGGAATAGAGATCTAGTTGAACTTTCACGTAGGGAACTGCGGGAATTGAGGGCCAAGATTCAGATAGTATTTCAGGATCCCAATTCCTCTTTGAGCCCCAGGATGAGTGTGGGAAGAGCTATTGAACAGCCATTGATAAACCACAAGATGGGGAACAAGCAGGAGAGACGGGAAAAAATTTTAGAATTGATGGAACGTATAGGCCTAACACCAGCGGAATTTCTATATAGAAAATATCCCCATCAATTATCAGGTGGACAGACTCAGAGGGTTGTGCTGGCAAGAGCGTTAATTACAGATCCCGATTTTATCGTTGCCGACGAACCTATTGCCATGGCCGATGTCTCTGTGCGCGCTATGATTCTCGAATTGATGAAAAAACTAAAAGATGATTTCAATCTAACCTACCTGTTCATCACCCATGACCTGGCCACCGCCAAATATCTCTGTGATCGTGTTGCAATTATGTATCTTGGTTGGATTGTTGAAATGGGAACACGAGATGAGATCTTTTCTCATCCTCAACATCCCTATACAAAGGCACTGCTTGCTGCTGTACCTGTTCCTGATCCGACACAGAAGCGGAAGGAGAAAATGCCCAAGGGCGAAATTCCAAGTGCTATAAATCCGCCATCCGGATGCTACTTTCACCCCCGCTGCTTGTATGCTATGCCGAAATGCAGCATAGAAAAACCTGTTCTTAAAGAAATTTCACCCGGCCATTACTCAGCTTGTTTCCTCGCATGACAAAATGATCGTGATGGTAACCTCATAATCCCACACACCTCCCAGGAAGATCGTCCGTAGTTGCGGCAGGGACTGTCACCACCGCGCAGTCGAATATCAGTGCCCTGACGAACCGTTCCTCATCGGCTGCCCGGCGGGGAGAAATGCTTCATCCCCTCGGCTACCTTCTGAACCAGGTGGGGGCGCAGCTGGGCCAGAGTGATGATCTCATCGATCGAACCGACCTCCCGGGCTCGCTCAACCGAATGGATAGAATCGAAAGCCCCCGCCAAAGCACTCTGCTTTTCCGCATACACCTTCTGGTACAGCTCGTCAAACTCCTTCTGATAGCGGACACCACCGGAGCCGAGCTGTTTTCTGGCTTTCACCACCCGCGGATCCTGATTCGTTTGCTTCGAGACAAGGCTGGGAAAGACTACTGCCGCGGCCGGAGCCCCTCCAATCACCGAGGCATAGGCCCCCTCCAGAGATACGGCGTGAAGATTTTCGTTCAGCGCTTTTGAAAATACTACGTAGGCGCCACCGTGGTAGCGAGCGGTGACCACGAAGATGATGGGACCCCGGAAGTTGACCACGGCCCGTCCGATCTCCGCGCCGTATTCCAGCTGCAACTTGCGTAATGATTCCGGGGATCCGTCGAACCCCGAGAGATTGGCAAGGATGACCAGGGGAAGCGCGCCGCTGAAGGCATTGATGGCTCTGGCGATCTTTTTCGAAGAGAGGGGGAAGAGGGTGCCGCCGGTCCATACCTCCGGCCCGTCGTGGGGTATCTCCCCGATGCGCGCCAGGGGCTGGCTTTCGATACCGATGAGCCCGACCGACTGTCCGCCGATCCGGGCCTCCCAGACGATGGCGATCTCGGCATCCTTCATTTCCGACCAGCGCTCGAATACCGGAGAGTCCCGGTCCACCACAGCCCCCATCAGCTGCCGCATGTCGAAGGGCTTCTTGCGATCCGGATTCAGGGAGGCCGAAAAGATGTCGCCGATCGTGGAGAATCCCTGGCCCAGGTTGTCCTGATAGGGATCGGTGCCCACATCCCGTTCGAGCGGATCGGAGGTTTCCACGGTCGGAGGATAGGCCGATGATCCGGAGCGGTAGCACAGCTGGTAGTGCAGAAACAGGGTCATGTAGGCCTGATACAGATCCTTGACCCGTACCTGGGCCTGTCCGTTTGGACCCATGATCTTTTCCGCACCTCCGATGCCCACGTTGTCCTCGGCAGACACACTTCCGGAAAAATCAAGGGCCTTCTTCCCGGTCAGGAGCATGCCGGCCTCCTCGGTCATGATGAGAAGACCGCGGGTGTGTGTCAGCATGGTGGCCTCCGCATTCCAGTACGACTGGGCGCCGATATTGATGCCGGTTACGATGATGTTGATCTCTCCCCCTTGTTGAGTGAAGCCGATGATTCGACGCAGCACCCGGGCGGTCCAATCGAGGTTTTCCGTGCCGCTGTCCATCTCTATGCGGGCACCCGCGCTTACCGGCAGCCATTCCACGGGCAATCCCTGGCTCTCCGCCAGATCCAGGGCGGCGATGACCCGGCGGCATTCGGCCTCGGAGAGGGATCCCATGTCTCGAGTAGGATCGGACAACAGCAGAACCCGGTCCATGCCCTCGGCTCTGAACTCCGGATAGTTGGTGATGATCCCGAAGATAACATTGCACGTATTCTCACCGGGGGGACGTCCCTTCACCGAGTAGGTGCTCTGGCGGCCGGTGCGCTTGTTGATCGAGATATCGAACTCTTCGAACTCGCCCCGGGGGAAGGGTTGTTTTACAGGAACCCCCGGCCGGGTGATCATCTTCACGATCTCGTAGGGGTACAGAACCCCCCGCTGCCGGGCCCGAACGACCTTGGCCACGTAAGTATCCATGGGCAGCAGGGGTTCATCGGAGGGTGAACGGCCCCGAACCGTGAAGCTGGTTCCCGAGATATTCTCGAAGATCAGCTCCACCTCTTGCACTCGAGCGCCTTTCGCGCCGCCGTCGTTGTTCCCGCCTCTGCCGCCGCGCGGGCGCCGGGAGTACAGGACGATCCGCTCCAGACCGAGATCCACGGTCCGGGCCGCCAGGCGGGCGGCGTATTCCCTGTTCTGCTCCAGGGTCGTATTCAATACCGTATGTACGTGTATGATAATTCGGTTCCAGTACAGTCTGCGCGGGCGCCGGGCCTGCTCGGCCCGCATGGCGTACACCGCCTCCATGAATCCGTCTTCCAGGGCAATCATGCGCTGAATGCGGTTTCGTTCGTCGAACTGCACCCGGGCGGAGGGCACCTCCACCAGGGCGAACAGACGCTCGTCCTTGGGATTTTCCCGGCTTCGCAACTGGAGCAGGTTGACCCACTCGCTTGAGTACAACAGCTGTTTTTCGAAGCGCCCCAGGCGGTAGATCCGCAGCTCTCTCCAGATACGGGGATTGAATCCCCGCCGGTCCATGTCCTCGACCCATGCGCCGTGTGCATCGTGGTGGTAGGTGAAAAAACGATCCTGACCCTCGGGGTACAACACGCCCAGGGCGAACCAAGCTACGGGCAGCTCGATTTTCTGCAGAGCTTTCAGGCAATCCGCCTCCTGTCTCTTTGCCTGCGGCTCGGATATTTTGTCCATTGGAAGGAGGACGATCACTTCCGGATCGACCGTGCCCGCCCCCCGCTCCGTCTGCGCGAGCGCCCCTTTCAACTCTGAGATCAGCCTGCCGAAAGAATTGGCTCCTACTACAGCCACGATCGAAAGAAAATCTTCTTCCCCCCTTTTGCTGTGGCAGCGAAAGACCGGAAAGCCCGGCAGATGGAGGATTCCGCTCTCCAGGCACTCACGATCCCGTGTGAATCGTCGGCTGAGAATTTCCAGCGCCCCCTGCCGCCGGTAGGAATCCTCATCCAGTCCCCGCGCGGCCAGATCGTAGAGCAGATGGTGACCGGTATTGACCAGGTTCTCCATCAACCTGTTGACGATTCGAGACTGTCCCCGGTAGCGGTCCAGAAGTTCGAAGATCTTACCGACTTTTTCCCGCTTCTCACTGCTCCAGGATTGCAGCAGGGAACGGTCGATGATCCGGTAGCGGGTCTGGATGGCCGCGTCGCTCAAAGAGGACTTCTGCAGCTGACTGAGATAGGCGACTTCATCGAGACGGTCGGAGAGCAGCCGTTTGAGCTCCCGGGGAATGGGAAGCCGCTGCAGGGCGAAGATCGATTCCAGGATCAGTTCCTGTTTGCCCTTCAGGGCGGCGTGGGATTTGTAGATACGCAGCAGAGCGTCGTTTTCCTCCTCCGCCGGAACATCGGAGGGCAGGTACCAGCGCAGGGCCTGCCTCAGGCTGTCTATAAAGGGTTCCGGCAGACCTTTGCCTCTGTCCATCTGCCGTCTGAAGTAGTGGGAGAGAAGCTCCTGGTAGGTGGCCGGCCGGGTCAGTTGTTCCGCCTCTACCGGAGGGCTGGAGAACAGACGTTCCACAGCCAGGAAAATCTCGATGCCTGTAAACAGCAGCCTGGCTACTTGCTCCCTCTTTTTCTGATCCTCGGGCTGCGCAGCCAGAAGCTCCTGGAGGAGTGTGCCGCTGGAGCGGGTAGGGTCGTAGCCCAGAAGCACGGCAAGATACTCCCGGTGGAGACGGTCAAAGGATTCCTCCGCGCTGTCCGGTTCCGTGTTCTGGAACAACTGCGGCCCTTCCGAGGTCTCTTCGGCTTGCCGGATCGGCTGCCCATCCTCTGCCGGAAGAGCTTCCATCCGCAACAGGGGCTGCCCCGCCGCCACCTGTTCGCCGGTGCGTATGAGAATCTCCCGCACCAGCCCCGCCTCCGGCGCGCTGACGATCATCTCCATCTTCATGGCTTCCAGAACCAGAAGCACTTGCCCCTTCGACACCTCCCGGCCGCTCTTGGTCTGCACCGAAAGAACCAGGGCCGGGGAGGGAGCTCGAACCACTCCCCCGGATTCCAGTTCGATCATGTAGGGAGCGCCGTTCACTTCGACCTGCAGGGTGTCCCCCCGTCTGACCGTCTGGATATGATAGCGCCTGCGTTTGTGCTGCAGCAGGGCGTCCCGGGCTCTCGAGATATACTCTACGACGATCATCCTCTCGTTCACCTGCAGGTGGTAGCCGTGTGCAGACACAGCGCTGATCAACAGGGTGAGACTCTGGCCCAGGGCCGACAGATTGATCCTCTGAGGCTGCGATACGGCGATGTTCCTTGGGTATCCCCCCGAGGACAACTGCTGCTGGAAATTCGCCAGCTCCACCTGGTAGGCCAGGCGGTACTGCTCGATCCCCGCAGCCAGGACCGCGATCTCCCAATCCTGCCTGTCGATCAGTTGAGCTCGGGATTGTACGAGTTCCTCGACAAATCGGGTATGAACTCCCCCGGTTTTGATTGCCGGTAGAGCGAGCAGGTCTCTCAGGAAAGCCCGGTTGCTGGTGCCGCCTTCGATCTTCAGCTGCAGCTCCTGCAGCGCTCGCCCGAGTCGGGCCAAAGCCAACCCACGATCCGGGGCCGAGGCGATAATTTTGGCGATCATGGAGTCGAACTCCGGAGGGATCGAATTGCCCTCCTCGATTCCCGAGTCGACCCGGATGCCCGGACCGGCCGGCAGGCGCAGGCGCAGCACCCGCCCCGGGGCCGGAGTAAAATCCCGCTCCGGATCCTCGGCGTTCAAACGAGCCTCCACAACGACGCTGCGCCGGGGAGGTGCGGTCTGAGCTATTTCTCTGCCCAAGGCCACGTCGATCTGTCCCTGAACCAGATCCACCCCGTAGGCCTCCTCGGTGATGGGATGCTCCACCTGGAGGCGGGTGTTGACTTCCATGAAGTAGTACTCGGATCGACCCAGGTCGTAGATAAACTCCACGGTTGCGGCACTGTGGTAGCCGGCCGCCCGGATCAGGGCAGCGGCGGAGTCTTGCATGGCCGCCAAAAACTCTTCCGACAGGCCCGGCGGCGGGGTTTCTTCGATGATCTTCTGATTCTTGCGTTGAACCGAACAGTCCCGCACGCCGAGGGTGAGCACGTTTCCATGTCTGTCCGCCAGGGTCTGCACCTCCAGATGGCGAGCTCGTTCGACCAGCCGCTCGATGAACAGTCGCCCCTCTCCGGTGATCCGGCGCGCCTCATCCAGGGCGGATTGAAATTGCCCGGGGAGCTCCTCCTCCTTCAGAACCGGCCGGATTCCCCTTCCGCCCCCGGTGGCAGCGGCCTTGATGATGCAGGGATAGCCGATCCCGGCAGCCACTTCGAGGGCGGCCTCCGCGCTTTCCACCGCCTCCCGGCTCCAGGGGAGAATAGGCACGCCGCTTGCTTCGGCCAGCTCCTTGGCAGCGATCTTGTCGCCCAGCACAGCCATGGCTCGGGCCGAAGGGCCCAGAAACACAAACCCCTGCTCCTCCAGCATCCCGACAAAGGCGGCATCTTCGGACAGAAAACCCCAGCCTGCCCATACGGCGCTACAGCCGCCTGATTTCAGAACCTCCAGCATCAGCTCCCTATCCAGGTAAGGGGTGGAGGAGCGCTGTGCATCCCGTCGGAATCCGGAGAGCGGGAAAGCCAGGTGTGCCTCCTCCACGAAGGGTGCTTCCTCTTCCTCGTCAACGTAGAAAGCCGCCGCTTCCAGGCGGGTACCGTGAAAGAAATTGTAATCCCGTACAGCCCGGACGAAACGAAAGGCCGCCTCGCCCCGATTGAGGATTCCTATGCGCGCGTCAGTTCCGAGCAGGGGTCTGTCCATACTGTTTATCCCTCGCGGTAAGTCGAAAGACTACAGTTTTGGCGGAAAGCAGGTCAAGAGTGGGTCGCCGCGGCCGCCAGTCCGTCGATGCGTCACCAAACGGCCGGTTTCCTACAGGGAATGTTCCGCCGCCTGGTGGCGATCCATGAAGCGACGGTCGATGCGGTTCTTCAGGAAATAGGCGAGCCGGCCGATCCAGCTGAAACCGCCGCGAATGTACAGGGCAGTGCCGTCCCCGAGGTTGAACATCAGCGTATAGACATCCCGGGGACGGAACGGCAGCAAGGGCTGACCGTTCAGAGCCGAGCGAAGGTTGTGGAGAAGTGTCGGGTTCTGCTTGTAGGCCACCACCCCGATCTTGGTCAATGGCCGCTCGGCGAAGTCGATGCAATCTCCGCCGCCGAAGATCTCGGGCCGGTCAACGCATTGCAGGTAGCGGTTCACGGCAAGCCCGCCGGCTGCTCCCACGGGTAATCCGGAGCTGCGGAAAAGATCGGAGAGTTGCACTCCTGAGGCGATGATTGTGTAATCGGTGGCCAGCCGCTGTCCGTCGTCCAACAGTGCCGATCCCGCTTCCAGGGCGGTGACTCGCCTGCCCTCGAGGATCCGGATGCCCCGCCTGCTCAAGGAAGCTGCGGCCAGACTCCTCACTCTTGGAGAGAAGATCTTGAGCAGCCGGGCACCGGTCACCAGGGTGATCCCTCCGAAACTCCTCCGCTCACCGAGCATCCGGGCCAGGTTCCCTGAAATCTCGACTCCCGCAGGACCACCGCCGATGACCAGCAGCCGTGGTTTCTTGTTTGTGCTTAGTAGGTTCAGCAGCTGTTGCCGAGCTAAGGGAAAGTTGTCGATGGGCTTGGCCGTGATCCACTGTCCCTCGAGTCGGTCGAAAGAGTCGATGGGCACCCGGCTGCCGATGTTGAAGCTTACCACGTCATAATCGATCTTCGTTCCGTCGGATAGATACAGTTTGCCCCTTTGCGGGTCGATCCCTTCGACAGCGCCGACCAGAAAACGGGCGCCTCTCAACTCTACCAGCCGTTGAATGTGGATACGGCCCTGCTGCGGCCTGTAGATACCCGAGAGCACACCGGGGCCCATGCCGGAGTAGGTGTAGTGAGGATGCGGGCTGATAACCAGCGGCGGTTGACCCATCCGTACGAAGTGGTGCAGATTCAAGAACGTGGAAAGATGGGCGTGTCCGGCCCCTACCAGAACCAGCTGTTTTGCCATGGTAACGTACGACCTCAGGTTATACCCCCGGACGGAAGAAAAGGCAAGGAAGCGTTCTGAGATTGCGTTCTGAGATGCGGAGACTGGGTCACGGGGCGAGGTGTCGGATTGACCGGGGGAAGTGCGGATAGTACTTTGTAAGAACTCAAAGGAGTTTTGCAATGAGTGTTTTTTCGGGGAAGGAAATCCTGTTGGTGGGAGGGAGTTCGGGAATCGGTTTGGAGTTGGCCCGCAGGCTTATCGCGGGCAGAGCAGGAATAACGATCTGGAGCCGTACGGAACCTACCGAAATGGGTTCGACCGGTTATACGCACAGTGTGGTGGACGTGGGGCAACCGATCGACGAACAGGATCCTCAGATTCCGGAGACTCTTCACGGGCTGGTATACTGTCCCGGCTCGATCACCCTTGGATCCTTCTCCCGTATTACCGAGGAGCAGTTTCTGGCCGATTTCCAGATAAATCTGCTTGGGGCCGTGCGGGTTTTGCAACACTGCCTCCGTTCCTTCGACAGTTCCGGCGCAAGCGTAGTGATGTTCAGTACCGTGGCGGTGCAGACCGGGCTCGCCTTTCATGCATCGATCGCGACTGCCAAGGGAGCTGTAGAGGCGTTGGTACGCAGTCTGGCCGCGGAGTATGCGCAGAAGCGGATACGTTTCAACGCAATCGCCCTTTCGCTCACCGATACCCCCATGGCCTCAGCTCTACTTTCCACCCCGGACAAACGGTCCAAAGCCGACCAGCGTCACCCCCTGGGTAGAGTAGGAAGCCCATCGGATCCGGCAGCAGCCGCAGAGTTCCTGCTCTCCCCTGATTCCAGTTGGATTACCGGCCAGGTGCTCCCGGTGGATGGCGGCTTCTCATCCGTTCGGCTTCTATAGAGGATGGAGTCGTGGGCGAGCTTGGCGGAACTGTTGTGTTCGCTCTCAGGCTGAGCGAAAAAGGAGGTCGAAGATGAGAAACCAGGAGTTTCTGGATCGAGTCGGGCAGCTGCTGGATTCCCAGCGGGTCGGTGTCCTGGCAACGCACTACAGGAACAGACCACACCAGAGCCTGATCGCCTATATCCACTCGGAGAGTCTTCAGGATATCTTCTTCGTCACGCCCGGATATACCCGCAAAGTGGAAGCCATGACAGCGGATCCTTGCGTAGCCCTCCTTGTCGATAATCGGCAAAACGTAGAGAGTGATTTCGACGCCTGTATCGCGATAACTGCCAAGGGTATGGTGGAAGAGCTTGCCCCGGATCCGCGACCTTCGTTTCTCTCCCGGTACTTGAAAAAGCATCCCTATCTGGAGGAATTTGTGTTTTCTCCATCCTGCCGCTATTTCCGCATCCGGGTGCAGAGCTACACCCTGGTCAGCAGCTTTCAGCGGGTGGAAGAGCTGGTTCTGGAATGACTCTCTGCCTGGATCTTCGAGAAATACAGAGCGAACACGCACCGCAGACCGGCGGTAAGGCTTCTTCTCTGGCTCGCCTGCTGCAGCACGATTTCGACGTGCCGCAGGGGTTGTGCATCCTCACCGGGGCCTACCGCCTGTTTGTGGATACCACCCCGCTGGGTGAACGGATCCGTCTGGAACTGAGCCGCAAGGAGTTTCGCCATATGCGCTGGGAGGAGCTTTGGGATGCCGCCTTGAGGATCCGTAACCTGTTCAGCCGTACCGCTTTTCCACCGGAAATGGAAGGCGTCCTCGCTGATCGAATCGAACAGTCCATAGGCGGTCGGCCGGCGGCCGTGCGTTCCTCCGCGATTGGGGAGGATTCCGGGCAGTTGTCCTTCGCCGGACTGCACGAATCGGTGCTCAATGTCACCGGTACGAGCCACATCCTCGAACAGGTGAAAAAAGTCTGGGCTTCGCTTTGGTCAGACGCGGCCCTGCTGTACCGCCAGGAGCTGGGCTTGGCTGTTGAGCACAGCGCCATGGCCGTCCTGGTCCAGCAATTCGTGCCCGGGGATGTTTCCGGCGTGATCTTTTCTCAGAGCCCCCTCGATCCCGAGGTCGCGGTGCTCGAGGCGGTCTCGGGCCTGGCCCAGGGGCTGGTGGACGGATCTGTTGAGCCGGAGCGTTGGGAGATCGAAAGACACAACGCCCGGATTCACTCACACAGATCGCCTTTGGAAAACAGGAGGGTGGTCGCCGTTTCCGGGGGTACCCGAATTGTAGAGGATCAGGGCGGGAGAGGAGAGTCTCTGCTTTCCAATCAGCAGATTCAGGAGGTCTATACCGCCGCCCTGGAGGCGGAGCGCTTGTTCGGCAGCCCCCAGGATGTGGAGTGGACTTTCGGACCCGCAGGGCTTCAGGTACTGCAGTCCCGCCCGGTCACCATCAAGAAACAGGATCGGGATGAGAAGAGGGTTTGGAACCTGTCCCTGCGGCGTAGTTATGAAAATCTGAAACAGCTGCGCGTTAAGATCGAGGATTTAATCCTGCCGGGGATGGAGGAGGCGGCGGATGAGCTTTCCAGGAGCAGTCCGGGCGAGTCTTCAGACCGGGAACTGGCCGGGCAGTTGGAGCAGAGGCAGGCCGCGTTGGATCGCTGGACCGATGTCTATTGGAGCGATCTGATTCCTTTTGCCCATGGGATGCGGCTTTTCGGCCAGGTGTACAACGACGCGGTCGGACCGGAGGATCCATTCGCCTTCGTGGCGCTGCTGCGTCCCGATCGCCTCGAGAGCGTGGAGCGAAACCGCCTGATCCGGCAGATGGCTGATCATATCCGCAGCCGGCCTCAGTTGCGGGATCGGTTGCTCGATCGGCCGCTTTCACACTGCGATGACGGCGAGCTGCTTTCCTTGCTTGAAATCTACGGCCTCCGTTATGGAAATCTGCTGGGCCTCCAGGCGGACCGTGACAGGTTGGAGGAGTATCTGCGAGCCCTGCTTCTGGAGATGTCCGATCCCGAGCGGTCCCTCAATGTGGAGCAACAACCCGAGGATCGGGAGGAAATGGAGAAACAGTATCTGGCGGGTTTCCGGGAGGAGGATCGGGAGCATGCCAGGGAGCTGCTGGAACTGGGGAGAGCCAGCTACCGGATCCGGGATGATGACAATATCTACCTGGACCGTTTCAAGGGTCTTGTTCGCGAGGCCGAAGAGGTCGCACGGGAGCGGTTGAGGGGAAGGGGAACCCGGGGGGTGGATCAGCTGCCCGGGGAGGAGCTGATCGAAGCGCTTCGGGATCCCGCCTACCGGCCTCAACCCGTAGTAGAGCAGGTCGAGCAAGCCGCGCCATCGGAGGTGGATGCCCGGCAACTGCTGGGGCAGCCGGCCAGCCACGGGCTGGCGAGCGGACGTGCCCGGGTGGTGACGAAGCCGGAGGAGCTGTTCGCCCTGCAGAAGGGAGAGATCCTGGTTTGCGATGCCATTGATCCGGCCATGACCTTCGTGGCTCCGCTTGCGGCGGCAATCGTGGAGAGGCGGGGGGGAATGCTGATCCACGGAGCGATCATCGCCCGGGAGTATGGCATTCCCTGCGTCACCGGTATTCCCCAAGCCACAGAACGCATTGCAAGCGGGGACCGGCTGACAGTGGATGGGTATCTCGGCATCGTGGCGATTGATTCCCGGAATTGAGCTCGTTCCCGAACCGCTGTTTCAGGTGCTGTTCAGCCGG
>CAZFMD010000070.1:12297-14297 GCA_964520025.1 uncultured Spirochaetaceae bacterium
TTCTCCCGGAACAGAACCGGGGCGCCCTCAAAATCGTAGCCCTCGGTGACCGCTCTCTTCTCCATGGACAGAAGCTCCTCGACGAATTTGTATTTGGACAGCTCCTTTACCGGGGCCGTGATCTCCCCGGCTTCCGGATTGAAGTGCTTGCGGTAGTGAGCCCAGTGCTTCTGCATGACCGAGGTTATGCGGGTGAAGGTGGAGGGTTTGCGCAGGAGACGCAGGGTTGCGGATTTCCACTCTTCGGCGCTGTGCGCCGAAAAGCGCTTGGGCAGGCCCGCCAGCCAGGCACCGATGCGCTGGGATTCCCGGCGATCGACCTCCTGGCAGACAAACTTCAGGTGGTGCCAGGCGGCGTACAGCTGCTCTTTGCCGTCGATCGTCAGGCGTTTCAGCCAGCAGAAGGCGTGCAGGCGTCGGCGCCAATCCCACCACTTGATCGGGCTTTCCAGGTCCAAAGCGGGAATCAGAAACAGATCCTCCTCCAATAGCAGCGCCCCGAACACGCCCGGAGGATTGCCCAGGCGCTTGTTCTTCAGGGTGGTGCGGTACACTCCGCAGCTCGGACTTCCTTCCATGAAGACAAAGGCCTCCACCTGGGCCCGCTTGAGCGCCTCCAGACAGTGCCGACAGCCGGCACGGATTTCTTCAGTCAAATCCTGTCCGGAACGGTTCTTCATGCGGGCGGCGCCCTTCCAGAGGTCCTGTCCGTTTCCTCCGGATAGACGCACCGGTTCTCGAGGAACACCGAGCCCGGCCATCACCTCGGGACAGACCGGGGTCCAGACAAAGCTGGTCATCTCCCGATTCAAAGGGGCGATGCGGTCCCAGCCGGCCCGGTTCCAGCGCACGCGGGCGCCCGCATTGCAGGCACTGACCCCGACGCGTATCTTTTCGTGCATGATAATCGGCATGGCTGGTTATTGTAGCATGAAGGTGTGCATTTGTTACAGAAACAAGTTGGTTGGTCGAATCCGCACCTCTGCATCGGGCGATTTTTCTCAAGCCATACCAGCGAACTCACAGGCGAGCTGGGGCGTACCCATCCTGAACTGGAATTTGAACGGTTCCATGATTTTTGAGTATCTTTTGTCGATCGGAGAACAAGGTATGAAGGACAGAGACCGCAAAGCCGCCGCCGGCAGGCTGCAGCCGGAGGAAAACCGGGAATCGGTATGGGATTATCCCCGCCCGCCCAGGTTGGAGGCCACTGCCAAGCGGATTCGTGTGCAGCTGGGTGGAAAGACTATTGCAGACACACGGCGAGCCCTGCGGGTACTGGAGACCAGTCACCCGCCGGTCTACTATATTCCGTGCGAAGACATTCGTATGGATTATCTGAGAGAGGAAGCGGGATATTCCTTCTGCGAATGGAAGGGACAGGCCCGATACTACTCGGTCGTGGTCGAAAAAACGAAGGCGGAGCGAGCAGCCTGGGGTTATCCCAGTCCTACCCCGGCCTATGCGGGGATTAAGGGCTACCTCGCCTTTTACGCTGAGAAGATGGACCGCTGCACGGTTGACGGAGAAGAGGTCCGCTCCCAGGCGGGAAACTTTTACGGCGGCTGGATCACCAGGGATATCGTCGGCCCGTTCAAGGGCGGGCCCGGAAGCTGGGGCTGGTAGCAGCTGCCTTAAAAAAAGCGGCCCGTTTTCGGGCCGCTTTGATGCTCTATGTTCTACCTGCTGCCGTTGTGCGCCGGCCTACGGTAGAGGATTTAACCATCCCCTTTAGACCAGCGCCTTGGGAACCGCCGCCGACTATTCTTCTTGCATGACCGTGCCGAACAGCTCCTCGTCGGTGGGTTGGGTCGAGGGGATCGGATAGGAGACCCAGGTGTAGTTCAGCAGATGCTCCCAGGTCACGTTGGCGTTGGTGGTGTTGCCCCCCCAGGGACCGCAGCCCAGGGTCATGGACATGGGCATGCCGTTGGTCCAGGCGCCGCTGTTGGCCAGACACTGGGGCTGGCGGATCATGATGCGGCTGACCCGCACCTTGT
>CAZFMD010000071.1:0-2577 GCA_964520025.1 uncultured Spirochaetaceae bacterium
TTGAACGATCTTCGGCTTGTGGTCAACTGCTTCAAAGCCCTGGATTATCAGGGCAAGGTCGACAACGAATACTATCTGGACGGTGAGGCGCTGTCTCTGAAACAGAGGCTGGAAGGAACGTACAAGACCTCCCTGGCCAGATTGGGCATATAGTTATTGGCATATCGTATCGGATTATAAAAAAGTCGTACTGGCGCTGGGAGGGGGCCTGAAAACCAGGAGGGTGCGATAAGGCTCTCGATATAAATAAAAAAACGTCGACAAGGGCAAACTTCCCGAAAGGGAAGGACGCAAAGCTATTGGCCTAAATCCCGTAGGGGACGGGACATGGTTGCAGAGCTGCCGCGCGAGCACAGCATCTTCATGAGGCTGTCTGCCGCACGGCAGATAGAACTCAGGAGGTGCTGTGGTGACAGCTGGTTCCAAATCCATCCGCACAATCTCGATCCTCATCCTCATCACGGCGCTGTTCTTGTCCACAGGCGCCTGTTCCCTGTACCTCCTGCAGAACCTGGAGGCAACCGGGAGCACACCGGATCCTGACAGCGGAGCAGAAAAGGTGCTCTGCAGCACAGAAGAGGTGACGCTGGCCTGGGATGCCCCTCCGTCGGAAATAGCGACATACAAGATCTTCTACAGAAGCCACGGATCCGGCGGCTGGATCCTTTTCGATGAGATCCCCGCCGACGACGACCCGGAGTACACCCTGTTTCACGGGGACTTCGGCGACGGAGACTACGATTTCGGTGTGGTTGCCGTGGACGCGGAAACCGAGGAATCGGCCATGCACACCTCTTTGGACGATACCGCCCAGCCGGAAAACGGCTGGTACCTGAGCTGGAATCTGTGAGACGAGCTCGTTGCTAACGGGAAATAAAATTGAAACAGAAAAAGTGGAATTAAAAAACAGGTAGGTAAAAAGTAGAAGTTTAAAAGTCAAGCCTGCGCCGACAAGGGCAAACTCTTCGAAAGGAGAGGACGCAAAGCCGTTGGCCTAAATCCCGGGAGAAGTGGGATATGGCTGCAAGGCTGCCGAGCGCGACCAGCACCTTCCGCATGTGCTGTGGACAGCCGGGCAGTACATCAAAACCTGGGAGGTGCTTCGATGCAACAACGCAATCGAACGATTAAAAATGTGTTTCTTCTGTTCACAGCTGCCGCATTTCTGCTGTTCAGCTCCGGCGGCTGCTCCCTGTACATGCTCCAAAATCTGGCCGATCCGGTGGGAACAGTCGGGGAAAGCGGAGAGCTGGTGGTCATGATCAACAGTGCCGGTGTAAAGACCCTAACCCCGCCGATCTCCATGACGGCGGCCGGCTATACCGTGTCCGGCAGCGACGGAAACGGAGGGTCGTTTAATGAGAACACAGCCGCTGCTTCGGTGACCATCCCGAACCTGGCCTTCGGCACCTGGACCGTCACCGTGGATGCCCTGAACGACATCGGTACGATCATCGGCAGGGGCCAGAGCCAGGTAGACGTGAACGCGGGACAGACCAGCGCGGTCAACGTGATCGTTGCCGAGTTGGACGGCTCCGGAACCCTGGAGCTCAACCTGAGCTGGCCGGCTGCAGATACCCAGAACCCGTCAGTGCAGGCCAGCTTGATACCGGTCGCAGGTTCCACGATCGCCCTGTCCTTCACCATACCGACTCCGGGAAATGCGACCTGCACCCAGGCGGACATCCCCAAGGGATACTACAGCCTGGAGCTCCAGCTGCTGGACAACGGCACGGCCGTGGCCGGAGTGGCCGAGATCGTGCGTATCGTCAAGGACCAGACCACCAGCGGGACCTTCGAGTTTACCGAGATCAATACGCCCGGCGGCGGAGTCGCCGTGCAGGTCACCCCTGAGATCTACGATCCCATCACAGTGACTCTGAGCGGCCAAACGGACACCCTGGAGGCTGGAAGCACCATGACCGTCACCGCCTCTGTCCCCGCGGATACCGGCGCCGTGGCCTACACCTGGTACATCAACGGTCTTTCGAAAGCCACAGGGGCCAGCTATACCCTGGGAGGCGACCTCACAGAAGGCAACTACCGGCTGGATGTAACGGTCATGACAACCGACGGAAACCGGGCCGGCTCGGCCAGCCACAGCTTCCAGGTGATCCCCGGTGCGGTCACCCAGGCAACCCTGGAGTGGGATCCCAACAGCGAACCGGATCTGGCCGGATACAAGCTGCACTACGGCCTGGCCAGCGGAAGCTACGACACGACCGTCGACGTGGGCGACCAGACCACCTACACGATCGCCAACCTGGAAGTGGGAGCAACCTACTACATCGCGGCTACCGCTTACAACACATCCGGCCTGGAGAGCGGCTACTCCAACGAGGTGATATTGAATACATCCTCGTGATCACACCTCATCGTGGCCCCGCTCCACCACGGCCAAAGCTCTTGCAACACGGAGCCGCAGGATAAAAAAAAGGGCTGGTCCGAGAGGTTCGGTTCCAGCCCTCCTATTACATCGAATGCGTCTATGAAAAAGATTCGTGTATACTATACGTGCAGGTGGTTTTGTAGCGCGTCCACGATCCGGGATGCAGCGTGTCCGTCCCAGAGCGGCGG
>CAZFMD010000071.1:2677-4829 GCA_964520025.1 uncultured Spirochaetaceae bacterium
TCTTCCAGGGTGGAAAGCTTCCGGGCGGAGTCCAGAAACCAGACCAGGGAATCGATCATCACATTGCCCGTGAAAACAATCTTCTCTTCCTTGCAGCCCTCACGGCGAAGATTGTCTATACCGCTCTGCTCGCTCACCAGGAGCAACTCGGAGATGCTGTCCGTGACCACACGGTTGATTTCTTCCGGCATGGTGCGATCGAAGCTGCGCAGACCCGCCTCTACATGGGCGATGGGGATACCGAGCTTGACCGCGACTAAAGCGGCCGCCAGCGTCGAGTTCACGTCCCCGACCACGACGAGCACATCCGGGCGTTCCTTCTCGAGCACCGGCTCCAGTGAGGACATGACGCGGGCCGTTTGCTGGGCGTGAGAGCCGCTGCCCACACCCAGGTAGATGTGGGGCTCCGGCAGCCCCAGCTGATGGAAAAAGATGTCGCTCATCCGCTCATCGTAGTGCTGTCCGGTATGAACGATGCGGGTCACGTCCCGCCCGCGGCGCTCGATTTCCCGATGGATGGGTGCAACCTTCATGAAATTCGGCCGGGCGCCTACTACGCTCAGTACGTACATGTGGGTGTATCCTCGCGATTCAGCGAATGCTGTCTTTCAGACGGCGGATATGCCCGCGTCCCAGACCCTTGACCTCGCAGCCCAGCTCGAGGTAGCGCAAGATCGTGGCGTCGTCGAACATGCAGAAGCAGTCTACCACTGCGAAGGGCCGTCCCACCGCCTTGGCGACCCGGTCCGGATCCAGCTCCAGATACTGTTTGTGAGGAACGGCGAAGATGATGCACTTGACCCCCTGCATGGCCTTCCACATGTCCTGCTGGATCCGCCGATCCTCCAGGTTCTTCTGGCGGCCGAAGAAGCGGGCGTAGCCCTTGCTGGACTCCGGATCGTCCTCCACCCCTTCGATCTCCGCCCAGGTTTCCACATACGGGTCGTGGATTCGTACGTCCGCCCCCATCTCGGTGAGCCGGCGCAGGATCAGCTCCGATCCTGAGTAGCGGGTATCTCCCACGTCCCGGCGGTAGGACACGCCCAGCAGCAGGATGTCCGCCGCGGCGATCGGCTCTCCCATGTTGCGCAGGGCGTCCCGCACCATCTGGGGTACGTGGAGGGAGCGCATGTCGTTGACGTCGATGGACTGGGGGGTGAACTTGAAGATATCATCCTCCCAGCCCAGGATGTGGCGGTAGGCCCAGACGCCCAGAGCCCCATCCTTAGGCAGACAGTAGCCGCCGATCCCCGGACCCGGGAAGATCATGTTCGAGTGAGTGGGCCGCACTTTGATCGCCTCCACCACCTTCTTCAGATCGATCCCGTTGCGCTCGGCGAACAGGGACCACTCGTCCATGAACGCCAGGATCGCCGAACGGTAGCTGTTTTCGATGATCTTGGCCGCCTCCGACTCGATCGGGCGGTCCAGTACGGTCAGGGGGTACTCCTTCGTATTCAGGACCTCCTCCAGGAAGCGGACCACCCGCTGGCGGGAGGGTTCGTCGACGCCGCTGCACACCCGCCAGTAGTCCCGCACCGAAGCCACGTAGTGCTTCCCGGGCATGACCCGTTCGTAGCTGTGAGCCAGCAGGGGAGCTTCGTTGAACCCCCTGCCCTCGAAGATCTTCTTCATGATCGGATAGGCGATCTGCTCGGTGGTGCCCGGGGGCACCGTGGTCTCGATCATCACCAGGGTCTCCGGTTCGATCTTCTCGGCAATCGTCTTGAAGGCCTCCTCCAGGGCCTCCATGTCGGTGGTGCCGTTGCGCACGTCCCCCAGACCGTCCTTGCTGTAGTTGCACTGCACGTCCACCACCACCACGTCGGCATGCTTGAGCGCCTCTTCGGTGAAGGTGGCGGTCAGGGTCTTGGATTCCAGAACGCAGCGATGGATCAGCTCCTCCACCTCCGGATCCTCGGCCTTGACCGGGGAGATCCCCCTGTTGAGCAGCGGGATCTTCCAGTAGCCCCGGATGCTGGGACGCTGGAGGGCGATGACGAACTTGCCGGGTTTTCCGTCAGAATCGCGGGAATCGGCAATGACCGCGGCCATGACCGCACCGACGAACCCGACCCCCAGCACCACGACGATCTCCCGCCCTTGCCTGCGCTGCTCCTTCACCAGGGTCTGAAGGCGTTTCCCCTCTTCC
>CAZFMD010000071.1:4929-14079 GCA_964520025.1 uncultured Spirochaetaceae bacterium
AAACCAACCGGTTTCTCGTGCAACTCCCTCTGGTTCAGCCAGATCACCGATGCGGGCAGGTGGCGTTCCCGGTGGTGAAAGGAAAAAACGAGCACTCCCTCCTGCCCTTCTTCGATACCTTCCAGGTCGGCCTGCAGGTAGCTGCCGGTATTTGAGATATCCACGATGGTCACCTCGATCTCCCGACCGTCAATCTTCCACATCCCCGAGATATGCACTTGATAGCGGAAGGGAAAACGCTTCTTGATCATACGCCGGATATCCCGCTTGCCCCGGGCGTCCAGGGACAGAAAGCGGATCCCGTATCCGCCGGGGATCTTGCGCATCACGTCTCCCCTACATTCCACCCGCAGGGTGTCCGCCTCGAAATCAATCAAGACCTTCTCCCCTAGGGCGAGGGCTCTCTCCGGTTCGGCCACGAAACAACCGCTGATCGAAAGATCGGTGATGCCGGCGCGCTGACTGTTCAATTGGATAAAATGGCGGATCGGCACCCTTCTGGAGGTGCGCCATCCCCGGGGCAGTACTTGGAAATAGGGCGCCCGGAAGTCCTTTTGAATGATAAAGCCGATCACGATTACTAGGGCCAGATTCCCGGTGAGCAGCAGGATCTGATGGATTCCGCTGACGGACAGCCAGTAGTAGCCCGGGATCCGGATCCACTTGAGGATGTAGTCGATCAGGATCAGGCTGCTGTGCCCCAGGAAGATGTACCAGCTGATCTTGTGAACGAAGTACAGGCCGATCCCGACAACCGGAGCTGTGAGCAGCCAGATGCCGGCCAGGGTTCCGTAGCCCTTGAACAACCTGTCCAGGATATCCCCTAGCCCAATCCTGGCCACAAAGACCAGAAGCAGGATGTTGATGATCGGAGCTAGGATGTAGCCCAGACTGATGAAATAGTGGAGCAGGGGACGCTTGATGACAACTCGGCTCTGAGTCATTTTAAATACTCCTGCCCGTGACTCATGGCATCCAGATCAGATACCAGCCGGTATCCGGCTGGGCTGTGATATCCAAGGATGTATGCAGCGCCGATTCTTCGGTCTCACTTTCATAATCCTTGGCTACCACACCGATATCGTAGATTCCATGATCATCTTTTGTGCTGTCCAGCGTATACTCCGTAAGCGGGTAATCATCTTGGAGCAGGAACCACGAATCTTCTCCTCCGTGGATTCGGAATATCACCCGATAGGAATCGATTTCGCCGGAGGGTTCGTCCCAGGCTATCGTGGCTGTCGGTCCGCTGACTTCTATTCCCTGCGGATCTGATCCTTCGGTTTGACCGCCGCCCTCCTCACTCGCCTCCGCGTACTTGAAGCCCACTGCGGTGTACATGGGGCATCCGATCAGAGGTAGGAGCAACAGAAAACCGACGAGGAGCCAAAAAAACTTTTTTTTATTCATGGCCTTCTCCTTTCTTTTCACACCAGGAGAACTGGAAAGAATTATAACAGATGATAGGAACAGTTGTAAAATTTTACTTCACAAAAACGCCGAAAAGTTATGTCTTGTGGGAAGGCGTTCCACAGACCCAAACAATCTGTATCAACAGATTCTGAATAACAGACGGCGCCACTTCCTATAGGACCGTCCGAATTTCATTACCCGAAATCAGCGGTTTTCCAAAGCTTTCTGGTGATAATTCGACGCACGGTTCCCAGGACAACTCGGATACGTCTGGAAAACTTGAGCTCACGCCACGATGATTTCAGGGCAAAGCCGGTAAAGTTCGTATACGGAATTCGAAACATCCGCAATGCGAGCAATCGACCGTAGAGCTCACGTTGCTTGTTGGCCAAATAGATCTGACCGGCGAGTATTCGTTCGGGCGTGGTTGGGCGCAATACCACGTAACCCGCCTGCTCCGCGGCATGCAGGATGGAACGGCCCCGTTCTGTTCGTACCAGGGCGACCGAGACACCGGGGTTCCCCTCTCGCTCTTGGATGTGCCAGGCGTCGCCGCAGGAAATATCCGCATTCCGACCAAAACCATCGGGATCCAGATTCTCCCTAAGTGGTTTGTAGTGGGTGAGTCTGGGCCAGGCGTCTTCGTAGGGTATGAAGACACGCCGTTTCGCTTTGGTGATCACCTCGAAACCGCCCGGCCAGCCGTTGCCGCGATACCGAACATGCACAACCTCAGCAGGGTCGATACCGAGATCGGCAAGGAGATCCACGGTTCCCTGGGTCGCCGGGGTCCCGGCGCAGAAAAAACTCATAACCAGGCCCAGTTTCCGGTTCAATGCCCGGTCGGATCGGCGCAACAGTTGGACCGCCGTAACATCCGTGGGTTTTCCGATGAACGCACAGCTTCCATCGGCGCTGAGCACCATGTCCAGACCGTTACACGGGGAAGCCGGAGAGTAGCGGGAACCGGAATTGTCCACGATTTCCGCGCGATGACGGCTCAGCATGGTTCGATTTCGCCACGGTTTTTCCGGATCCATCCCGGAATGCAACACCCCGGTCATTCCGCCGGCTTCTATGCAGTATAGAGAAAGCGCTGTCAGGAGCCCTCCAGAACTTCCCCGCATTCGCACGAAAGGGTCCGCGGCCCACCCCTCCCACTGCTCCACCAGGCGTCCAAGATACGGATCGCAAGGCCACGAATCGTCGGTTCTCTGGTCTGCCAAATCGGCGATCGTTTGAAAACCGGGACAGATCTCCGAATATCGCCGGGAGTCACGAAACGCGTCTCGGAAAACGGGCCGCAAGCCCACGCCTGGCACATCCACCATTGACACCATGCCGCTCGGACAGGCGAACACACAGGCCCCACAGCCCGTGCACATCCGCCAACGCACAACGTCCGACAAGGTCATTTTACGTCTTCGCACGGGTTTGCTTTCGTGATGGTGAGGCAATTAAAGCTTGCCCGGACGTATTGAAGAGCCGATGGGGCATGTCCGTTGTACCAAGAGTCTTCAGTTCTGAGGAAACGCTGCGGCCAGGATCGGCCGTATCTCCAGTTTTTGATCCTGATCAGCCCGCAGCTCCGCCTGGATCGCAAGGATCTGCCCTTTCGGAAACACGAATAGGAATCCTAAACCACCGCCCCAGTAGAGATCCCGGACGTATTCCTGAGTCGTGGACGGAGTCGGGGGCACGGCAGATCTGTCAGTTGTCAGGTACGAGAAAGACTTGTAGTCGATGAGCGCATTGATCCGCAGCAACCAGTACGATGTCAGGCGGAAGTTCCGCGCCAGATCCAGACCGATGGTGTAGCCGGTCGCAGTACGTTCCAGATCGTTGGATTCCAGGAAATCGCTCTCGACTCTGGCCAGTCCGTAGGAGCCGGTGATCTGGACGGAAAGTGGGACAGTCTCCGACTGCTTGAGGACATTGACATTATAATCGAAACCGAAGGCCAATTCCGAGGAATCGCTTCCCGATATCTCCCCCAGGGTGTAGTCCAGGAGGAAGCCGACATCCAGGATTCCCGCTATCGAGTAGCCGGTGGAGAAACCGGCGCCGTTGAATGCCTGGGGAGATACCATGGTCCACAGCTCCACACCGAAGCCGTTGACGCCCTTTTCGAGGTAGGTTCCCTGGCCAAAGACACCGAAAGAAGCGAAGAGAAATACGACGATACAGACCAGACAGAGAAACTTCATGATCTAAACATACCCCCTCGTGAAAAAACTCTCAAGAACTCCTATATTCCTCCCAAAACGGCAAAAAAAACAATCTCTGTGTGCTATAGTACACAGAGAGAACAATACAGAAGGACATAAACGCATGAAAGGCATCATTCTGGCTGGGGGACAGGGAACCCGTCTGTTTCCGGCCACACAGGTCGTTTGCAAGCAGCTGCTTCCGATCTACGACAAGCCCATGATCTACTATCCCCTTTCCGCGCTGATGCTGGCGGGCATCCGGGAGATCCTCATCATCTCCACGCCCCAGGATCTTCCCCGCTTCCAGTCGCTTTTCGGCGACGGCCGTCATCTAGGCTTGTCCTTCACCTACAAAGAGCAACCGGAACCGAAGGGGATCGCCGAAGCGTTTATCATCGGGGAGGAGTTTATTGCCGGAGATCCGGTGTGCCTGATCCTGGGAGACAACATTTTCTACGGCCACAGCCTTCCGGAGATGCTCAATGAGGCGGCGGGTATCCAGAAAGGAGCAGTGGTATTCGGCTACTACGTGCGCGACCCCCAACGCTACGGGGTTATCGAGTTCGACCAACAGCAAAAGGTTCTGTCGATCCAGGAAAAACCGAAAAACCCGAAATCCAACTACGCCGTTGTGGGCCTGTACTTCTACGACGACCGCGTGGTGGAGCTGGCCAAATCCCTGAAACCCTCCGGGCGGGGGGAGCTGGAGATCACAGACCTGAATAACCTCTATCTACAGCAGGGACAGCTTTCGGTGAAGCTGATGGGCCGCGGCTACGCCTGGCTGGACACCGGCACCCACGAATCCCTGGTGGATGCCACCCTCTACGTGAAAACGATCGAAGACCGACAGGGGCAGAGCATAGCATGCATCGAGGAGATCGCCTATACTATGGGCTACATTGACAAAGCGGGCCTTCAGGCACTGGCCGGGCCTCTGGAAAAATCGGGATACGGCCGGTACCTGCGCCGGCTGATTGAGGGATGACGGACAGCTCAATGAAATTTGCAAAAGGAACCATCCAAGGGGTTGAGATGCACACCCTTACCAAACACGTGGATGAGCGGGGATTTCTGATGGAAACGTTCCGCATCGACACCCTTCCGGAAGGACTGACACCGGCCATGTCCTACGTCTCCTACACGGAGCCGGAGACAGCCCGGGGGCCTCACGAGCATGAAGCACAGACCGACATATTCGCCTTCCTGGGCCCAGGCAATTTCAAGGTCTGTCTCTGGGACAATCGTAATGGTTCTCGCAGCTTCGGAAAGAAGATGATCCTGTTCGCCGGCGCCGACAACCCGTTGTCGGTTGTGGTTCCACCGGGGGTTGTACACGCCTACCGGAACATCTCAAAAACCGAACGGGGTATGGTTCTTAACTACCCGGACCGGCTGTACGCGGGGAAGGACAAGAAAGATCCCGTGGACGAGATACGCCACGAGGACGAACAAGACGAATTCTTCCAGGATTTTGTGCGTTGAGCGTCTGGTTAATAGGAAACCGGGGCATGCTCGGCCGGGAAGTGGAGGCCCTGCTTGTCCGTAACAGAATTAAACATCTCTCCAGCGACCTCGAGGTCGATATCTGCGATCCCTCCGCCCTGCGGTACTTCGTTGCAGAGAATCGCGGTCACAACATCGATTGGATCGTCAACTGCTCCGGCTACACCGCCGTGGACAAGGCGGAGGCAGAACCGGAGAAGGCCTTCCGCATCAACGCCGAAGGAGTGCATAACATCGCCGAAACGGCCGAATCCCTGAATGCAATCCTGATCCACATCTCCACCGACTACGTGTTCGCCGGGGACAAAGAGAACGAATACCTGGAAGACGATCCAACTGATCCGGCCGGCGTGTACGCCCGCAGCAAACTCCAGGGGGAACAGCGCGTTCAGGAGACACTGTCCAGGTTCTACATCCTGCGCACCGCCTGGCTATACGGGACATCCGGCACAAACTTCGTGCAAACCATGCTCCGTCTGTTCCGGGAGCAAGATACGGTACGGGTCGTTTCGGACCAATGGGGAAGCCCTACCTACGCAAAGGACCTGGCGGGTGCCATCCTCCAGGTCATTCGGTCGAACAACAACCGGTACGATGTCTACAATTATACCAACACAGGCAGAACCAGCTGGTACGAGTTCGCCCGGGAGATCTACCGCCAAGCCAGGCGGATCGGCATCGTACAGCGGGATGTCGAAATCGTCCCCATTTCCACGGCAGAGTACCCCACCCCGGCCCGGCGCCCCCAGTATTCGTATCTCTCGAAAGAGAAGATCAAATCGACATTGGGAGTGACGATCCGCAGCTGGCAGGAAGCCCTGGAGGATTGCATGGAGGAACTCAAGAATCCATCATGAGAACGCTGTCCAATATCCTGGTTACAGGCGGAGCCGGGTTCATCGGCTCCAACTTCATCCACTACCTGCTGTCCCAGCCGGATTTCAAGGGCCGGGTAATCAACGCCGACAAGCTCACCTACGCAGGCAACCCGGAAAACCTCACTGATATCGAAGAGCGTTTCGGAGGAACGCGCTACTTCTTCGAGCAAGCGGATATCTGCGAGTTCGACACAATCAAGAGCCTTTTCCGGAAATACTCGATCGACACGGTGGTCCACTTCGCCGCAGAGTCTCACGTGGACCGTTCCATCTTCGGCCCCAAAGACTTCATAGAGACCAACATCGTCGGCACCTTCAATCTCTTGGAATGCGCCCGGAACTTGTGGAACGACCGGAAGGACGGGCTGTTTCACCACGTCAGTACCGACGAGGTATTTGGTTCTTTAGGGGATACCGGCTCTTTTTCGGAGGCCACCCCCTACCAACCAACCAGTCCCTACTCCGCCTCCAAGGCTGCTTCGGACCACCTGGTACGGGCGTACCATCACACCTACGGCGTCCCGGTGACCATCTCCAACTGCTCGAACAACTTCGGTCCCCGCCAGTTTCCCGAGAAGATGATCCCTCTGATGATCCTGAACCTGCTGGAGGAAGAACCTCTGCCCGTCTACGGGGACGGCAAAAACGTGCGGGATTGGCTGTACGTGGATGATCACAGCGCCGCCCTCTGGCTAATCATTAGAAAAGGCCGGGAGGGGGAGACCTACAACATCGGCGGGGAGAACGAGTGGCGCAACATCGACCTGGTCCACCTGCTCTGCGACAAGATGGCCGAAGCAACCGGCAGGGAAAAGGATTTCTACCGGAAGCTCATTACCTTCGTCAAGGACCGGCCGGGACACGATCGCCGCTACGCCATCGATTGCACCAAGATCAAGAAGGAGCTTGGTTGGAAGCAAAGCCTCGGTTTTTCAGAAAATCTGGATACCACGATCCGTTGGTATCGGAACAACCTCAGCTGGGTGGATAAGATCCGAAGCGGGGAGTACAAAACCTGGATTCAAAGAAATTACCTGAACAGATGATGAACCGACAGGACGTCAACGCGAGAATCGAAGAATATCGCCGCATCCGCCCGGATGCCGGTTCCGACGGCCCCTCCCTGGCGGAGGCGGCCCTGTTCGTGGAAGAGGTTTTCGGCCTTACCCTTACGGACGACGAGATCATTCCGGACAACCTGGGAAGCATCGACGCCCTGGAGCAATTCGTGCTCGGGAAACTGGGGACGACCCGCTGATGTGCGGAATCTGCGGAATCGTGAACCTGAAGGATGCTCCGCCTCCCCCAGCGGAGCTCTGCACCCGCATGATGGGCCTACTGTACCACAGGGGTCCCGACTCCAGCGGCTACTACCGGGACAAACGGGTCGCCCTTGGCCACACCCGCCTGGCGATCATCGACCTGGAAAGCGGATCTCAGCCCCTGTCGAATGAAGACGGCTCACTGTGGATCACCCTCAACGGTGAGATCTTCAACTACCTGGAACTGGCCGAAGAGCTCAAGGCCCTGGGACATGTGTTCCGGACAAAAAGCGACACGGAGGTAGTCATCCACGCCTACGAGCAGTGGCATACCGATTGTTTCCAGCGGCTCAACGGGCAGTGGGCGTTGGCAATCTGGGATCGACGTCGGAATACGCTTCTTCTCTCCCGGGACCGCCTGGGCATCCGCCCCCTGTACTACACGATCTCAAACGGCAGACTGATGTTCGCCTCAGAAATCAAAGCGATCTTTGCCGATCCTGCCGTACCGAGGGAACTGGATCCTGCCGGGCTAGCGGAAATCTATACGTTCTGGGGGCCCGTAGCTCCCCGCACGGCATTTCGGAAAATCCGGGAGCTGAAACCGGGACACTACGCCACCCTGGCCAACGGCAATATTACAAGCCGTCCTTTCTGGTCGATCTCCTTCCCTGAAGCCGGCAGCGAACCTTCGCAGCATGAAGCGGAAAACGCAGAACGTCTACGCCAGGAGCTGATCGAAGCCGCTCGCCTGCGCTTCCTTAGAAGCGACGTACCAGTAGGCGCCTACATTTCCGGGGGTATCGATTCCTCCGTTACCTCGGCCATGGTGACCCGCTACACCGAAGCGCCTCTGCACACCTTTTCCATCCGCTTCGAGGACAGCGAGTTCGACGAAGGAGAATATCAGCGGCAGATGGTCGACAGGCTCGGAACCCTGCACCAGGATGTGCTGGTAACCCACGCGGACATCGGGCGGGTCTTCCCCGATGTTATTTGGCACGCCGAACGCCCGATCCTGCGGACGGCTCCGGCACCGCTGTTCTTGCTGTCTAAGCTGGTCCGGGAATCCGGCTACAAGGTTGTTGTAACCGGAGAGGGTGCGGACGAGGTGTTGGGAGGCTACGATATCTTCCGGGAAGCCAAAGCCAGGTTGTTTCTTTCCCGCGACCCATCCTCGGAAAAACGAGCCCAGGTTCTCCTGCGTCTATATCCGTGGATGGCCCGCTCTCCATCGCGAACTCCGGCCTTTGCCCGTGCATTTTTCAGCAAGTCGTTAGATCCCTCCGATCCTGGTTTCTCCCATCGACCGCGCTGGAACACAACCTCTTCGATAAAAAGCATGCTCACTCCCGAATTACAAAACGAAAGCAAACGAACGGACATTCCCGGAGAACTCCTGTCGACAACCCCGCACGGTTTTCTCGATTGGGACCCACTTGGCAGAGCTCAGTGGCTGGAAATGATCACATTACTTTCTGGCTATATTCTTTCGGCCCAAGGAGATCGGATGCTTATGGCACATTCGGTGGAAGGGCGATTTCCTTTTCTTGATTGCCAACTGGTCGATTCTGCCAACGCTTTGCCGGCTCGACACAAGCTACTGGGTTTAGAGGAAAAACACCTTTTAAAGATGACCTGCAAAGATCTTGTTCCTCAGTCCATCCTGAAAAGACCGAAACAACCATACCGGGCGCCTGACGCGGCCAGTTTCTTCACTGAGAAAACGCCTGAATGGCTTGAAGAACTGACGAGCGAATCCTACCTGCAAAGTGCAAAACTGTTTATGCCGGCTGCAGTCTCAGCACTGATGGCAAAATGCCGAAAAGTCAAAGGTAGAGGAATGAGCAATACCGACAACATGAGAGTAGTAGCGGTCTT
>CAZFMD010000072.1:0-12367 GCA_964520025.1 uncultured Spirochaetaceae bacterium
GCGATAGAGAAGCTCTACCATACCAAGGATGCCTACATCGGGATCCCCTCGGGATTCTCAGATCTGGATACGTTGACCAGCGGATTCCAGAACTCCGAGTTCATCGTGATCGGGGCTCGTCCCTCGGTGGGTAAAACCGCCCTGGCCCTGACCATGGCGGCAAACATGGCCATACACAATAAGTTCCCCGTCGGCTTCTTCACTCTGGAGATGTCCAGCATGGCCCTGATGCAGCGGATGCTTGCCAGTGAAGCCAGGATTCGCTCCAACAGCCTGCGTTCAGGATTCTTGAAACCCTCTGATTTCCACAAGCTGACCGAGGCTGCCAGCAAGATCTACGAGGCGCCGCTGTATATAGAGGACACCCCGTCGCTGCGGCTTCTGGATCTGCGCGCCCTGGCTCGGCGTATGCGCCATCAGTTCAACGTATCCATTATCTTCATCGACTACCTTACCCTGATCACTTCGGAAAACAGGGAACTCGCGAGGCACGAACAGATCGCAGAGATCAGCCGTTCCCTCAAAGCACTGGCCCGGGAGCTGGATATACCGGTTGTTGCGCTCTCTCAGGTACGCCGGGAAAGTGAGGGCAAGCAGCCCAATTTGGCGGATCTGCGAGAGTCGGGGTCCATCGAGCAGGACGCCGATGTGGTGATCTTCCTTCATAGGGAACGGCTTTCCGCCGACAGTCAGGAAGAGTTGCCAAGGAACATCGAAACGGATCTGATCGTTGCCAAACAGAGAAACGGTCCGGTGGGCAGTTTAAAAATCGCCTTCATCCCCGAATACACGAAATTTGAAAACATGGTCAAAGGTTCGGATATTTAGATTATGGCCATTGAAGAGAGGTACGATTTCCACAGCCTGAGTAATGAAGCCGAGGAACTGGTCGTTTCGGAGATAGAGAGGCAGATACCGGCTCATCCGGAATTGTGTACCTGCAGCGAGTGTATCCTGGATGTCGCCGCCTACGCCCTGAACAGCGTGCGGCCTCGGTATCGGGTCTCCCTGCTCGACTCGGTGTATATCGAGCCGGGGGAACGAAGCGACTACCTGAAAGAAATCCGACGAGCCGTGCGTGAAGGCATTCGTAAGGTCAGTACAAATCCTCCTCACGACTGAACCGCAGCCCTCCGTCCGGCAGCTGTGCGATCCACGTTCCGTTTCGAAACAGATGGATATTGAGCAGCAAATCTCGGGAGGGGATATCCCAAGCCGATATCGATGAGTCCCGGTTCAGCGAGAAGAGTTTTTCGTTGTGGACAAATAGTTTCCGGGGTATCTGCCCGGAACTCTGAAGCGACCGCGCGCGGGAGCCTCGGAACTCCGTTACCGATTCGTAGCCCAGAGTCGTAAACACGTTGCCCGCGTCATCTCCGGTAAGGGTTGCTCCCAGATCCTCGCTCTCGAATACCTCCAGAACCCTGCTGCGCTCGAAGGCGAAACCCGAATGCATCTTCACAGCCGTACGAACCTGGTTTGCCTCCTGCTGTACGGCCAGGGTATATAATTCCCCTCCGCTTCGGTTACCCGCGTAAAAAAGATCGTAGACAAAGAGGCTTGGTTCCTGAATGGGAACGGTCTCTCCCGTACGTCGATTGATCTGCAACAGGGGACCGCTGAAAGCAGAAAGGTTTGTTTTTGCACCGATAAGAATCTCACCAAAGGCGAGTATCAACTTGTTCATTCCGGGTGCATTGTAGCGGAAGGTGGGAGCGAAGGTGTCCGGATCCAGGATGCGACAGAGGCCGCTGTCCTCAACCACCACGATTTCCCCCGGAAAGACCGATACCTGCCGAATCGACGAATCGAACTCCACCGGCAGTTCCCGGATTCCGCCGTACCAGGTATTGAGTACCGCCAGCCGCCCCTCCTCCTCATCCCTGCACCAGAGAAGCAGGCGCTGGGCATCCAAATAGGTGATACCCACGTCACAGGAATAGGGATTGGGATACCGTTGCTCCCTGACCTCGACATCCGTGCCCCGCTTGTAGCTGCCGAGGAAGAACTCGGAGTCCACAATCCTGATTTCAGAGCTCGTGGCAATCGCCATGGCACTGCCGTTGAACGCGAGATCTGGAATCGTAGTGCGTTCGTCTCTGGCCAGCAGGTACTCCTGTCCCCCAGCTGCAACCATGGCGATATCGCCGTCCAAGGTGGCCAGGTATAGATCCCGTTCACTGTGCACCACACTGTTCAGCTTCGGGTAGCGGCTTGAATACGCTATTCTCAACTCGATCAGATACTTGCCACCGAAGTACCACTTTTTCAGTTCCCTGGTGTTCTCCTCTTCCACCACACCGGCGATTTCATTACCGGCCGGAGAAAAACTCAGATCCACGATTCCCGAAATCCGGGAGCTGTCGATGACCTCTCCGCTCAGGATATCCACAATCAGCAGATCCTGACCCGTGGAAGCGGCAATATATCGATTGTTCGGAGAGATGCGGATCACCTCGAGATCCGCGGGAGCACGGAGCTGCTTGACCATGCGAGCGGTACGGATATCCCAGTAGGTAATGGATCCTGAGGGCTGGTAGGTCATGATATTGCCCTCGTTGCGGGCCACCGTGAAATAGGAGACGATTCCAAACCCTCTTCCCATGTAAGGCAAAACCCTTCCGGTTCTGGGATTCAGCGCGGTAAGGCTCTTGTAGTCCGCCTGGCTGTAGAACAGGTAGGAGCCTTTGGGAGAGTAGGCGAAGTACATCAGCTGTTTGTCCGCTTCCACCGAGAACAGTCGCTGCTGCCGTTGCCAGTTCCAAACCTCCAGGTTGTCTGCCTGCAGGGCATCCCCTACCAAGACCGCCACATGGGGTTCACTGGGATGCACCGCGATCTGTCTGACCGGCTTATGGGATATACGAACAACCCGGGTGAGTTGTTTTTTCTCGGCATTCCAGATACGTACCGTTCCGTCCTCTCCGGCACTGAACAACAGTCCCCGTTCGGGGTCGAATTCCACATCGTTGACCCTACCGAAATGACTCAAAGACAGGGGTCCAGCGGAGAACAGCAAGCCGGGTGCAAGAAGCAGTAGAAGAAAAACGATTACTTTGTGTTTCAATCCGGACCTTCCACAAACAGATTGTTGATAGAGATGTAAGGCGCTTTCAGGACTTCGGAAAACGGTTCCTGGTGTTTTTTTTCTTCGAGCTGAGAGGCTATTTTCGCCAGGGTAGCCGCCGGCACTTTCAAGATGCCCACCTCATCCTTTTTAAGACCCAGAACATTGAACAAAACCGTATCCCCCTCCTGCTTGGAGAAGAGAATGCGCAGCTCCTTGTCCTCGCCTTCATCCTCCATGATCTTGCTCAACAGGTAGTACTTCACGATCTCCACGACCCTGTCGTCCAGATTGTACCGTTTGAGCAGGAACTTCTCCACCAGCTCCTCGTAGCCGATCGCCACCCTGTTCGCTTCCCGCAGGGAGTAGGCCAGAGAGCCCCGGAAGTAGGCGCTGCGGTCCAACTCGGGAATGAAAAAGATAGTGTTCTCCGCCTGAGGATCCTCGATCATCACCGGAAACTCCGGTTTCAACACCTTCCCGCAGTTCGGACAGCGGATACTCAAGAACTCCCCGTCTATGATGGCCTGCTCCACCTCCGGCTGCATGCCCAGATCGACAAAATCCGGCACCTCGGCGTCGAAGCCATGCTCGCAGAAACAGACAATGCGGCGTTTCATCGGCTCACCTCCCCATGAAAAGAAATATATCGTTGAAGGTCACCACAACCGCCAGCAGCACGATAAAGGAGAAGCCGATCATCTGGATTCGTGAGATCACCTTGGGGTCCAGCGGCTTTCTCCGAAGCACCTCCAGAGTAAACACCAGGATCTGACCGCCGTCCAATCCCGGGATGGGCAGAAGGTTGATGATGAACAACACTATGCTCAACCAGCAGAGCAGGCGGAAGTAGTAGGCCAGGCCTTGGGCAAAACCGAAGCTGAAACCGCTGGTGGCCGCCGAGCCCACCGTGTAGATGATGCGCAGCGGACCGGCGACGGCCTTTCTTAGATTGATCCCTTGAAACAGGAGGCCGAAACCTTTGAGCGTAACGGTTAGGATTTCCCAGCTCTCCTCGACCCCCTCAACCAGAGCTCCGACCGGGCCAACACGCTGGGAGGGGTACACGCCCACGGCGAAGCTCATCCCCAGATTGGGGAATCCCTCCTCGCCGTAGTCCAGAACCAGAGTCGTCTGTACTTCCGTTCGGTCACGTTGATAACGTATCGGCAGTGTTTCCGGTCGATCCTGAAGCTGCTGGTACAGATCCATGCTGTTGTGAACGGCCTGGCCGCCTGCCGCTACAATCCGGTCTCCCTTCTGGACTCCGGCCAGGGAGGCCGCTGTTCCCACCTCTACACCATCCACGATCGGCTCCCTCCAGGCATATACCCCGATCCTGCCGGCGCCGGTGTCCAGATCCAACTCGGGGACCAGGGAGGTTTGCAGCTGCCTTCCCTCTCGCTCGATTGTCAGCAGGATCTCCTGGTTCGCAGCGGTGGCCACGGATTCAAGCAAGTCCTGAAAATGATTCACCTGTCGGTCATCCACCGCCAAAATCCGATCGCCCGTCTTCAAACCGGCCTTGGTAGCCGGAGGCGGGCCGGCAAAACTATCCATGGTGTAGTCGGAGGCCAGGATGATCCGATTGCCGTCGGTGTGCACGTCGAAGCCGATCCACCAGATCAGGGTGAGGATCAGGATCGCGAAAAGCACGTTCGCCAGCGGGCCCGCCGCTGAGGTGACGATCCGCTTCCAGGGGGCGGCGGCGAAGAAAGTGCCGTCGGGCCGCTGTTCCTGGAGGCTGTAGGGATCCTCTCCTCTGAGCTTGCAGTATCCGCCGAAGGGCAGCATGGAAATCCGGTAATTGGTGCCCCTGTAGTCGAATCCGACAATCTTCCTCCCCCAACCCACGGAGAAGGTCTCTACACCAATGCCGACACGCTTGGCCGCGATGAAGTGGCCCAGCTCGTGCACGAAGACCATGATGCCGAATCCGATGATGCCGAAAATAATAGTCAATACCACTTTACAAAATCCCTTTAACTTTCTGAGATAGCTTTCTCAAGTCAACCCTTCAAGATTTCTTCGAGCCTGATTCTGGCCTCCCGATCTACCTGAAGGATCTCCTCGATCTCCCCCGCCGGTACCTGCCAATCCATCTGGAGAACCTCTTGTACCAAACACGCTATTTCAAGGAAGGAGATTTCGCGATTCAAGAAGCGTTCCACCGCTACCTCATTGGCGGCGTTGTAGGCGATCGGATATCCTCCCTCCTGCTCGGCGGCCTGGTAGGCCAGAGAGAGCAATCTGTACTTGTTGAGATCCACCGGTTCGAAGCTCAGGCTCTTGCCCGCCAGATCGAAGGCCTCCAGGCAGGAGGGCTTCAAATCCGGATAGGTTAGTGCATTCTGTATCGGCAGGCGCATATCCGGCTGGCTTATCTGTCCGTAGATGAAACCTTCGGTGGTCCGAATCAAGGAATGAACATAGCTCTGCGGATGAATCAGTACCTTGATCGCCGAAACCGGGATATCGAACAGGTGGTGCGCTTCGATGACCTCCAGTCCCTTGTTGGCCATCGTGGCCGAATCCACCGTGATCTTTGCACCCATGTTCCAGGTGGGATGGACCAGGGCATCCTCGACACGTACTTCCCGCAGCTGCTGGCAGGTCAGATCGCGGAAGGCTCCCCCCGAGGCCGTCAGAATGACTTCCTGCACTTTTCCGGGCTCTCGCCCCTGGAGCAGGCAAAACAAGGCGTGATGTTCGGAATCAACGGGTAGCAGCTTCGATCCGCTACGCCGGGCTGTCTCAGAAATCAAGCCACCGGCCATCACAACCGTCTCCTTGTTCGCTAAGGCCAGATCCGCGCCCAGTTGAAGGGTCTTTAAGGAGGGAAGCAGTCCTCTCGCTCCTGAGATCCCGTTCACCACCACGTCAGCCTCGGTGTCGGCGAGCATCTGCAGCAATCCCTGCTCTCCACGATAGATCCGTGTGTTCTCCAGCTTCGCGAGCTCACTCTCTTTCTGGGAATCCAACGAACCGGTAACGGCAACCGCGGCCGGGCCGAACTCCCGCACCTGCCGGGCAAGCTCCCCTACCCTGCTGCGGCACGCCAGAGTTACGACATCGAAGGAGGGTTCAAAAGCCCTCACGACCTCCAATGTGCTCGTACCGATGGAACCGGTGGACCCTAGGACGCTGACTTTTTTTCTACTCAACGCAAGCATTGCCTCTGCCTCGAATTTACCGCGAAACACACAGAAAGACAAAGTAGAACATCGGGGCGTTCAGAAGCCAGGAGTCGATGGAATCGAGGATTCCTCCCCGGCCGGGAATGATCCCGCCGGAATCCTTGACAGCAGCGGAGCGTTTGAGAGCCGACTCCACCAGATCCCCGGCGATTGTAAGAATACCCGCAGCGGCACCAAAACCGACTGCGGCCCCATAGCTGATCGGCAGCAGATCCGGGATGGCTGCCCTGAACAGCAGGGCAACTCCTACGGAAGCCAGGATACCTGCAACAAAGCCCACGGCGGATTTATTCGGACTGACCGCGTAGCCCAACCGTGTCCCCCGTCCTAGAAACATCCCCGCCAGGTAGGCTGACATGTCGTTGGCGAAGTTGACGCTGAAAAAGAGCAGAAGCACCCACCTGGCGTTTTGGAAGGCGGTCAGCCGCACGATGAAGGACACGAACAGCGCCGGATAGACAAGTATCAGCAGAGAGCTGGAGATGCGCTGCAGTAAATTATCCAGATCCTTCAGCTCCCGAACCCAGAGGGAGCGCAGCAATACCAGGATCACCAAAGCGGTGGGAACGGCCAGAGACCAGGCGAGAGAAACCAGTCCAAGAACCTCCAGATACGCGGCTGCGGGTATCAGCCATGCGAGGAGAAAGACATAGGGGAAGCCCGGGCTGCCCCGTTTGGACAGCAGAATCTGCAACTCCCTGGCTCCGGCAACGGTTATCAAGAGGGCTCCGAGATTCAAGACCAGGTGGTTGTAATAAGGGAGGATGAATACCAGGATAAAAAAAACGGGCAGTGCGACAACCACGGTTGCCGTTCTGATAAAGAAGGACCTGCCCCTCATGACGCCGTTTACGACAGCTCTACCGAATGCCCGCTGTGAGGGGGCCGGAGGAAGCGGATGACTGACCGGGCTTCTGTTCGGCCGTCCGACCTGCCGTGTTCTGAGCGCCGTAGCGACGCTCCCGGCATCCGTAGGAGTCGAGGGCTTCTTTCAGATCGGATTCGTCCCACTCCGGCCACATTTTCGAGCTGAAGTACAGCTCCGAATAAGCCCCTTCCCAGATCAGAAAGTTACTGATCCGGCATTCCTGTCCGGTGCGGATGATCAGATCTGGATCCGGAATCTCGGGATGATCGAGGTAAGAGCGGATCTCCTGCTCGGTGATCCTGCCGTTGCTTCCCGTCTGAAGCGCCCGGTTCACGGCGCGAATGATCTCGTCTCTACCGCCGTAGTCGATTGCCAGATTGAGAGTCATCCTCTCGAAAGCCGCGGTTTTAGCCTTGACCCGCTCCAGCACCTGGACAACATCTTTGGGAAGACGATCCAGGTTTCCGCAGCTGACGAGCCGAATCTCATTATCCTCGTAGAACTTACTTTCTCTGCGCAGGTGATTCTTGATCAGAAACATGAGGTAGGAAACTTCTTTTGCCGTACGTTTCCAGTTTTCGGTGGAAAAGGTAAAGAGAGTCAGGTAACGAATGTTGGACGCCAAAGCTGCTCTAACGATTCGCTTGGCCGCTTTGACACCCTCCAGATGTCCCCGCGTACGGGCTTTGCCCTGGGCTTGAGCCCACCTTCCGTTTCCATCCATGATGATTCCCACGTGCTGCGGAAGGAGGGCGCTTGTTTGTGAAACCATCAGATTTCCATTATTTCCTTCTCTTTTGCTTCAACCAGCTCATTCACCTCTTCGACGTACTTGTCTGTCAGTTTCTGGATCTCATCCTGACCTCGCTTGGACTCATCCTCGCTGATCTCCGATGCTTTCTGAAGATTCTTCAACTCGTCATTACCGTCCCGGCGAATATTGCGAACGGCAATACGGCTCTTCTCCGCAATATTGCGCGCCAGCTTGGCCAGTTCTTTGCGCCGTTCCTCGGTAAGAGGCGGGATATTGATGCGAATCACCTTTCCATCGTTGTTGGGATTCATCGAAAGCTCGGATTTCTGGATAGCCTTTTCTATCTCCGACAGTACGGAACGGTCCCACGGCTGGATGACGACCAGCCTTGCCTCCGGAACCGAAATGGTAGCCACCTGATTCAGAGGAACCTTCTGGTCGTAGTAGTCCACCCTGATGTTCTCGAACAGGGCGGCGGATGCTCTGCCCGTACGAATCGTCTTGAACTCATCCTGCAGGGCCTTCACCGCCTTCTTCATCTTTTCTTCGGTTTCCTTGTTCACTCTATCCATGCAGTCGACTCCTTGTTAAAAACGGTGAGCCTTAGAGGCTCACCGTTCGCGTTTCCTACTCCAGCTCTTCTCCGACTTTGTAATACAGGTATGCGTCGATCCGGACCTGCCCGCCGATCTCCTTGTTCAGCTCATCCAGGACCTTGGAAACCTTGAGATTCTGGTCCTTGACGAACTGCTGGTCCACAAAACATATCTCAGCAAGGTGCTTGTTCATCTTACCCTGGACGATACCCTTCAAGACCTTTTCCGGTTTGCCCAGCTTCTCCGCCTGCTTGGTGAAAATCTCCTCCTGCTCCTTGAGATAGCTCTCCGCTACCTGGTCGCGGGTGAGGAACAGCGGTGCAAAAGCGGCGGTATGCAGGGTCAGGTCGAAAGCCACCTCCCTGACCCTGGGATTTTCCCTGAGCGACGGGTCGGAGAGGTTGAACTTGACCATGACTCCGATCTTTCCCTCACCATGAATATAGTCCAAGATCAGCTCGTTCGCAGTGACCTCCATGACCTGAAGACGTCGGAGGGTGATATTCTCCTTGATCTTGCCTACGGTATCCTGAACCTGGGAGGAAAAATCCTCAGGCTTCACGCCCGGGCCCTTGTCAATAGCCAATTCCGTCAGAGATTCTCCAAGGGCCAGGAACTCTTTGTTCTTGGCTACGAAATCCGTTTCACATGTCAGCTCCAGTAGCACGCCTTTTCCATCCTGGATGCGAGAGAAGACACGTCCCTCTTTGGTCGCCCGACCGGCCCGCTTCTGAGCCGCGGCCAGGCCCAATTCTTTGAGTATTTTTACGGCTTTGGCGAAATCTCCGTTCGCCTTCACCAGCGCGTTCTTACAATCCATCATCCCCGCGCCCGTTTTTTCGCGCAGGGCTTTTACCTCAGTTGCCTTTATATCCACAGGTTCCTTCTCCTACTGGTCGTATAGTTTATCTTCGTCTACGTTGTGCTCATCCGCCAGGTCTACCTGTTGAGCGGGAACACTCTTCTCATCGACTTTCTTCGCCTCTTCCTCATCGGGATTGTAGTCGGAGTAGTCCTTGTCGGTAAATCCGGCTTCCTCCTGTTCTTCGGTAGAACCGCCGACTACCTCAGCGACAGCCACGGTCTCCACCGTCTCCTCTTCCTTATCCCCGTATTTTTCGGACTCGGAGATCTTATCCTTGTCCACGTATGAGGTAAAATCCCCCTCGATAGACTCATCCTGGAGGGTTTCGATGATCTCCAGGCCGACCTCATTCTCAGCTTCGATCACCGCATTGGCAATGATCTGAGAGAACAGATTAATCGCCCGAATTGCATCGTCGTTGCCGGGAATCGGGTAATCGATTCCTTCGGGATTGCAGTTGGTATCGACGATAGCCACGATGGGAATGCCAAGTCGCTTGGCTTCGGCTACGGCAATAGCCTCTTTTCGGGTATCGATCACAAATACGACACCCGGAAGCTCCTTCATCTCCTTGATACCACCCAGACTTCGCTCCAGCCGGGCCCGTTCCTTGACCAGGCGGGAAATCTCCTTCTTGGTCAGCTTCTCGAAGGTCCCGTCGACCTCCATCTTCTCGATCTTCTTGAGCCGCAGAAGAGATCTCTTGATCGTGGAGAAGTTGGTGAGCATGCCTCCGAGCCAGCGGTTGTTGACGTAAAACATCCCGCAACGTTGAGCTTCCCGCTCCACCGCCTGTTGCGCCTGCTTCTTGGTACCGACGAACAGTACCGATTTTCCTCCCAAAATGGTTTTACGAACCGCTTCGAAGGCCTCTCTGATAGATACGATTGTTTTTTGTAGATCGATGATGTGAATCCCATTCCGCTCGGCGAAGATATACTTCTTCATCCGGGGATCCCAGCGCTTGGTCTGATGGCCGAAGTGCACACCCGACTCAAGCAAATTCTTCATTGTGACGACTGCCAATGCGTCCTCCTTGCTTGGGTACCCTGGCGGGTCCCTTTCCTTCTCTTCGTCTCGTACGCTCGCACCCGATGCACATCCGCAAGACTGTACACCGAATCAGTCGGTGCACTGCCCCTCGGTGATTTGGGTCCAAACGACGGAAATTTACACTCTCCGCTCTCGCCTACGGCAGATTAATGCAGAGAGTAGCTGTTGCTCTTTAAAATGCCATAAAATGTTTCCAGAGGCAAGCCCACAACGTTGCTGTAGGAACCCCGAACCCATTCGACAAAAAACGCCCCTCTCTCCTGAATGCGGTAGGCTCCTGCGACCCCGGACCACTCACCGCTGTCCAGGTACAGCTCGATGTCCTCCTGGCTCACGGATGCAAACTTTACCTCTGTACAGACACTCCGCAGATCCACCGATTCCCCTTTGGCGGGCAGAAGTCCGATGCCGGTATAGACCCGGTGCACCTTTCCGGACAGGCGCTTCAGGATCTCTTCGGCCTGCTCCACTCCCGTGGGCTTTTGGATCGCCTCTCCATCGATCTCCACCAGTGTATCCACTCCCAGAAGCCAGCGGGGGGCTTCCTGCTTGAACATCTCCACCACCATCTCGATCTTCCTCAGAGCGATCCGCTTCACCCGCTCCTCCACACTGCGAATCTTGGTGAAAGACTCATCGATTTCCGGCGGAAAGGCCTTGAACGGGATTCGTACTCTGTTGAGCAGTTCCTGGCGCCGGGGAGAGCCGGAAGCCAGAATAATGGTTTCCATATTACCTTCTCGTCTTACTTTTTCTCTTGAACGTGGACCGCCGTTCGCGGACCGCCGTTCGCGGACCGCCGTTCGCGGACCGCTACGATCCGTACTACATCAGCCGGAACAGGAAGATTCCGCCCAAAACTCCGATGAACGTTCCCGGGTTGATCTTGATGAAAACGCTCAATACCGACAGGTCGAATCCCACCGGCCCGACACCCAGTTCTAACCGGAAGCCCATCTGCAGAACGATACGTTCCAGAACTTCCCATCCCAAGGTACCGACAAGGAATCCCAGGCCCAGGAAAGCCAGGAAAGTGGATCGGTTCCTGTTCGTTAATTTCATATGCTGCTAGTAAACCGCAGAGAAATATCGCAAAACCGCGGGAAACTGTCAAGGCACGGCGGTTCGCTTTGTATTTTGCTGACGTAAATCTTCGGTTTTCACGAATAAAAGGATCCCATCCAACAGTTGTTGCCGGACCTGCTCGTCAACGGCCAGATTGCTCGCTTCCGCGGCCAGCCGGGCGTTGTTCCTGTTTCCCAGGTAGTAGCGTCGCAGTGGGTAGAGGAACAGGAACGCCCCCTCCAGGTACCACTCCTGCTTCACCGCGGCGTAGATAAGGGTAATCAAGCCGGCGTTAACCGCCAGGGCATTGAGAGCATCCAAGGGCTCACCGGCATACAGCTGTCCGGCGCCGGGAACAACCGTAGACAACCAGGCAGCGCCGTTTGGAGATTTCCTTCTGGCGCTTTGAGCTTCCTCGAGAACAAGCTCCAGCTGTTCGATCTGCTTTCCCACCCGATCATCCGCAATCTCCCCGGAGGGGAAAGCTCTTCGCAGTTGCTCTGCAGCGTTTGCCCACTGTCCACGATAGGTATAGGTCACGCATAGATACAGGGCTACTTTTCGTGCATCCAGCACCGCGAGCTCCCGGAGCCGAAGCAGGTGTAGCTCCGCCTCCCTGTCTCGGCCGCTGGCCAGCAAAGCGGTAATCAGATCGAACTCCCTGTCCTCGATCTCCTTCAGGGTGGTGGCGCTCTGAATTGCGCGGCGGTGATGGAATATGGCCTGGGGCCATCTCTGCTGAGCCTGGTGGCAGGCGGCGATTCTGGCGTGCGCGGCACTGACGATCTCCCCGTAATTTTTCCCGTCCCTTTTTTCGTCCTGGCTGAAAAAAAGGACCCTCTTGTACTCTGTGATTGCCTGGTCGAGAGCTCCCTCCCCGTAGTACAGATCTCCCATACGCA
>CAZFMD010000072.1:12467-14059 GCA_964520025.1 uncultured Spirochaetaceae bacterium
TCTGTGATTGCCTGGTCGAGAGCTCCCTCCCCGTAGTACAGATCTCCCATACGCAGAGCCGGATCCTCCTGGTAGTTGTCCCCATCGGCCCACACCGTCCATATTGCCGGGGAGATAGCTAACAGGACAACCATTACCGCCAGAATGGTCTCACGCCTACGGCTCAAAAGATAACTCCGAACACTGCGGGATTACCTTTTCTACCTCCTCGAAAAGGGCCTGCTCCCGAAGCCGGTTGTAGCGTCTGGCCGACACAACCGAGCCGTAGATGTTTCCGACATGCAGCACGCCCCCGACGGATGCATAGATCCAGCCTCGCACGGAATCCACACCCTCGGCACGGAAGCTCAGTGCGGATAGGGTTCCGAGCAAGCCGATAAAGATCAGCGAGTTCAGCCCGTCCCCAAACTCCCCCGCATAGATCTTTCCTGAACCCGGAACCAAGGCGGAGAGCAGAGCCGCGGCCAGCGGGCTCTTTCGCCGCATGGATGATCCCTCCAGGGCGATTTTCCGCAGCGGTTCCGTGCTCGAGATCCCGTATCCGGCCAGGACTTCTTCCGCCTGCTGCCACTGCCCCAACATCATCAGATCCGCGCCGATGAGACGACCGGCATCGGGCATCAGGGCCGGACGCGGTTGATCCCGTAAGAATTGAAGGGATTCCTCGAATCGGGCCATACGGAAGTAGGTCAGCCCGGTCTCATAAATTGCCAGCTGTCGGAACCGATCTGCTGCGGTGTTGTTGAGAAGCGTAGCGAATATGTCGAGAGAACGATCGTATTCACCCGCGCATTGGAATGCTTTGCCGGTCCTCAGCAGGACTTCCGGGGCAGCCGGATCCTTCTCAGATTGAAGGAACACATAGCGTTCATACTCGTAGGCGGCACGAAGGTAATCCTGCTCCCCGAACAGATGATCGGCAAAGAGTAGAATCGAGCCCGGGCTGTAGTAGTCGGGAGAGTCGGGAGCGGCGGGTAGAGAGCAGAACATCAGCAGCACGATCAGTACTGTCATTATTGTGACGGTTTCGATTTACGCTCCGGGACCGGATCCAGGAGTTTTTTGAGGTTCGGGTCGTACGGATAAAGATCCCGATCAAGGCCGTTGCAGCGCAGATAACGGTCGATTGCCAGGAGGGAGCCCACAACCGCGCCGCGCTTGACAAGGGCCTGCTTGGCATATTCCGAACAGGAGGGATGGAACATGCAGCGGGGTCCATCCTGACTGGACAGAACTACCTGGTAGAGGCGAAGCAGGGCCAATCCGGCCATCTCCAATTCGTTGCTGCTGTCTCGCAAGTCCAACCTGGACTTCCCTCCTGGCGCCGGGAGGTTTTGATCCTTTCGGCTCTCCTGGATCAATCGAAGATTGCTCCAGTCATCCGCATGCAGGGGGGTGAAAATCACCACGAGCAGGGCAACTGCCAGCAGGGGAACTTGATGTATCCGGCAACTCAGCATCACGGCCCTACCCAACTATCATCTCCGGCCAGTTGGAGTTCGTTCATCCAGTCCAGCATGATTTCATTGATCCGATAAGACACTGGGACTGTCTTCCCGAATCTCTTCTGTCATCAAAATTATCCCGTTTCG
>CAZFMD010000073.1:0-14012 GCA_964520025.1 uncultured Spirochaetaceae bacterium
GCCGCGGGAGTGGAGATCCAAATCACTGTTTTTCATACCCACACCTCGGCATGCATCTGCTCGGGAAGGAGTTTTTGAAAATGGGCCAACAGCAGCTGCCGGAGAAGCAAACGCTTGTACTGCTCGCTTCCCCGCACGTCGCTGATGGGGGCGATTTCCTCCTGCGCGAGCTCCAGAAACTGTTCTATCCGCTCTTCGCTCAGTTGTTGATCCTCCAAGCAGGCGGAGGCGCGGGAGAGGAACAACGGCACCGGGGCAACTCCGCCGGCGGCGATCCGCGCTTTCGCGATGCGATCGCCGTCGAAGGCGATCCAGGCCGCCGAGTTGACGCTGGCGATATCCAGATGCCTGCGCCGGGCTACTTTCTCGAAGCTGAACCTCCCCTGTTCCCGAGCCAACACGATCCACTGCAGCCGTTCTCCCGGCTTCAGATCCAGCTGTTTGTATCCCCTGTAAAAACGTTCCAGGGACACCTCGCGGGTGTCTTTTCCTCTCTTCAACTGCAGAACCGCACCTAAAGCCAGGAGCATCACCGAAAAATCCCCGATCGGAGAGGCATTGATGATGTTCCCCCCCAGGGTCGCTCTGTTGCGGATCGGAGTTGAGGCGATCAGCGACAGCTCATCCGCAAGCGCCGGCAGCCGATCCTTCAAATCGGGGATTTCTTTCACCTCCTCCATCGAGACACCGGCACCCAGGAGCAATCGCTTGCCTTCAACTCGCACCTCGCCCATCTGCGGTGTGTTGGACACAAAGCTCAGGTTTTCTTCAAGCATCTCCCCCGGTCTCTGCACGAACAGATCCGTTCCGCCCGCCACCAGGGATAGACCTGCAGATCGACTCTGTCGCGCCCTCGGTACCTTGAGCGAACGAAGCCGCTCGGGAATCGTCAGGAAATATTCGGGTACCACCCCGCAGGCTACCAGATTCCGCATATGGTCCACGTTCGGCGCCGCCCCGCCGCCCTGCAAACCGGCATTTTGCATATGCTCCAGTTGATCCAGGAGATCGGCTATGGCTCTCTTGATCGAGGCGTACCCAGTACAGCGGCAGATGTTTCCGGCCACCGCATCGACCGCTGCTTCGTAGCTCCAGTGTCGGCTGCCCAGCAGATATCCGGTAAGGGATACGACAAATCCGGGGGTACAAAAACCACACTGAATGGCCCCGTGCTCGACCATTTTACTCTGAACCGGACTCAAGGCGGGCGCCAGGGCCGGATTCTCCGGCGCTTGCGCGGGATTGATCCCCTCGATACTCACCAGATGTTTGCCCTCAACATCTCCCAGGGGAAGCAGGCAGGAGTTCACCGCCCTGTAGCTGACCGGGGAGTGCCCATCCCCGCTCAACTCCCCCAGCAGAACGGTACAGGCACCGCAATCCCCTTCACGGCAACCCTCCTTGGTGCCTGTAAGCCGACGGTCCGTGCGCAGGAAATCCAATACCACGGTGCCGGGATGCAGGCGGCTTTCAATCGATTCATCATTCAGGATAAAACATATCGCTCGCCCCATTGGAATACTCCCTTTTGAACTGCTGCGAGTAAAACACTCCCACCAAAAGTATACCGAGGCAGCCCTGGATCGAGCAAGCTAACGAGAGCCCGACATTCGAAGAACCGCATCCCAGATCGGATCGGCGGGCGGGTCGGCGATGATGCGCAGGGGAGCTTTTCGCACCGGATGGTCGAAGCTCACCTCCCGGGCGTGAAGATGGATCCCCCCTTCCGGGTTGGAACGGGGAAAACCGTACTTGAGATCCCCCTTTATCGGACAGCCGATTGCGGCCAGTTGGGCACGGATCTGATGGTGACGCCCGGTATGCAGCTCAATCTCCAACAGATGATAGCGCTCCACGCTGAGAATCCAGCGGTAGCTGAGGCGGGCCTCCTTGGCCCCGGCTTGCGGTTCAGCCTGGAGGTAAGACTTGTTCTGGCTCGTATTGCGGCTCAGATAGTGGATCAGCGTGTCGGAGTGTTTCGGCGGCGTGTTTTTAACAACCCCCCAGTATACCTTGCGCACCCGGTTTTCACGAAACAGGGCGTTCAGTCGCTGCAAAGCCTTGCTGGTGCGGGCAAACAGCACCACGCCGCTGGTTGGCCGATCCAGCCGGTGCACCACCCCGAGGAACACGTTCCCCTGCTTCGAAAACTTCTCCCTGAGGTAGTCCTTTAGCGCATCGGCCAGGCACGGATCCCCGCTGCGATCGCCCTGAACCAGCTCTCCGACCTGCTTGTTTACCGCTATTATGTGATTGTCCTCGTACAGCAGCTGAAGATCCATGGAGTGAGTGTTCCTGTTGCCGGGAATTATCCCGTAATTAGTTCTCTTCCTCAAGGGCGCCCCCTCCAAGCACGCCTCTGGCCGGCACCTGTTTCAAAGCTTCCCCCAACAGGTACTCTTTGACAAGATGAGAAGAATTCAGCAAGGTTACAAGATGAAGAGTTACCGAAAAGAGCTGTGGTTCAGCACATCCGGGCGGCGGGAACTGATCAATATCACCGGCCAGGTCGAGCAGACCCTGAAGGACAGTGGGGTGCGGGAGGGGTTGCTGCTGTGCAACGCCATGCACATCACGGCCAGTGTTTTTATCAACGACGATGAATCCGGGCTTCATCAGGATTTCGAGCAGTGGCTGGAAGGGCTGGCGCCTGAGAAACCCTACTCTCGCTACCGTCACAACGGATTCGAGGACAATGCCGATGCCCACCTCAAACGAAGCATCATGGGACGGGAGGTGGTGGTGGCAATAAGCGAGGGCAAGCTGGATTTCGGCCCCTGGGAGCAGATCTTCTACGGCGAGTTCGACGGAAAGCGGAGGAAGCGGGTCCTGGTGAAAATCATCGGTGAGTGAGTTTGAACAGTGCCTTGCTCGCCGACCTCTTTCCCGCCACTGACCTGTTCGGCGAGGGGGTGAACACGTTGGCCAGAATGGTTCTCACCGCTTCCAGTCCCTCGGGCTTCTTCTGCTCCTCGTGCACGAACACCGGCAGGAAACGTTCCCGCACGGAGATCCGGGCCGGCGTGGAGGGAGCCTTGTCCCCGTCCATCTGCATCTTGATGCGCCGTCCGGAGTGTATGCCGATTACCTTGCCCGAATAGAAAGACACATCCGGCATCATGCGGTGCCTGTTGGCCAACACGTTCACCAACAGCCGAAGAGTAGCAAGAATGCCGCTCTTCTTGAAGAGAATGACGTTGAGGATACCGTCGTCGATGCTCACCTCTTCGGCAAGCTTATAGGGTCCGGCATAATAACGAGAGTTGGAGATGATCGCCAGGTAGCCCCGGTCGGTGATGTTCTTCTCCTCGATGGTAATCTGGATACGCCGTACCCGATCGGTGAGAGCCGCCCAGATCATTCCCAGGACATAGGACATCTGTCCCAGATAGCGCTTGAAGCGCAGGCCCACAGTGTGGACCGCCATGGCGTCCAGGCCGGTGGATACCATGAGCAGGAAGGGCTCGGTGTTCAGGTAGCCGACATCGATCCGGCGGGTGTGACCGGCCAGGATGCTTGTGGTAGCGATCACCGGATTGAGGGAGATGCCCAGATCCAGGGCCAGTACGTTTACCGTTCCAAAGGGTATGATGCCCAGCGGCAGAGGTCTGTCACCCATCCCCTTCACCACCTCCCGAATCGTGCCATCCCCTCCAAAAACAGTCACGCAGTCTATTCCGTCTCGATAGCGCCGCACCAACTTGGCGGCGTGCCCCGAATGTCGGGTGAAAAACACCCGAAACGACACCTCGTGGCGTTCCAGCAGCTTGATGACCTGGGGGAGATGCAGGTTGAGGAAGAAACGGCGTCCCGCCTTGGGATTGACGATCAGGATCGTCTTCATCTTCCGCTTTCCGGGCGGGATTGCGGATAGCCGGAGGATGCCAGATGTGCCTGCAGCTGCCGGCTTCGCTGCCTCTGGATTCGCCGGGCGATCCGCTGGAACCCGGGAAGACAGGACTCGTAAAACAGCTTCCATCCCGAGCACAGCCAGCTCAGCCTGCTCGGATCGGAGCGGACCTCCGGGGCTCCGTAGAAACGATGCTTCAAACAGTCCCCCATGCACAGTTGGAGAAAGGGACAGCCTTCGCATTCCCGATTCCACTGCGACTTCTGCCGGCCAAACTCCTCGTAACGGCGGGAAGACAGCAGGGTAGTCCAATCGGTTTCCATCAGATTCCCCAACAGCAGTTCGGGGGTGGCAAAAAAATCGCAGGGGTAGACATCCCCATTGTGCTCCACCAGGAAGTACTGCCGGCAGTCCCCTCCCATGGTGCACATTATCCGGGATCCTTCGACAAGGTAGCTGAGAATGGCGTCGAACAGGCGAACCGATACCCTGCCCGCATCGGGGTACCAAACTTCGAACAAATCTTTCAGGAATGCGCCCCACTGCGGTCCGTCTATGGAAAAGGGCAAAGGACGGCCTTGTTCATCGAACTCCACGATGGGTATGTACTGATGATAGCGGATGTCCATATCACGGAGAAAAGTGTAGATGTGGCCGGCCATCCCGACGTTGGCGGCGTTCACCGCTACCAGGACGTTGAACTCAACCCGGTGCCTTCTCAACAGCTCGATCCCCTTGATTACCCGCTCGTAGGAACCACTACCCTTCCGGGTCTTCCGGTAGGTGTTGTGGATCTCCTCGGGTCCGTCCAGGCTCACCCCGATGAGGAAGCGGTACTCTGCCAGTAACTCAGCCAGCTCATCGGTGATCATCGTGGCGTTGGTCTGCAGCCCGTTGGAAACGACAGAACCGGAACGGCCGTATCGGCTCTGCAACTCCACCACTCTGCGAAAGAACTGCACCCCCATCAGCGTGGGCTCTCCGCCCTGCCAGCCGAAGGAATAGGTGTCCTGATCCGTAGCCAGGTACGTGGAGACCATGCGCTCCAGCGTGGCCTCAGACATGCGGTGCCGGGAGCTCCCCGGATAGAGCCCGGCCTTGGGCAGATAGAAGCAGTAGGTGCAGGCCAGGTTGCAATCCGCGGATGCCGGTTTGATCAGAAGAGAGAACTGCTTTCGCCCGGTTGCAGCTGGCATACTACGGAGTTTGACAAAAACTCCTGAATTCATCAATGTAGGGCGATGCGATTTCAATGTCCGGCCTGTGGTTTCCGCGGGGGCGTGCGTATCCCGGTGCATCTGCCCAAGGGAAAAACCGTGCGAATCCGCTGCAGCCGCTGCCAAAAGCCATTTCCTCTGAGCCTGGGAAAGCTGTTCCCCCAGGAGTACCCGGCTGGTTACCAGGCGCTGGTACCTGATTCCCTGGGCTGTGAAGGAACCAAGGTGGGACGTCTGTGGGTACAGACGGTTGGATCCCGAAAGAACGGGACTCCCCTGGTCGTGTTGCCCCCCCACCCGTCGCTGTCCCACGATGTGATGCATGACCTGATGGACTCTTTCGGGGAGTACTTCCGCATCTGCTACATCGAGTTCCCCGCAACCCGGCGAAACCCGCAACAAGCGGAAATCCGCTCCTACGGCACCGTGTTTGGCGAACATGTCGAATCACTGAAAAAGCATCTGGGGGTCTCGCAATTCCATCTGCTTGCCCATCTCAGTTCAGCTCCCCTTGCCCTGGATGCGGCGCATCGTCACCCCGATTCGATCGCCTCTGTTATTCTCATTGAACCGGATCTCCGGTTGGCCGAACCTGTCTCCCGGCGGGTGGTCATCGCAAAACTCGAAACCGCCACGGCGGAGCAAGGCCAAAACAGAGATCCCGAAGAAACGTTAATGACGCTGCTTCAGGATGTTTGGAGCTCCAATCTGCCCCAGCCCCACGCTCAGGGGCTGGCAAAGATCCTCTCTCCGGGATTTAGGCCGGAACATTTTCATCATGGCCTGCTTCAATCTCGAGGCACCCTGCGCTACGCCACCCTGAGCCGCTGCAAGACCCCGGTGCTTGTTCTTTACTCCCGAGACGGCGGTGAGGCGGCGCGCAGAGATGCTCTTTTTCTGCAGGCAACCCTGCCCGCCGCTGAATCGGGCACTGTTGAAAAGGGCGGCGCCTGGGCCGGTTGGTTTCACCACTCCGCGATCGCCAACAGGTTACTGTCCTTCAGGCGAAGCGCGCAAATCAAAGACCAACACGCTGTTCGCAAACGCTCCCATACCGTGAGCGGACAACCCCTGGCCTGGATGGTTTTGGTGTTCGCCGTCCTGGCCGTCGGTCTGACCCTGGGCACCGGGCTGTTTCGTTTTCAGCCTGATTTCATGTCTAGAGTAATTCCGCCGCTGCTCGCCGGTTTGCTGCCGATTCTCTGGTTTGTGATCCCCAAAAAGATAAATCCCATCTCCGTTTTTCGCTTCCGCGGTTTCTCTCTGCACACGGTTCTTCTTCCCCTGGCTATAGGAGCCGTCTTGGGAGCATTCTTCAGGAGCCTGCTCCTGACCCTGGAAACGGTATCTCTTCCCTTCGATCTGCCCGCCTTCCTGATCTCGATTTCACCCGGAGAACCGGGCCGCATCCTCGAACTGGCCGGGATGATGATGGTCGGTCTGTTCGTGTTCGCAGTGGCCGAGAACCTGTGGGTGCTGCGCCGGAGCAGACTTCAGATCCTGCTGCCCACCGTACTGTTCGCCCTTCTTCCCCCCGCCTTTCCGGACATTCTATGGAGACTGCCCGCGGGATTTGCCGCCGCGGTTCTGTTCGCCGCCAGCCTGAGCTTCTACTCCCCCCTGTTCCTGATCGCCGGATTCGGGGCTGTCTCCCAACTGCCTATCCCATTCGATCGGCTGCCCCTAAGCTGGGGGAGCATCCAGGGGGCGGCGGTTACCCTAGGCCTGCTGGCAGCCGCGATCCTGCTGACACTGTTGGTGGGAATCAGGGGCAAACCGGTTCCCCCGGAGGAACTGTACTTCGCGAAAACGTTAAACAGGCACGAGCGCCCACTGCGATGGGGAACGAGCCTGGGGATCGTGATAGTCGTGTTTTCCCTGATCGCGGCGGCAGCTCTGATCTTCGCCTTTCTCGCCGTTTGAACTGAAACTACCCGAGGCGGGCAGTGCGCAGAGCTATCCTCGCCTCTTCCACCCCTGAGTAAGGGTGTATTCATTTGATTGTCGATGGCAATGAAAACAATTACCATTGTTGGTAGATGAATCTGCGGGATCACCTGCATCAAGATCGCATTTTCTATCTCGAGCACACCGGGAAAGTCCAGGCGATACGGGAATTGGTCGAGCAGACCTGCAGGCATGTGCCGGCCTTGGAGTTCAAACAAACCCTGCAGGCGGTGGAGGATCGGGAGAGCGTGGTCAGCTCCTGGGTGGCACCGGGTATCGCCATCCCCCACGCCCGCCTGCCCGATCTGGATGACTTTATTGTCTCGACCGGGATCAGCCGCAACGGAATCGAGTACGAATCCGGGGACGGACAACCCGTCTATCTGCTGGTTTTGATCCTGGGCGACGCCCGCCGCGCCGATCAGCATATCCTGCTTCTGGCCGAGGTGGCGCGAACCTTCCGCTCCGAATCGATCCGGCAGGCCATACGCTCCGCATCAACCGGGAAAGAGGTCTTTCGAATCCTCCGGAATCCTCAGATCCTCACGACAACGGTCGAGCCCGGAGTAAGGGCCGGCATCAATGAGATCATGTTATCCCACGCTATCGATCTTGCCGTTGAGGTTCAGGCTGAGGCGATACTTCTGCACGCAGATGCGCTCCACGATCGAAAATGTCTTCGATCGCTGACAACGGAAACCACGATCCTGATCATCACCAGTCAAACGGAAGACGACACTGGAAAAATGCCCTTCCCGCACAGGCTCATTCATCTACCCTTTTCCGGCCTGAACCGAGCCAATCAGGTCGATCTTGCTCTGCTTCTGTCTCTGGCTCATGGCTTTCTTGCCAGAGAGGACCGGATCGTCAGCCTCTTCGGGCACCCCGATTCCGGCATCCTCGATTCGCTGATGGTGATCGATCTCTCCCGTGAGCTGCCTACATTTCTACCCACCTATCCCACCGATCTGCTCGGGGATGTCGCTCCGGCGGTGCTGGAACGGGTTCTTCAGATCGCCACAATCATTTCCCGGGAAGGCCGGGAGGGAAAGGCGGTTGGCACGAGCTTCGTCATCGGTGACTACCAGCGGGTACGGACCATGAGCCGGCAACTGGTAATCAATCCGTTCAAAGGGTACACCGACGAGGAACGAAGCGTCCTGGACCCGAGCCTGGAGGAAACCTTAAAGGAGTTTGCCACAATCGACGGTGCCTTCCTGATCCGCGGGGATGGCATCGTGGAAGCGGCGGGGACCTACCTCCGCCCCGAAGTCGAGGTGGAGGACCTTCCTTCCGGTTTGGGCGCCCGCCACGCCGCGGCCGCAGGGATTACGGGCGCCACAGAAGCCCTGGCAGTGGTTATCTCCCAATCCACCGGACGGGTGAGCCTGTTCAAAACAGGCAGATCGATTCTAGTGATGGACAGGCCGGGAACAGGCAGACCTGAGAGTTGAACGGCTGCTTCACTGTTTGAATACTGCGGTGCGTCGTTCGCAATGCCCCTTACCTGGACTCGATGCGGAAGCGCTTGTCGATGATCTCGCTTAAGGACGAATAGATCCTGGGCCCAACCGACTCAAGATCTCCCGTCCCGACTGTGAGCAGGTCCGCGCCGTGATAAAGCACGGTACTGTTTATCAATCGGTCCATTGCTTCCTTCTTCTTCTCCGCCTCCAGGTTTTCAAAGACATAGGCGTGTATGTAGAAAGGAACCTCCACGATCGTGTAACTGACAGCGTAACCCACCTGGACCTGGTTCTCCAGCTTCATCTCGATGGCCAGCACCTGAACCCGAAACCACTCCTTGGTTCCCGGCTCCACGATCGTCACATTTTCGATATTGACGATGGCCTTGATTATGTGGTAGCGCAGCTCCTTCTGGTAGGGAAGGGATTCCTCCATGGCGATACTCACCGGAATCTCCACAGCCTGAAGCGTAAAAACGCCAAGGCTCAGCAGTAGGACAACGAACATTAATTTCTTCACGTTTCACTCCATTCTTCTGCCCCTGCATCTTATATAAAGCAGCCCGGCGTGAAAACCCGGGTTTTCACGGGGCCTGGGGATCAAATCAAAATTTTCCGTCTCAAACCCTTGACAGAAATCAGCAAATACCGTGAAGATAGGAACGAAATAATCCCGTGTCGGAAGAGCGGAATGCGGTGCAAATCCGCAGCGGTCCCGCCACTGTAACCGGGGATGAAAGCAGCAATCGGTCATTGCCATGGGGAACTTTGATTAGTTCCAGCGGTGAGAAGACGCTGCAAGTAAAACGATCCGGAAGCCAGGAAACCCTTCTGATACGACTGACCTTCGAGGAAGGGGAATGATTCCAGTCGTAACCGTACATCCCGACATTTAGAAGACGGTTCATCATCCCACCGAATCGGTGCGTCCTAATAGGAACGCCGACGAAGGCAGAGACAAATTTTCACAACTTATCAGGAGGTACACACATGTACACAAAGAGGTTCTCAGCCCTGATCCTCTGTCTCTGTCTGTCCATTTCAGTTGCACTAGCAGACACAGAACTGGAGGTGAAGGAAATCGTGGTCACAGCCACACGAACGGAGGAGGAGGTCCTCACCGCTCCGGGACACGTAACGGTCCTGGGAGAAGAGGAGATCTCCCGGTCCGGCGCCAAGAATATGGCCGACCTGCTCACCCGGCAAGCCGGAATCAAGGTCAACGACTACGGCGCCGAGGGATCACTGAAGAGCATCAGCTTTCGCGGTTCATCGAGCTCCCAGGTCCTGGTTCTCGTGAACGGCGTGCGCCAGAACAACACCGATTCGGGTGGGGCTAACCTATCCCTGATTCCGCTGGAAAACATCGAGAAAATCGAGATCATCCGCGGCGGCTTCAGCTCTCTGTATGGTGCCGACGCCGTCGGAGGGGTGATCAACATCATCACAAAGAAAAGCGCGGACGGGCAATTCAAAATTAGAGTGGAAAACGGCGCCTATATCCCCCGTGAAGCAATAGAGGTATCGGAGGGTCCAACGCAAACGCCTGTGGATGCAAACTTGCTGGATCTGGTGGATACCCAGAAGGTGGGCTTCGAATACTCCACAAAAATCGGTAACAGCGATCTGGTGCTAACGGGCCGAGGAATCCGGGCGGCCAACAGTTTTGTGTGGAACGACACCGAGTACATCGACGACTACCGAGCGCGCATCAACGCTGACCTCCTGGGTGGGGGCGGATACGTATCAATCTCCACTCCGATCGGAGAAGGTGCGGCTGGAGCGAATGCAAGCCTGAACTATCAGGACATCGGGGCTCCTGGAAGCATCAATCCTTTTTGGGCTTCTTCCGATGCGAGGCAAAAAGACCTAAACGCTACGGCTCAAATGTTCTTCAAGACAGACCGCTTTCTGCTGGACATACTCTCACTCGATGTGAATGCCTTCTACAAGTATTCAAAATTGACCTTCGACGATCCACCTGCGGCCGCAAGTATCTACGAACTGAACACCTTCGGACTGGATGCTGTACAGGAATATGCAGCTCTGGATTGGCTCTCGGTGGTGTATGGGGTCAGCGTTCTTGTTGACTCGGTCGACGCCTCCGGCTATGACGAAACACGCATCAGCGGTGGGGCGTTTGTAGAACTTCCGATCTATCCCTTTTCGCAATTGAGGATCATTCCCGTGGCCCGCTACGACCTGTACTCGGATTTCCCCAATAGCCTGAATTTCAAGCTGAGTGGTGTGTACACACTGGATGAATCGTTGGCAATCAAGGTTTCTGGAGGCTCCTCGTACCGTGCACCCACTTTCAGTGATCTCTACACGCCGTTGACCGCGTTTCCTGGTTTCATATCACAAGGAAATCCGAATCTATCACCGGAAAAAGGATACTACGCCGAAGCCGGTGCATCTGTAGCGACCGACCGGATGAGTTTCGACGCTTTTGCCTTTGCACGTTATATGATCGATGCCATCTTATGGGTGGACTTCGATCCTGATCCGATTGATTACGATGGAAAACCAGTAAACATCGGAGAGGCCTTCTACCCGGGTGTAGAGGTTAACGCGGAAGTGAAACTGATCAGCGACCTCTGGTTCTCCGGCGCCTACACTTTCCTGTACAGCTTTGTGCTGGAAGGATCTAGTGCGACTTACTCTTTTTCCGACGGCAAGCGCGCCCCGTACGCACCAGTTCACTCGGCCGATGCAGCTTTGGAGTATCGTGGGAACAGGCTAACCGCGGGCTTGAATGGAGAGTACGTGAGCAAGGTCTACACCGACGACGAAAATACAACCGAGATTGATGGATATCTGGTGCTCAATGCCTTGGCCCGCTACAAGGTGAATGAGCTTCTCACACTGCAGGGAGCGGTAGACAACCTGCTAAACAGCACCTACGAAGTGCTCACAGATTACGTCGCACCGCCGATTTCGTTCTGGCTGGGAGCGGAACTTACACTCTAGCAGGAGTCCGGCACACGGGACAGGGGAGCAACTGCTCACCCTGTCTCCTCGCCGGGAAGAACTTACTATGATAGAGCTGTTTCAAAAGGGCGGCGTACTGATGTACCCGCTCCTCCTCTGTTCGGTGATCGTATTGGCCGTGATCCTGGAACGGGGGATCCAATTCCTACGTGCCGGCTCTTCACCATCTTTGATTGAGCAGGTGCGGATCAAAATCCAAAGTCGAGCCTTTCCTGAAGCCTCGGCTTTGGCCGAAAAGCGACGCGGGCCTGTGGCAACGTTGGCGCTGGAGGTAATCGAACACCGCGAGCTGCCCCGAGTCGAACTGGAAAGCCGGGTGTCTGCTGCCGGATCAAAGGAGCTGAAGCGCCTTTCCACCCGACTGCATCTTCTCGAGCTCATCGGCAGAATCGCTCCGATGCTGGGACTATCCGGTACGGTTCTGGGATTGACCCGTACCTTCCAGACCGTGGCTAGTGTCAAGACCTTCGCCAATCCGGGGCTACTGGCAAACGGGATTTGGGAAGCTCTGATCACCACGGTCACCGGATTGTTCATCGGCATTCCCGCTTTGGTGTTCCACCACTTCTTCGAAAACCGACTCAACTCACTTTCCTTCGAGATGAAATCGACAGCCGAAACCATGATCACAGAATTGGGAGAACACGGTTGATCGAATTCAGTATCGAGAAGAGTATCGTTGAAAAGCGTCGTGGTCCGGATCTGATGCCCCTCATCGACATGGTATTTATCCTGCTGATCTTCTTCCTGCTCACCTCCTCGGCCCTTCAACCGTCCGTGGATGTACAACTCCCCGAAACCTCGGAGGGAAAAAACAAAGACCTTCCGACTCTGGTAGTTACGATTCAGTCTGATGAAACGATCTTGATCAATGAGAACCCAGTATCAATGGATCTTCTCCTGTCGGTACTGGAATCTCGCTACCGCGAACAGGCAAATACGGAACTCACGATCCGGGCGGATCGACGCGTGGCTTTTGGAAAAGTCGTGGAGATCATGGACCTGTGCAAGGAGGCGGGCGCCGAGGAGGTATCGTTTCTCGTGGAAGTGGAGGAACAACCTTGAAAGCACGGATCCTCTTCATCGCGGCGCTCTGTCTTTCTCTCACCGTTCATGCGCTCGTTCTATTCATACCCTCATTGCCGTATTCCAAACCAGGCAGCCAAAGCGAAACCTATCGGGTCGAACTGGTTCAAAAGACGGTTAAGGCAACCGTACACGCGGAACCTCAGAGCATACCTGTCTCGCAAACGATACAAGAAAAAACGAAACCGCGACAAAACCTGACAAAGCCCACGCATACTGATGTTGTTAAGAACAGAGAGAAGACACCCGCCATGGATTCTCAACTCCGACACAAGCCCGATCCGGCTGCGAACAGCCCAGCAGAACTCCGAACCGTCAGCAGCACTTATCGTCAGAACGGCTGGTCGTCTTCAGCACAGCGGAGCTCTATTCAAACTCAACCCAACGACTACCAGCGAATACTCGGCGAGCTTAACCGGCTTCTACACGAGCACCTTCGTTATCCTGAAACAGCCCGGCGCAAGGGAATCGAGGGAGCGCTGGCCATTAGATTTACGTTGAATACAAACGGTACAGCCACGGACGTGGCCGTTTCTGAGTCTTCGGGGTCTCACCTTCTCGATCGAGCGGCTGTTCGGGCGATTTCCGACATCTTTCCCTATCCCGAACCGCCGGATACACCGCTGCATTTTACGATACCGGTTACCTATCGTCTGGCTCAGTCTGAATAAGAATTTCCGCTTTACCATTATCCGTCTTAACGTACTATAATTAGAGTATGCCCATTTTATTTTTGGTATTAGCGGCCATCGCCTTTCCCGCACCTGCCGGTGGGATCGAAATCACGATACTCTACAACAACGTACCCCACGCATCGGACTGCCGATGCCAGTGGGGTTTCGCCTGCCTGGTACGGGGCACGGAGGAGACGATCCTCTTCGACACCGGAGGGGATGGACGCGTGCTGCTCGCAAACATGCAGCGGCTGGGCGTGGATCCCGGTGAGATCGACTGCGTGGTTCTGTCCCATAGCCACGGAGATCACACGGGAGGGGTAAGAGAACTGCTTCCGCATTTGAAGCCGGTACGCTGGTACATCCCCGAAGACTTTGAGGCCCATTTGCGCAGAAATCTGGAGCGCGCCGGACACACCGTAATCCCGGTTACCGACCAGGTTGAAATCTGCCCTGATGTCTATTCCACCGGTGAATTAGGATCGGGGATCAAGGAACAGAGCCTGGTCGTGGAAACCGAGGCGGGTCTGGTCGTCATCACCGGTTGCGCCCATCCCGGTATCGTCCACATAACCGCAACGGCACGGAAACAGCGGGAACAGAAGGTACACCTGATCCTTGGGGGCTTTCACCTGGGATCAACCTCCGAAGCCGAGCTGGTCAGGATCGTGGATCAGCTTCAGGCACTCGGGGTCGAAATGGTCGCCCCGTCTCACTGTTCGGGAGACAGGGCGATCAGGCTGTTCGCCGACACCTGGAAGGAGGATTGCCTCTCCTCCGG
>CAZFMD010000074.1:0-13932 GCA_964520025.1 uncultured Spirochaetaceae bacterium
CCGGGATTCAAGTACAATCTCACGGACCTGGCTTCCAGCCTGGGCCGGGTGCAGCTGCGGAAATCCGAAGGGTTTTATCTGGCCCGGCAGCGGATCGCTCGCATGTATCTCTCCGGCCTTCAGGGATTGGATTACATCAAACTACCGGAGAACGATCCGGCCCATTCCTGGCATCTGTTCCAGATCCGCCTGGTACTATCCAAACTCAAGCTGGATCGAGATCGCTTTCTGGATGCCCTGATGGAACGGGGCATCGGCGTTTCGGTGCACTTCATTCCCCTGCACATCATGCCCTACTACCGTCAGCGCTACGGCCTCAAGCAGGAGGATTATCCTGTTGCACTGAGGTGCTACCGGGAAACCATCAGCCTGCCCATCTATCCGGACCTGGAGGATGAACAGGTCCAGCGGGTCATTGCCGCGATCAGGGAACTCGGCGCCCGATTCTACAAGAAACGATAAACTTCGCCTCCAGTCCACCTTCCTATTGCCACGCCGAGCGGGCGAAAGTAGAATGATGGGTCAAACCATGATGCAATCCTTCATTCACGATATTGCTCCGAAACGGTCTCTGCGGGCAAGGGTGTTCCGCTCACCCTTTCGAAAAGGAACCGTTACCGCCCTGGACAGACCGGCTCTACCGCGGGGATACTTCTGCGTGGGCCAGCAGGATATTACCGGTCCGGGTGTGCTGTCCTACTCCGGTTACTCTTTGCCTGTGCTCGTGAAATCCGAGGTGCGCTACCTGGGAGAGCCTCTGCTTCTATTCTGCGGGCCCGATCCGGAGGTTCTGGCGCAAATCTGTGCTGCTGTCGAGCTTTCCTATGAGCAAGAGGTCCCTGTCGAGTACAAGGACCTGACCGGGCCGTATCGGGAAGCCCAGATCATCAACCTGGCTCACGGCGATGTGGATCTGGCCTTCAGTTTGGCCGACCAGGTCGTAGAGGGTGAGTATCGAACCGCCCGGCAGGAGCACTACTATCCGGACACCCAGGGTGCCGTAGCCGATTGGGATGGTAAAAACCTGACCATTCACGCTTCCACACAGGATCCCTTCGGCCTGCAGTCGGCCATTGCCCGCTGTTTGGATCTGTCGCCTAAGAAGGTCAGGGTCGTAGCGGTTCCGATCGGAAATGCCACGGAGGGGAAGCTGCTGTCCTCGTTTCTGGTTGCCGCTCAGGCTGGTTTACTGGCCTGCGCCGCGAAAAAAACCGTTGTTTTGGTCTACGATCGAGAAGAGGACCTGCGATGCCTTCCCAAAGGTCCGCAGTTTCTCATCCGCCATCAAAGTGCCCTGGATCAAGAGGGGGGCACCATGGCGGTGCGGGTGCAGATCTTTATGGACGGAGGCTGTTACGCTCCTAAAAACAGCGAAGCCCTTCATCGGGCCGTTCATTCCGCCTGGGGAGCCTATCAGATCCCGAACCTGGAGGTGACCGGGCGCGTCCTGGCGACTGATTTTCCCCCGATCGGACCGTTTCGCGCATCCGGACTGGCCCAGGCGATATTTGCCGCGGAACTGCACAGCTCCCGGCTGGAAGAGATCGCCCAGCTGGATCCGTACAATTGGAAAAAGAGGAACCTGGTCGAAGCGGGGCGAAAGCAGCCACCGGCCCCGGCACTGGCCGTTCTGGAGGAAGTTACCGGGCTGGCGGACTTCATCCGCAAATACTCGGCCTATTCCGCGGTAAAAAAACGCCGAAAAACCATCGACCAGGGCAGCTATCCTCTGCGGGGAATCGGTCTGTCCCTGGTCTGTCAGGGCGAGGAAGGATCATGGGCTGACCTTCGCAACACCGAACCGGGTAGCAATAGCTACTCCATGAAACTTGTTTTCGACAGATCTCGACGGCTTCGGATCTGCACCTCCCTGGTGGATTCTGCAATGGGAATCCACGCAATGCTCGTTCACAGAGCGGCGGAGCTTTTGCAGATCGATCCTCAAAAGATCACGGTACAAACCGTGGATACCCAGGAGGTACCTGACACGGGCCCCGCCATTCTCTCCCGGGTCGTCACGATTGCCCTACCGCTGCTGGAACAGTGCTGTCGAATCCTTCAGCGCAAACGTCGGGAGGGAGGGCTTCCTATCGAGGTGCGCAGAACCCTTGTTGCAGGGCGATCCAAACCTGTCAGAAGCGGAAAGGTGCCGCGGGCAAAGGGCAGTGCCGGGCAGGAGCGCTCAGCACCTTCTTGGGCGGCCACCGTCATCGAAGTGGAATTAGATCCGGTTACCTTCCAGAGCACTTGTCGCGGTGTGTGGATGGTCATAGAAACGGGAACTGTCTGGAATCGAAGCACGATGCTGGGCGTGCTGGAGGGGGAGATCCTTCGCTGTCTGGGCTCGAGCAGGCTGCCCGGATACGCGACTGCGGTAAACCCGGCCGAGCCGGCGTGTTCGGCCGCTGATTTGATACCCCCTGTAACACAGCTGCCTGAAATCCAGATCCAGCTATTGGAAAGCCACAGTACGGGGATGAAGGGGTTCGAACATCTTCCCTACCTTGGGGTTCCTGCCGCCTATGCCGCGGCGGTATGTCAGGCTACGGGCCTGTACATCGATCAGGTGCCGATTACAGCGGAGGTTGTACAACAGTGCCTGGGAACGTGATCAAGCTGCGCTTCACCCTGAATGAGCAGCCCGTGCTGCTTCAGGCTCACCCCGGTAAGCGATTGCTGGATGTCCTTCGCTACGACTTCGGTTTGAAGGGAACCCGGGAGGGATGTGCCAGCGGACAGTGCGGCGCCTGTCTGGTGCTTATGAACGGGGTGGCGGTCAACTCCTGCCTGATCCCGGCTTTTACACTGAGCGATGTGGAGATCGTAACGATAGAGGGAATTCAAACCCTCAAGTCCTTTGCGGATATTCGAAAAAAACTGCCGGGTGCTGAGGTATTCCGCTGCGGATTCTGTTCCTCGGGGATTCAGGTAGCCCTGGCGGCGCTGCTGTTGGCCGATCCCCAGCCGGGGGAAGAACAGATCCGGGAGGCTCTGTCGGGCAATCTCTGTGCCTGTGGCAGTTACAGCGGGATGATTCGGTCGGTTATGGAGCGATCGAACAGGAGCCGAAGGTATGGCAGAAGGCGTATTGAAAGAAGTTAGGGTATTTCGTCCCAAGAGTCTCGGGGGCACACTGCGCCTGTACACCCGCAATCCCGGAGCACTGCTGTACGCCGGTGGGACCGAGATAGCCAGGAAGGCCCAGCGCGGAAGCGGCCGCCCCTTGAACCTGCCCCAGAAGGTGATCTACCTGGGTAATGTGCAGGAGTTGAATCGGATCTCCCGGGGCCAACGCTACCTGGACATCGGATCTGTCTTGGACCTATCCAGGATCCTCAGTATCGGACGCAATGTTCTTCCCCCGGTTCTGTTCGAAACCCTCGCCGCCATTGCTACCCCCGCGGTTCGCAACCTGGCTACCCTCGGAGGCAATATCTCCTTGAAGAACTGTCGGGGTGACTGTCTGCCGGCTTTGAGTGTCATCGATACCCAGTTGGAACTGCGTACCGCAGGATCGACCCGCTGGGTGCAGGTGGGAGAGTTTTTCGACAGAGGGAACCTGCCGGATCTACGCCCCGGTGAGATTCTTACCCGGATCCGGGTGCCCCTGGAGGAGTGGGACTTCGCCGTCACCCGCAAGGTCAGCGGCGGCGGGGGATTGGAGAGCTCCCTGAGCTTTGCCGGTGTGGCCCGCTTTCCCAAGGGCAGCATAGAAGCGCTTCACTTCTGCATCGGGGGACTCAAGACTGCGGTATTTCGTATGCCGGTACTGGAAGAGCGTCTGAAAAACGCCAGCCTGCCTATACAGGCGAAACTCATCGATACCCTGTTTCACGACCTGGCCGAGAATCTGGCCGATCAGGGGGAGGATACGCCGGCAGGACACTACAGGGCGGCGACCTCCCTTCGCCTTTTCCGCTGGTTCATCGAAAAGATCAACCTCCGGAGCCTGGAGATGATGTAGCGCGCTCACCGGGGAGCTTCTCCTTTTCCGGGCAATCGTGATACTATCGATGGGAAAGCTCACGAAGAAGCGTATAACACAACCAGCAGTTAAAAATGTCAGATTTCGTACACCTTCATAATCATTCCGATTTTTCTCTCCTAGACGGGGCGGCATCCATCGAAAGCCTGGTGGCCAAAGCCAAAGCGTTGAATATGCCCGCCCTTGCCCTGACCGACCATGGCAACATGTTCGGCGCCTTGAAGTTCTATTTGGAGTGCCGCAAACAGGAGATCAAGCCGATAATCGGCTCTGAGTTTTACGTTGCTCCAGGTTCGAGGTTCAGCAAATCCGGAAGCGAAGGAACGGCTCGTTACTACCATATCGTTCTATTGGCAAAAGACGTGGCCGGCTATCAGAACCTGCTGAAACTATCCTCCCTCTCCTATGTAGAGGGTTTTTACTACAAACCCCGCATCGATGACGAGCTGTTGCAGCATCACCACCAGGGCCTTGTTGCCCTTTCCGGATGCATGGGCGGGGAAATACCGCGGCTGCTCCTGGACGGCCAGATGGAGGCGGCGGCGGAAAAAGCTCGCTTCTATGATGAGCTGTTCGGGCGGGGTAACTTCTACCTGGAGCTCCAATATCAGGGCATACCGGAGCAGCGTACTATTCTCAGCGGGCTGTCTGATCTGTCCCGGCAGACTGGCATCCCCACGGTGGCTACGAACGATATCCACTATACGGACAAGGAGGATGCCTACGCCCAGGATATCCTGATCTGTATTGGAACCGGAAAAAAGGTCAGTGAGGGCAAACGTCTCAAGTTCGCCTATCCGGAGTTCTACTTCAAGAATAAGGAGCAGATGGCTCAGGCGCTTCCCGATTTTCCCGAGAGCCTGCACAACACCCGGGTGATCGCCGATATGTGTAATCTGGAAATCCCCCTTCCCGGGCCGCGGCTACCTCACTACGAGGTTCCTCAGGGCTACACGCTGGCCAGTTACCTGTCTGAATTGGCCCATCAGGGGCTCAAGGAGCGATACTCCCATCCAAGCCGGGAGATCCGAGAGCGCCTGGACTACGAGTTGTCCGTGATCGACTCGATGGGCTACACCGGTTACTTTTTGATCGTCTGGGATTTTATCCACTTCGCCCGGGAGAACGGAATCCCCGTGGGCCCGGGCAGAGGCTCCGGAGCCGGATCTCTGGTGGCCTACTCCCTGAAGATCACCGATATCGATCCTCTCAAGTACGGGCTGCTGTTCGAACGGTTCCTCAATCCGGAAAGAGTATCGATGCCCGATTTCGATATCGATTTCTGTTACGAGGGACGATCGGCGGTCATTGATTATGTTCTGCAAAAATACGGAAGTGACCGGGTGGGACAGATCATCACCTTCGGAACGTTGAAAGCCCGCGCGGTGATCAGGGATGTAGCCCGGGTACTGGATTTTCCTTACGCCGAAGCCGATGCCATCGCCAAGAAAGTGCCGCTGGGTCCGAAGATGAATTTGCGCACCGCCCTGAAGCTGGATCCGGAGCTTGCCAGCATGAGTTCGAAAGGGGAGAACTACAAAAATCTTCTCGACGTCAGCCTGAGACTGGAGGGATTGCATCGTCACGCCTCCACCCATGCGGCTGGAATCGTGATCGGCCAGCAGGAATTGACCCGCTACGTGCCTCTGTATCGGGACCCTAAAACCGAAACAGTCTCTTCCCAGTACTCGATGGACTACCTGGAAGTCTGCGGGCTGGTGAAGATGGACTTCCTGGGACTGAAAACCCTGACCATCATCAAGAACACGGTCGAGCTTCTCAGGCGGCGGGGGGTGGATTTGGATATCGATCATATCCCCGAGGATGATCCGGCTACCTTTCGTCTGCTCGGGGAGGGACGCAGCACCTGCATCTTTCAGTTTGAAAGCCAGGGAATGCAGGAAATTCTGCGGAAGTCCAAGCCGGCTTCGATCCCCGACCTGATCGCCCTAAATGCCCTGTACCGTCCGGGCCCAATGGAGTACATCGACCAGTTCATCGATGCCAAGAACGGGAAAAAGCAGATCCAGTATCCCCTGCCGGAACTGGAGCCGATCCTCAAGGAGACCTACGGGGTCATCGTGTACCAGGAACAGGTAATGGAGATCGCCCGTCAGGTTGCAGGCTATTCTCTCGGGGAAGCGGACATCCTGCGCCGGGCCATGGGCAAGAAGAAGGCAGATGTAATGGCCCGGCAGAAGGTCAAATTCCTAAAAGGCGCGTCGGCCAAGGGCTATTCCGGGGCCCAGGCGGTAAAGATCTTCGAGCTCCTGGTACCGTTTGCCGGCTACGGATTCAACAAGTCCCATGCGGCGGCCTACTCCCTGTTGGCCTACCAGACCGCCTATCTGAAGGCCAACTATCCGGCGGAGTTCATGGCGGCTAACCTGACCAATGAGATCAATTCCACGGATAAACTGGCGGAGTACATCTCCGAAGCCCGAACCATGGGCCTGGAGGTTCTGCCGCCGGATATCAATGTATCCGAGCAGGAGTTCACGGTGCGGGAGGGCAAGATCGTGTACGGGCTGCGGGGGATCAAGAACGTGGGCAGCGCGGCTGTGGATCACATCGTGGAGGAGCGCAACCAGGGGGGAACGTTCAAGGATCTGCTGGAGTTCCTTAAGCGTTTGGACCTGAGAACCGTGAACCGCAAGGTCGTGGAAACTCTGATCCGCTGCGGCCTGTTTGACGGGCTGGGTGCCGGGCGGGCCGTGTTGATGCACAACCTGGACAGGATCATGGAAACCGTGAGCAGCTACAAGGAAATCCAGAAGTACGGCCAGACTACCCTTTTCGATTCCCTGGAGGAGACCGAGTCACCCCTGGCTATGGAATCCTGCGATCCCTGGCCGGCTCTCGAGAAGCTGACCCACGAAAAGCAGAATCTCGGCTTTTATTTTTCAGGCCACCCTCTCGACAAATACCGCAATCACATACAAAATCACTGTAATCTCGACCTGGGCAAACTGACAGCCCTGTCCACCCAGCGTAGTTATACGGTTATAGGCATTCTGAAGGAGATCAAGGAGATTACTACGAAGAACGGCCGACGTATGGCTTTCGCTCAACTGGAGGATTTCCGCGGCACCGTTGAGCTGGTGCTGTTCTCCGATGTCTATGAAAAATCCAGACAGCGGCTGATCGGGGATAACGTGGTGGTGGTGCGGGGCAGAATCGACACCAGTCGGGGTGAGCCCAAGCTGCTGGTAGAGACCCTGGCCGATCCTGATGAATTGAAGGAGAAACAGGCTCGGGCTGTCCACGTGCGCTTCGCCTCTGCCGAGGTCAACGAGGAGCAGTTCCTCCGTTTACGGGATTTCATCGTGGGCAAACCCGGGGAATGCGAAGTGTATTTTCACATCCGCAGTAACGGGGCAGGCGGGGATATCGTGATCAAAGCCTCTGCCCACATCACCCTGTCCTCGGAGGATCCGGTTCTGGCGGAGGTTCGTGACCATCCGCTGGTGGAGGAAGTATGGAAAGAGTAAAGATCGGTCTCGTGGGCCTGGGAACCGTAGGGCGGGGCTTCTACGACCTGATGAGCCGCAATGGCAGCCATTTTGCCAGTAAAATGGGTACCTCCGTTGAGATTTCCAGAGTCGCTGAGATCGACACAGCAGCTGCGCAGAAGCTCATTCCCGCAGATCTGCTGGTGGACGATTATCGCCGCCTCATCGAAGACCAGGAAATCAAGGTCGTAATCGAGCTTGTCGGCGGCACCGGGGTTGCCTATGAGATCATCCGTTCCGCGATCGAAGCGGGAAAGCATGTAATCACGGCCAATAAAGCGCTCCTGGCTCTTCGGGGCGCCGAGCTGTTCGCCCTGGCGCAGGCGAAACAGGTCTACCTGAAATTCGAGGCCGCGGTTGGCGGGGGCATCCCGATTATCAAAGTCGTTCGGGAGAGCCTGGTGGGCAACCGGATTGCCAAGATCCTGGGTATCCTGAACGGGACCTCCAACTATATCCTGACACGCATGAGCGAGGAGCAGCTTTCCTTTGAGCAAGCCCTGCAGCAGGCTCAGGAGGCGGGCTTCGCCGAAGCCGATCCGGCCCTGGATGTTGGTGGCGGAGATGCGGCCCACAAGATCAGTCTTCTGGCCGCCTTTGCCTTTGGAGGCTGGGTGGATTACCGTAAGATTCTACAGGAAGGAATAACCACGGTGACCCCCGGAGAGATCGAGTTCGCCGCTTCGGCCGGTTTTTCCATCAAGCTGATCGCCTCAGCCATTCTCATAGGGGGAAAGCCTTCGGTCACGGTGTTTCCCGCTCTGATCCCGGCCCGCCACCCCCTGGCCTTTGTGAGAAACGAGGTCAACGCGGTTTTCCTGGAATGCGACTTTCTCGGGCCGGCTCTGTTTCTGGGCCGGGGCGCCGGAGCGAAGGCCACAGCATCTTCGGTCGCCTCGGATTTGGGAGATCTGGTACAGAGCCTGGTTCTGCACGCCCGCCGGGGCGGCTTTCCTTTCGATCCCAGCCGGGCTCTGGAGCTGTATCCGGATCGGCAGATGGAGTATCGTTATTTCTTCCATTTTATAACCGAAAACCGACCGGGGATCTGGGCGGCTGTTACCGGTTGTTTGGCTGAGAACGGCATCAACATCGAATCCGTGCATCAGAAATGGGAAGATCCCAGCAAGCCCTCCGACCTGTACGTCCTGGTGGATGAGGCCAGGGAAGAGCAGGCCAGGAAGGCACTAGGCCAGGCGAGCTCGCAAACCGGCATCTCCGAACAGTCCCGTTACTATAGAATTCTGCCGTTGTAGGCCATTACGAGGGGAGGAAAAGATTTGACGTTCTGGCGTTTTATCACTGCGATCATCTACTTCTATATTTTGTTGTTATCCCTGCGTATCATTCTGTCCTGGTTCCAGGGATCGATCTCCGGAAAACCTTGGGAGCTGTTGATTCGGGCTACTGATCCGTACCTGTCATTGTTCAGGCGCCTTCACTTCCTGCGGCAGGGGATGTTCGATTTCACTCCTCTGGCCGCGATTCTTACCCTGGTAATCGTTTTGCGGATTATCGATGCGATCGGGCGTTTCGGCAGGATATCCCTCGGTATCTTCCTGGGTGTGGTCACCAGTGCGATTTGGTCGGCTGTTGCTTTTCTGCTCGTTCTGTTTCTGATCCTTGGGATCTTGAGGGCGATCCTGCTCGCCATACCGTCGAGCCAGGGCTCCCGGATCAGCGGCGCTCTGGGCTTCATGGTCGAACCGGCGGTGTCCCTGGTGCGCCGCATACTGCCCGTGCGACAACCGCTCTCGGATCGCCAGTACCTGTACCTGACTATTGCCTTTCTGTTCGTTGTGCGTCTTCTGGGCGGATATCTGTTCGGATTGCTGGTCAGGTTATTCTACAATCTGCCGATCTGATGACATGCATCTGCATGAGTACCGGGAGGATGTCGGCGAGCTTCACGGCGTCGGGCCGGTGCTGCGGCGTCGCCTCGAGCGTCTCGGTATTCGATCCATCGGCGAACTGCTGAGGCATTTCCCCAAGAGCTATCAGGATCGCCGCCACAAGGACCACCTGGCCGAGGCGGAGCATACCGATCGGGTGAACGTGCTGGTTCGCGTCCGCTCGAGGGCGTGGATAGGCCGAGGCTACCGAAAGACCCTGAAGGTGACGGTGGAGGATGAGACTGCAAGGGCGGTGCTCCTCTGTTTTGGCCGCAACTACCTGTCCGGGATTCTCCAAGCGGGTAAATGTTTTTGGGTGTGGGGCCGATTCCAACGCCGCAACGGCCAGCTGCAGGCGAGCGATTTTGAAATCGAGGCATATGAAACGGGACGTGAGCGGGCCGATTATGCCCGTATTCTTCCGATCTATCCCCTGACCGAGGGTTTGAGCCAAAACGCGATCCGCCAGCTGATGCGCCGGGCTCTGGAGACGGTGCAGCCAGGGCTGGAGGATGATCTTCCCCCGGCCTTGCGGAAACGCAGAGATTGCCTTGCCAAGGGCGAGGCCCTGGAGGCGGTCCATTTTCCCGATTCCATGGAACAGCTGGCCCGAGCCCGCAAGACCTTGGCCTACGAGGAGCTGCTTCACTACCAGCTGGCCCTGGACCGCAGCCGGCTCACCCGCGTTTCTGCCCGGCGTTCCCGCGGCCGCCACCAGGGCACCTTGAAGAGCGCTCTGCTGGAACGTCTGCCCTTCAGCCTCACAGCCGATCAGCTGCGGGTCCTGCAGGAGATCGAGGAGGACCTGTTCGCCCCCCATCCGGGAGCACGGCTGCTGCAGGGAGAAGTCGGTAGTGGCAAGACCCTGGTCGCTCTGGCCGCTGCCCTTTCGGTTATCGAGGCCGGGGAGCAGGCGGCCCTGCTGGTCCCCACCGAGTTGTTGGCCCGCCAGCACGGGGACCGTGCGGCTCGACTGCTCGAACCGCTAGGAGTCCAGGTGGCCTTCCTGTCGGGGAGTGTGCAGGGAGCAGCGCGGCGTTTGCTGCTGGAGAGCCTGCAGACCGGGGAGATCGACCTGCTGATCGGCACACATGCTCTTTTCTCCGAAGAGGTACGGTACAGGCGGCTGGGCCTGGTGATCGTTGACGAGCTGCAGCGCTTCGGAGTCGCCCAGCGCCGTGCTCTGCTGGCCAAGGGGAATAATCCGGATCTGCTGCTGATGAGCGCCACTCCGATTCCCCGCACTCTGGCCCTGAGCGCTTTCGGAGAGCTCGAAGCTTCGGAAATCCGCATTCTTCCCCGGGGACGTAAAACGGTGATCACCCATCTGGCTCGCCAGGGAAACGAGACCAAGGTCTACGAAAGGGTGCGCCGCGAGGTCGCCCGGGGAGGCCAGGCCTACTTCGTGTACCCGCTGATCGAAGAGTCTGAAGCTCTCGATCTAAAGGATGCCGAGCGGATGTACCGGCGGCTCAAGCGAGAGGTGTTCGCCGATCTGCGCCTTGCCCTGATCCATTCGCGGGTAAGCGAGGAGGAGAAGATGCGGGTCATGCGGGAGTTCGCCGCCGGGCAGATCGATATCCTGGTGGCTACCAGTGTGCTCGAGGTCGGAGTAGATGTGGCAGGGGCCAGCTGTATGGTGATCGAACATGCCGAGCGTTTCGGTCTGTCCAACCTGCATCAGCTGCGAGGCAGGGTAGGCCGGGGTGAGAAGCAGTCCTATGCCTTTCTGATCTACAGTAAGAACCTCACGGAGGCGGGGATCGCCCGCCTGCGGGCGATCATGAGTTCAACGGATGGATTCCAGATAGCGGAGGAGGATTTGAAGATCCGGGGGCCCGGAGAGTTCCTGGGTCAGAAACAATCGGGATTTCCGCGTTTCGGCATTGCCGATCTTCTCTCCGACTGGGACTTGTTCCTGCTTGCCCGGGAGGATGCCCGGGAGATCCTATCCGAAGATCCGGAGTTGTCGGATCCGCCGCACCGGTCCTTGGGGGAAGTGCTGTCGCAGCCGGCAAAGCCAGGGCAGCAGGGAGATTTGGGATGAGAGTAACAGGTGGTGCCTATAATGGAAGAAAACTGATAGTCCCTCCCGGCGTCATCCGCCCTGCCATGGATCGGATGCGGGAATCTCTGTTTGCCCTGCTCGGAGATGTTCGCGGTTGTTCATTCCTCGATCTGTACTGCGGATCCGGATCGGTGGGAATCGAGGCAGCCTCCAGGGGCGCCGAACCGATTGTATTCGTGGAGAAGGACCGGGGCAAACGCGCCGTCCTGCAGCGGAATTTGAGCTTCGTTGACGAGCAGACCGAAGTGTATATCGTGCCGGTGGAGCACTACCTGCGCAGGGTCAAGAGCAGTTTCGACCTGGTTTTTCTGGACCCGCCCTTCCGGCAGCGGGGCAAGCTCGAGGTTCTGCAGCTGATCGCAGATAGGGGAATCCTGGCTCCGGGAGGAATGCTGACCATCCATCTGTCCAAGGAGGAGCAGACGAGCTTTCCTGAGCTCATTGCTTCGGGTAACGCCGCGGGGGAGGTTTCACCGCCTGAGGGTGGGCCGCTGCGGCTGTCGGACAGGCGTCTTTACGGCGGATCCCTGCTGCTGTTCTACCGGTGAGCATGAACAGGCGGCACCAAAGGGGAGTTAGACTCTACTTTTTGCGGCCTGCGAACAGATAGTAGCGGCGAAGGGTAAGGAGGAGAAGGCAGTTTATGGCGGCCATGGCCTTGGCCCAGGTGTACCCCATCAGCGCGTAGATGAGCCTCTGAGCCAGAAAGGCCCTGCTCCAGATGCGGGCGTGAAGATAGCCGTGGAGGATCATCGCGGTTATCTCCTCCTGGTGGTCGATTTGAAGGTCGTTTGCGCGAAAACCACCTAGGTATTCATCGAGGGTCCAGTGATTCAGACCCATCCGTCCCTGCCAGAAAGAGAGGGTTTTGGAGCTGTACGCACCGCGGTTGAGGATATCTGCGATGAGAAAGCGTCCATCCGGTTTCAACACTCGGTTGATCTGATGTAGGAAACGATTTTTATCCGGGTAGTGGAAGGCGCTTTCGATATTGATGACCGTATCGATCGACTCATCCCGGATGTGGGCCAGCTCCTGGGCATCGTCCAATAGGTAGACCAGTCGATCCGTTGGATTCGACCGGTCCCGAGCAATGCCGATGTTGTCTAGGCTCAGATCCACTGCGGTGATGCCCGCGGGTTTGCAGTTCTCCAGGATATAGACGCTTTGCACCCCGTTCCCGCAGCCGATTTCCAGAACCTGCTGCCCACAGAGATTCGGCAATTTGGCAAGGCAATAGTCGGTCAGGTTCTTTTGGCACTGGAGAAGGCCCTCTGCCCTGCGGCGACATATCGGGTAGTGGAGCATGAGATCTTCACCGTAGAAACGACGGTATGCCCCGTTTATCACGCTGTAGAAGTCCTCTGAGGAAAACCCAACCCGAACAAATTCCTTTACCAGGTCTTGGACGGACATGTTACAGCGCCTTCTGGAAAATCCTGTGCCTCTTGTACACCACCCCGCCCATGCGCTTCATCTCCGCCTGGACCAGAGTGTTGCTCTCCGCCTCGTGATGACTGTCGGCGTATTCGATACCGCTGGATTGGGCGCTTTTCAGCATGGCCAGGGCCATCATTACGTCGAGTCCCCGGCCCTGATACTGCTCCTTGACCGCCCCCAGAAGAAGATCCAGCCTCCTGGTCCGGCTCTGCTTGATTCGGATCTTGAGAAAACCTAGAGGGAACAGCCTGCCCCCGGCCGCTCGGATGCCCTCGGTTATATCCCGGATTCCGAAGATGAATGCCACCGCTTGCCCCTGCTGGTCGAGCAGTATTTTAAAAAACTCCGGAGTCATGATTTTCATGTACGTGGCGCTGCGTCTTTCGATCTCCCCATCCCCCAGGGGAACGAAGCCGTAGAGATTTTTATATGCTTCGTTCATCAGCCGGAACATCTTCGGCAGATACCTCCTGGCCTGATTCTTCCTCGTGAACTCCAATAGGGTTACCCTGTTTCGTTGCAGTACCCTCGGCGCCAACCTGTAGTACAGATCCGGTGCTTTTGCGGGGATCGGGATCTTGTAGGTCAGGTAGTCCACCTCTTTGGTATAACCGGCTTTCTCCAAGAGAGAAGGCACATATTCGAAATTGTGGATTGTGTTCAATGCCGGGCGTTCCTCGAATCCCTCGATGATAAGCCCTTGCGGATCTTGATTCGTGAATCCAATCGGCCCGATGAGCTTGGCGATTCCCCGCTGGCCTGCCCAGGACTCCACGGCGGACAAGAGACTCGAGGCTGTCTGTTGGTCGTCGATGCTCTCGAAACTGCAAAAACGAGCCTGTCTGTTCTCTTCCACCTCCTTGATCAAGCCCATGATCCGACCACTCGGGAGGCCGTCGGTGTAGGATACCAGACAGAGGGTGTCCGTATGGGCCATATGCGAATTTTTGCGCGGGTTTATGAAATTTCTCTCCATCCGGCGCAGCGGTGGGATCCATCCGGGATGAGAACGATGAAGCCGGTAGGGAAGGCGTA
>CAZFMD010000075.1:0-13766 GCA_964520025.1 uncultured Spirochaetaceae bacterium
CTGGCGTGCTGAAAGGGTATATCGAAGTAGGGCAGCACCCTGGGATCGGCGGCCATGAGGTCCAGCAGCCCGGCGGGGAAGTGGTCCGGATGCAGGTACAGCAGGCGGAGCCAAAACCGCCCCTCTAACCGTAGGATGGACTCCACCAGCCAAACCAACTCCCGGCTTCCCCGGTCCTGCCCGTAGGAGGCCAGGTCCTGGGCGATCAGTACGATCTCCACCACGCCCCGCCGGAGCAGCTGCTCGATCTCGCCCAGAATATCTGCACTGCTCCTGCTGATCAGCTCCCCGCGAATCAGGGGGATGGCGCAGTAGCTGCAGTGATTCGAGCATCCTTCAGCCACCTTCACGTAGGCGCTTCCCGGATAGGAGAGAAATCGAGTCCGCAACAGCTTTCGCGGCCCGGTCGCTTGGATCGAACCGTTACGATCGTTCCCTGCCGAGCGGACCAGCCTCAGCAAGGCGTCCGGATCGTTCAAGCCGACGAAACCGTCGATCTCCCCCATCTCCCGTTCCAGCTCCGCTTCATAGCGCTGCACCAGGCAACCCAGCATGATCACCTTCTTCTCCGGGAAGCGCTCCTTCAGGGACAGAGAGGTCTGGATGGACTGATCCTTGGCGCTGGTGATAAACCCGCAGGTGTTGACGATGATGAGTTGAGCCTGCTCGGGATCCTGGACCCAGCGCAAACCCCTGGCCTCCAGGTCTGCAATCAGGTATTCGGAGTCTACCTGATTCTTCGCACAGCCGAGACTCTCGATATAGAATGTCATGGGAATGAACGGCTAATCGCGGGTAACCACTTCCAAAACGTACTGCCCGCTCGCCTCATCTCGACGCCAGCGAACCTGTTTGGTGGTTACCGCACCGGCACGGCCCACCTCCAGCTCCCGTCCGGCGACCATCAGGCGAACAACACCCGCATTCGAAATCCATAAGCGAACCTCGTTCTTTGCGTCCAGAGAAAAATTCTCACCCTTGTGGAAAAATCTCTCCTCCCGGATGTCATTGTCAACGAGGTAACGGAACAGGCAGTAGCCGCGAAAGGAAACGGATACCCGAAACGGTGAAGGAGACCCGGCGGTACTGATGGTGAGCGCTCCCGCCGGGGCTTGGGTTGTCTGGACCGCAGCCGCTTCACCCGCCGTGGTCGAAGCGCTTTCCCCTTCCTGGGTGGTAGCATCCTCCTGCTCGCCGGGGGGGGCCTCGGCGACCTGGGGAGAGGTAGCCTTGGTGATCTTGTAGAGGCTCAAGTTCGCCCGTTTCGCCACATCCATGGCATCGATGTCATTCAACAGGATACGCAGGTCATTGCGTCCATCCCCGTTCACATCCAGCTGCCGGTCTTCACCCACGTTCATCTCCAGGGTTCCACCGGGCACCTTCAGGATCAGAGTCCTGCCGATTTCGGTCAATTCCAGACGATAGGTGTTTCCGTTCAACGGAAAACCTATGTTGTCATCCGCGTTGAACCAGCGGGTCATCGCCTCGTCCTCGAAAACGAACTGCTGTCCCTCCGCCTGCTCGGCTACCTCCTGGACCACATCCGCCTGCGGACGAGCCCGTCGGGGAGGGGCGATCACGTAACGGTACAGCAGGTATCCTCCGCCTCCCAATAAGGCCAAAACGACCACCAGCAGGATCAATATTCTGGTGGGCGCTTTGGAACCGGTCGGTTCGAGCAGCTCGGTCATGGGAAGAGGCTGCTCCTGAATCTGAATATTCTTGTACAGGGAAATGATCTCTTCCGGATTCAGGGACAGGTACTCGGCGTAGTTACGCAGGAAACCGATGATATAGGTCTCACCGGGTATCGTGGAGAACTGTTCGGTCTCCAGGGCTTCCAGGTACTGCTTCGAGATGTGGGTGTCTCGTGCTACCTGCTCGAGGGAAAAGTTGTGCAGCTCCCGGGCCTCTCTGAGCTTCTGCCCTACAGATTCCATTTAATCTTCCGCCTCGAAAAGAAAATCGTTGTATACATTCGCATATGGAGGTGAGTCGTATTCAAAACGAGTATCCGGGATGTTTTGATTCACCACGATATCGGTAAGGTCGAGCATGAACTCCTCATACCCGATCGTAACCCCCGTGATTCGACGGATCAGCCCGGTTCTGCCGATTGCCAGCACGATTTGACGAAACCCCTCCGCTGTGGATCGGCTCTCCAGCTTCAGCTTGCGCACCTGCTCCTGTGATCCTTCCTCCAGGGGGATAAACTCCGGACCACTTAGGTACGCAACCCCGTAGTTTTTCTTCAGAAGGTTAAGCCCCTGCTCTGAGGCCATGCTGGCAAGCGCGGCCTGGCTTCTGCGCCGCAGCCTCTGTACAAGGATCACCTCATATTTGGGAATGTAAATAGTCAGCTCCAATCCGTTGGTAACCAGGACCTGTTCCTCCGGATCCGTGAAATCGATGCGCAGCAGGTTCGGGTTCTTGTAGTAAAGGACCCCGGCCATGACCGTCTCTCCCTGGGTTATGGAGATGCTCGCCGTATAGTCCTGTATTTTTCCGTAACGGGCGGAGACCTCATCGAAGTAATTTTCCGCAGTCAGGATCTCCTGGGCTGAGAGGACCCCGCACGTGCTGAGGATGAGGATAACTATTATATAGAAAGAAATCGGTGAATGTCTCAATCTATTCGCTCGCTCCCATCTTACTGAAACTAGCCCGTTTGTCAAGTTGAACCGCGAACCGTCAAAAAGCGGAGGGCTTGGTGCGCTACTGATCGCCCACGTACTGCAGCAGCAGATACTTCAACGCGTCGTCATTCAGGCGCAGGCGACTGTGACAGTCGGGACACATGAGCCTTCCATCCTCGACCCACTCGGAGGCGCAGGCTATGCAGTACAGCCGGTTGCACTGCTCGCACCGACCCGCCGGGGCCTCCCCGGGAGGCTCCCCCCGGATCGTGAAGGCGGGCTGAGGCGGCAGCTGTTTCGGCACCCTCCACTGCCGGCCGCAGGCCGAGCATTCCAGCAGCTGTTCGAATCGGCTCTGAAAGCGATCCTGAAGTTGCCCGCAGCGTTCCGGCGGATCTTCCCACTCCTGCATCTCGGCAAGCAACTGCCTGGCCTCCTCGATTTTGTCGGTTTCTATATACAGTGACAACAGGTTGAGCTTGATCTCCCGGTTGTCCTGCTCCAGCTTCAGCCCCTCCAGGTAGGCCAGGCGGGCGCGTTCCAGCTCCCCGGTCACCACCGATAGATTCCCGGTCAGATTGAACAGGGAGGCGCTTTCCTTCTCCTCCAGAAGAGTGTTCAGCAGCTCCTCCGCCCTCATGATCATATCCAGCTCGATGCAGCAGGCGGCGCAGTTCTGCATGTACACACGGTTGTCCGGAGCCAGCTCCAGGGCTTTCTCGTAATCGGCGATCGCCTCGGCACACCGCTTGAGCTCTACCAGGCAATTCCCCCGCTGATTATGCAGGGAGGCCAGCTCCTGCCCCGCTTCGTCGGTTGTCTCGATTCCCGTTGTCAGCATTTTCAGTGCTTCCTCGCCCCGTTGCAGACGCATCAGGCATTCGGCGTGATTCCTGTAGATACTCGGCGACTTGTTTTCGCTCTCGAGAGCCCTTTGGAAACAGGAAAGTGCATCGGCGTAGCGTTTCTCCCCCAGCAGCACCTGCCCCCGGAGGTTGTTGATCCAGGGATCCTCAGGCCCTAGCTCATAGGCACGGTCCAGAGCCGACCAGGGATCATCCCCCAGGAGGAAACGGTTTTCCGCCAACCGGAACCAGTACAGGGCATACTCCGGTTCGATCTCCGTGGCTTTGCTCAGATGGAACTCGGCCGTCCGTCTGTCCTGCTTTTCGATCAGCATCAAGGAGTACAGATAGTGAACGCCGCTGTCGCTGTAGCCGGAGTCGATCACTTCAGAGAATATGTTTTCCGCCTGATGCTTCTTGCCTTCATGGTAGAGCATTTTCGCCTCGAGTGACTTCAGCTCATAGGCTTCATCGGAATCCGGGGGCAGAAGATCGTTCAACCGCGCCAAAACCAGGGACAGCTCCTCGTACGACTCCTGGCGGAACAAATATCGGGCCGCCTCGAAATAGTCCTTGAGCGCATCCGCCCGATTCCCTATGCGTTCCCGGCAGCGGGCCAGGTTGACCCGATAGACGGCATTGTCGCAGTCCAGCTCCATGGCTTTCCGGTAATGTTCCGCGGCACTTTCCCAGTTTCCGAGGTTGTACTGGCAGCGTCCCACCAGACTTCGCAACTGGGAATCTTGCGGATAACGCGGTAGAATGGCCTCGATGTAGTCCCGACATTTGATAAAATCCCCCTCCAGGAACAGCACATCCGCTTTTTCCAAACGAATCTGATCGTTCTCCGGTTCCAGCTCGAGTACCCGGTCGAGCGAGGAGAGGCTCTCAGGGTATGCCTTGAGTTGGGTGTAGGCCCGGGCAAGGAGCAGGTGCACCTCCGCAGAGTCCGGAAGATGCTTTAAGGCGGTCTTCAGTTGCGCTACCGCCTCGGAATGCTTGCCCATATCCGAAAAAGTACGGGCCAGCGAAATTCGCGAATGGGGTGAAACCGGAACATAGCGGGTCCACCGCAGATACCCCTGTTCCACCTGCAAGGGGCGGGATTCCATACTCAGGCTGTTCAGGAAAAATACTCCCTCGTTTTTTTCCTCGTAATTCTGGGCGGCAAATCCCACGAAGCCCGTCTTCAGGGTATCATCGCTCGCCTCGGCCAGCCATTCGTCACCTAGAAAAAACGAGAAGTGGTTGTCCCTGGCCACTATGCGGAGCTCGGTGGCGCCTTTTGCAGCCACGGGAACCGCCGTCCATTCGATCAGGTGCATCGGATTCTGATTGAACACCACATCGAAACGGAAGCGGTCGCGGTTTGATAGCAAAAAATAATAGAAGTTGTCATCATTGTTGTACCGGAAAACAATGCCGGCTGAGGAGTGCCCGTTTTCCCGGCCGGTGTGCAGCTTAGCCCGGATCATCAGATCCCCATACTTATAGGGAGCCAGGACCCAGGCGAAACAGCTGGGCTTGTGGATCTTCAGCTCGAGTTTTCCTCTTCGTATCCTGGATGAGAAATCCCGGGAAACCTCATTGGCAAAACGTCTTCTCGCGAGCCAGCGGAAGTTGGTTTGCCAGGCATCCTGAAGCAGACTATCCGGATCAGCAATTTTGTTCTTTCGAAACAGCAATATCGACTCCGCAAGTGGGGAGGTGAAAACAGAATACCTAGAGCTCGAACTCTTTCTTCAGTGTTCGAATCTTATCACGCAGTTCCGCGGCCAGTTCATAGTTCTCTTCATCCACGGCACTGTCAAGCTGCTTTTTCAACTGGTCTAAAGGCGACATCTTCTGTTCCAACACCTGTTTGAGGGTCGAACGCAGGTATTTCAGCGAACGGATCCGTTCGAATTGAAATGCCGGGGTATCGATGGGGGCCATGTTCTCGATCTCGTCGATTGCGGATTCCAGGATCTCCCTGGCAGCCGCTTTCAACTGCTGGTGCAGGGAGATCATCGCCTTGGCGATGGCGAACATGCGCAGGATGTAGGGACGATATTGGAGGATCTCGTTCTTATCCTCATCGCTCTCCCCGTACTTCTCCACCAGTTCACAGATCTGCAGGTTGTGCTCGGTGTCTCTGGCGGTACGCTCGAAATCTCCGATCTGGAACAGGATCAGATAGCGGTAGTAATAGATGATGCCTTCGTTCTGGAGGGTGCGGAACTGCTCGCGGGTCACCTGGAAACCTTCATCCGTACCGTTGGCCTGGGTGAACTCCTGAAGCTGCTCCTGCAGGAAGTCGAGGTAGCACTCCCGGCTTTCCGGTGTCTTTCCGTCGGGCCGGCCGTCCAACTCGTACTGCTCGATTCCCAGAGGCTGCCGGATCTGAAGCACATCCCTGCCGTCGTCGGCCTGGATGATGCGTACCTGATTGTCAGGATCGAACTCCCAGGATTCCAGAATGTGTGTAATATCTCCAGCCATGATCTGCTTGATACTTCCTAGACCCAAATATACAGCATAATCATCCAGGAGGCTACATTGCTGGTTTCTGCTATCTCGCACCGGTAACATTGGATATCGGAACTGCGCGGGTAAAGAGCGATAGCGCTGTGTCTACCGCTGCCTCTACGGCTTGTTGACCGCGTGGAGGATCTTGCCCGCGCTCAGATACTCTCCGATCTGCCGACCGATCATCTCGGCGACCACAACTTGCGCCTCGGCGGTGGCGGCTCCGATGTGTGGTGTGGCGATCACCGCCGGATGCCTGGCAAGGGACCAGTCCTCCGGAGGCTCGCTCTCATAGACATCGATGCCCACACCGGCTATCCGCCCCTGCTCCAGCGCCTCGAGAAGATCCGCCTCCACCACGATCCCTCCCCTGGCGCAGTTGATCAGAAACACTCCCCGTTTCATCTTGGCAAAAGCATCGGCGTTGATCATGCCGGCTGTTTGCTCTTTTTTGGGAAGATGCAGGCTGACATAGTCGCTTGCCTCGTAAAGCCGGTCTAGCTCGCACAGCTCCGCTCCCAATTCCTGAGCCTGTTCCGTCTTCACGAAGGGATCGTATGCCAGTACCTTCATGTCCAGGGCCGCGGCTTTGCGGGCGACCCGGGCACCCACCTGGCCGATGCCCACCAATCCCAGGGTCTTGCCGGCCAGCTCCCCGCCCTTGTATCCCTTCTTCTCCCAACGCCCCGCCTCCATGCCCGCGGACAGGGTGAGGAGCTTCCGGGCCAGGGCGAACATCATACCCACGGCCAGCTCGGCCACGGCATTGGCATTGCCCCCGGGGGTGTTCATCACCAGGATCCCCCGTTCGGTAGCCGCCTGTATGTCGATGTTGTCCACTCCGGCGCCGGCCCGTCCGATCGCCTTGAGCTTTTTTCCGGCGGCAATTACCCGGGCGGTGACCTTGGTGGCGGATCGGACCACCAGGGCTTCGAACTCAGGAATTTCCCGCAGGAGTTCCTCGGGGCTCATGCCCGCCCGCTGCTCCACCTCTAAGCCGGGGAAACTCTTCAGGGTCTCGGCGCAGATTGGATCCGTTTCGTCTGAAATCAGTACTTTCATAACGATCTGTATACCTGTAGATTCCGGATTGTTCAATCCTTGTTAGCCGTGTCCTTGCCAGCCGTGTCGCGGGTGTTTGGCTTGCGATTTATGCTCTCCCGGTGCGGGTACGGGAGCGCTTGAACGTGCGACCCTTTTCCTCCTACACTACCTCGGGTAGAGGAGGGGTGAATGAGCACGACCAAAGTGATTTCCCTCGGCGGGTCGATAATCGTCCCGGACAAGGTGGATTCAAACTTCCTACTGGCCTTTCGGGCCGCGATTCTCGAGTACCTGGAGGGCAAAACGGACAGCCGCCTGATCATCGTCTGCGGCGGGGGCGCTCCCGCCCGGGAGTACCAGCGGGCCTACCGGGCGGTGATCCCCGAAGCGGATGCGGATGTCCTGGACTGGATCGGGATCGCCGCCACCCGCCTGAACGCGGAGCTGCTCAAGCGGCTGTTCCGGGAGCTGTGCCTGGAACAGGTGATCACCGACCCCACGGCGGTGAGCGTATTCCCAGGCCGCATCCTCGTGGCTGCCGGTTGGAAACCGGGTTTTTCCACGGATAACGACGCGGTGCTGCTGGCCGAGCGCTTCCAGGCCGATACCCTGCTCAACCTCTCCAACATTGTGAAAGTATACACTGCGGATCCCAAGAGCGATCCCGACGCCAAGCCCCTGGATTCGGTCAGCTGGAAGGAGTTCCAGAAACTGGTGGGTGACACCTGGAGCCCCGGAATCAACGTGCCCTTCGATCCGGTGGCTACGGAAAAAGCGGCCCGGCTCAAGCTTCGGGTGATCGTGGCCGGGGGACGTAACATCGACAATCTGAAAAATATTCTCTACGACAGGAAATTCGAAGGAACGGTCATCGGTCCGGATTGACGGGATCGATCCGGGACTCGGGGATAACTCTGGAGAGCGTATCAAATTCACCCAAGATCAAACCGCGGTATGAGCCGGTACCCTGCGGCTGTATCACTGCACGTATCCGACCTCGTAGTGCCAGATCGCAACGGCTTGTCCTTCAGGGAAAGGATTGAGTCGAGTGAAATCCGGCAGCCAGTCATCGCTGCCGGCCGGTTCCTGGAAGTAGCCCTCCTCTATGCCCAGCTCATCCAGCCAGGCGAGGACCTCTTCGTACTCCCGGCGGCTCACCCTTCTCCCGAGGCTCTGCTCATGCTTTCGGCCCTGCTCCCCTCCCTCCGAGCTCACCGGGGTGTACTGAAACATCAGGGAGAGTAGGGCCCGATCTCGTAGATTTCCGGCAAACCACTCCAGCACTTCCCGGCTCTGGTCCAGCAGCCCCGGAAGCACCAGATGGCGGACGATCACGCCCCGGCGGATCTGGCCATCCTCGACGACAGGGGGTTTGTCCTCCACCATCTTCATCAGGGCCGGCTGCACCACCGCCGGGTAATCCGGCGCCCCCATCAGCTGCCGGCTTACCTTTGTATCCAGGGTTTTGCAGTCCGGCAGGTACACATCCACGGTTTCTCTCAACAGATCGAGGGTGGACAGCCGCTCGTACCCGGAGGAGTTCCAGAGCACGGGGATGGACAGCCCCTGTTTCCGGGCATCGGTTACGCACGCCCCGACCGAGGGTGTGAAGTGGCTGGCCGTCACCAGGTTGATGTTGGCCGCCCCCGCTTCCTGCAGCCGCAGCATCATCTGCCGCAACTGAGGCGCGGACACCTCCCGGCCCAATCCCTGGTGGCTGATCTGGCAGTTCTGGCAGGAATCGCATTTCAGGGTGCAGCCGGAGAAGAAGATCGTCCCCGAGCCGTTCTCGCCGATCAGGAGCGGTTCCTCCCCTCTGTGCAGTCCGGCCCAGGCAATGCGCATCCGGTCACTTTCCCCGCAGAATCCCCGCTCTCCCTGCAGGCGGTCGACTCCGCAGTCCCGCGGGCAGAGCCTGCATTCTTTGTATAGGGCATGTACCTGATCCGCCCGCATCTGTTCGGGCCGCTTTCCCTTGCCGGACATCCTGTCGGCAAGTTTTACAGAGCCTGGGTTTCTTGACAAGATGCCGGGATGCGGACTAATCTCGGGAGGTTACGCCGGCGTGATGAAACTGGTAGACGTGCCAGACTCAAAATCTGGTGAGGGGTGACCCTCGTGTCGGTTCGACTCCGACCGCCGGCATCTAACTGCGCACGTGGAATAATTGACCGATCGCCTCGAATCCTTCGGTATCTTCCTGTTCCAGTTTTCGACGAATCTCTTCGAAACGTTGGATGGTCTCTTTTGAATAGAAACGTTCGCCACACCGCAGGCAAACTTCTGCTTTTACGGTGAGTGTTGCCGTGTTTGTACCACCTTTTAACAACTTCTCGACTTCTTTCTCCACGATGTCTCCGCCGCAAACCGGGCATTTATCAAATGGCAACATTACTCGCTTCTCCTCTCTTTCCAATCGATCCATCGGTTTGGATCGGGCCTGTATACGGTGATCAATACGGCCCAGCGGTTGTCCCGGTTATACGCCCACACACTGTGTATCGGTTCTTCCCTCATAGTTTGTCCGTACACCAGGCAACTTGGGTATGGTGTATCGGTTGGGTATTCTTCAACGATCTCGCCCCTTCGTACCGAATAGAATATTTCTTCATAGGACAATCGATCCTCATGAGCCTCTAAATCCGCATGATCACTGATTCGGATTCGGTTCCCATCAATAGCCTCAACGATTTGTGAAATCTTCATGGCTCGGCTTCAATCGTACCAGATTGCGATTTCTTGGTATAGAAACGCAGTCCAAATCCCAAATCCTGTCGAGGAGCACCTTCCGCCTACAAATTTCGATCCTTCTGACTGACCGAGCCATTATTGTATCGTCTCTGCAATCACGGCCGCAGCGAACAATATTTGGGCTGAGGAAACTACTCGGCTCCGCATTGCTCAGTCGCCAATCGGGACAAGAGTCCCAGATAGGCCATACGCCGGAGGCCGGAAAAAGTCTACACTGAATGCGATAACAAGATACAACAGAAAATACAACAAAATGAAATGCTGTATATGCAATATATGCTGAAATGGGCTGGAATTGGGGCGAATTTCCCAACACCGGGTCCAATACGGCGTAAATGAAACGTGTGTCGGTCTCAAAATCTGGTGAGGGGGGAGCCTCGTGTCGGTTCGACTCCGACCGCCGGCATCTGCTACACGGCGTGCTGTGATTGCACGAGAAAGCTGTATAGAAATTCCGGAGCTAGATCTAGGCCATTTTTCCAGACTATAGTGTCGAAATCTACTTCGAATTGTCTGAATTTAGCGATATCGACAAGTTCTCTGAACACCGGCCGTTTGTCGTTGTAGATAACTTCCTTCAAATCTATAGTACCGCTTTCGCTATTGTTGAAGGTGACATGAATTTTATAATCTTCGACGTATTCTGCCTCTTTAATCCAAACCATCTTCCAACTCCTAAACCAATGGTTCTATTTTTCGGTATTCACCGGATTCGCGTATGGTATTCCAGTTTCTGAGAAGCTCGTCCCGGTGGAGTTCCGCCCATTCTATCACCAGACCATGTACTCGAGGTGGTATCTCCCCTTCAAGTATGGATAACGTGGATATCTCAACTGACGCTCTGAGCTCGTTGTATTTCACATGAAAATGAGGCGGCGCATGGTCGTTGAAATACATGAGAATTGAAATCCCGAGAAACCGACTGAGTTCCGGCATTGAGATAGTTTACCTTGGGACACAGTTCTTGCCAATGCGCAATGCTCTGGAAGTAGATTTGAATGAAGTACGAGGACATCAGCCGGATCAGGATCCATCGATACACACTGTGTCCTTATAAATGCGAATCGGGATAAATGTCCCAGTTAAGACGGCGTTCAGAGAAGAAGTGCAACAAAAGCGATAACTTGGTACAACAGAAAATACAACAAACTGAAATGATGCAAATGAAACATGTGTCGGTCTCAAAATCTGGTGAGGGGGGAGCCTCGTGTCGGTTCGACTCCCATTGCCGGCATTTTGTTGTGACTTCGCAGGCTGTCCCCCCAACCAAAATACAAATTATCCTCAAAAATAAACAATAGAGGATGTTTTGTATGACAGCATAGGTTATATCCGCAAAACTTCACAGTCTTGTCTTCATTAATAAGGGCATTTTCAACTGATGTTGAAAATAACATATATAATGAAAAAGTATTGACATACTGTATTTCAGTTATTATGCTATTTTCAGCATTCGCTGAAAAGTGGTTATTTGATGAAAGAAACGAATATCGAAAAACGGGCAGCTACTGCAATCAAATCATGCTTGGATGGAGTTCCCTTTATTCGTGTGAAGCAGATCCGACAAAACAAGCAGTTGGGGAACCTAAAGGCAGACCTCCTGATCTACTTTCAGATAGCGGATGGTCCGCTTCGCCATATAGCAGTGGAAACGAAGGTGAACGGTCAACCGAGGTTGGCAAGAGAAGCGGTAAACTACCTTGTTCGCATGCAATATGAGTCTCCAAGGGTATACGGCGTATTTATGGCCCCCTATATCTCGCCGGTTTCCGCAGAGATTTGTAGTAAGGAAGGAATCGGCTACCTTGATCTCGCGGGTAACTGTCTACTTTCGTTCGAAACAGTTTTCATCCATCGTGAAGGTATGCGCAATCCGTTTTCCGAGAAACGCTACCTACGCTCACTCTATACCGCAAAATCCGCGAGGGTGCTTAGAGTACTGCTGATGCGTAATCTTGAATGGTGGAAAACCCAACCCTTGGCGAATGAGGCAGCAGTTAGTCTCGGTCAGATCGTGAACGTCAAGAAACTACTGCGGGATCGTGAGTGGATCGTTGAGGATACCAGGGGATTCAGGCTGTCAAATCCCCAAGACCTCTTAAAAGAATGGTCTGAGAACTATTCCTTCCGGAAGAATACAGTGCGAAATTTCTATTCTTTGAAGAGACCGGAGGAAATCGAAGAAGCCGTCACCGGGGCGTGCTCGGAACTCGACATTACTTGTGCATTTACCGGATTTTCTGCTGCACGCCGGATCGCTCCCACAGTCCTTGGGCAGAGGGCAATGGGTTACGTGAGTGCCATTTCCAAAGCTCTTATAGAAAGATCTGGGCTGAAGGAGGTAACCAGCGGCGCCAACGCGAGCCTGATACTACCTTACGACGAGGGGGTCTACTACATGACGCGAGAGGTAGACTCGTTGAGGGTCGTCTGTCCTGTGCAGCTCTATCTCGACCTCAAGGCGCACAAAGGACGAGGGAAAGAAGCCGCAGAGGCTATATGGAAGAAGGAACTGTCAAGGCTATGGTAACAAAAAAAGACTATGACGCTCTGGGGGTAAAGGCGGCACATTCTGTTATGCTTGAATTGAACCGTTTGCTTGGAGAGTACCATGATGACGTGGTCGTGGTTGGCGGCTGGGTACCAGCAATGTTGATCCCACAGGACAATGTGCCACACGTCGGCAGTCTTGATGTCGACCTGGCGCTGAACCACAAGACTCTGCAAGACCCCGGCTACAACACCATTCACAATCTGCTCATCGGTCGTGGCTACCGCCAGGACAAAGAACAACCATATCGTTTCTGGCGTATTGTAGTGGTAGCCGGGCACCCAATCGAAGTAGCAGTTGACTTGCTGGCAGGGGAATACGAGGGTACGTCAAAGAGTCATCGAACTCAGAAGATTCAAGATGTCAGGGCACGGAAAGCTCGTGGTTGCGAATTGGCATTTCAACAAGCCGCTGAGGTTCGCATTGACGGCACCTTGCCAGACGGCGCGAAGGACAGTTCCGTGATTCGAATCGCCGCTATTATTCCTTTCCTTGCAATGAAAGGCATGGCCATGGCGAGCCGGCTCAAGGAAAAAGATCCCTGGGATATTTACTATTGTGTTAGTAACTTTCCCGGCGGATCGGAAGCTTTGGCTGCCGAATTCAAAACCCATTTGCCCAACTCATTGATCAGAGAGGGCCTTCGGAACATCGCTGAGAAGTTCGGGTCGCCTAAACACTTCGGGCCGCGCTCCGTCGCAGCGTTCGACGATATTGGCGATCCCGAGGAGCGGGCTCTAGTGGAACGTGACGCATACGAGAGAGTGCAGAACGTGTTACGGAAGCTGGGCATCACTTAATCAAAAATCAAAATACAACAAAATCAAATGAAGGATATGATCTATATGATAAAATCGTTCGTTATTGAGCCAAAATGCCTCAAATCATGTCGAATACGCTGTAACTGAAACATGTGTCGGTCTCAAAATCTGGTGAGTGGTGAACCTCGTGTCGGTTCGACTCCGACCGCCGGCAGCCTCTTTTATTGTATCGTCAATCAGTCGGTGTCCGCAGGGGCTCCCCTAGGTCGTAGATTTCAGTAGACCGCACCCCACATTCGGGAGTATCTTCTCTCTTCTATACCTCAACAGGAAAACTGATGCCAAACACACGTACAATCAATCACTCGGTTCGAAATGTAGCTATCATCGCCCATGTCGACCACGGCAAGACCACCCTGGTGGATGCCATGTTCGGCCAGAGCGGGGTATTTCGCAGCAACCAGGAGGCCGGGGAGCGAGTCATGGACCGCCTCGACCTGGAGCGGGAGCGGGGCATCACTATCGCCGCCAAAAACTGCTCTGTAATGTGGAAGGGGGTCAAGATCAACATCATCGACACCCCCGGGCACGCGGATTTTGGTGGGGAGGTGGAGCGGGCCCTCTCCATGGTCGACGGGGCGATCCTGTTGGTCGATGCCTCCGAGGG
>CAZFMD010000076.1:0-5875 GCA_964520025.1 uncultured Spirochaetaceae bacterium
CAGCGTCGATATCCTGATCTACAAGGCCAAAAACGACCCGGAGCGCCAGGTGCGCCTGCAGGCCATTGAAGCCCTGGGCGTCATCGGTACGCCCGGAGCCTTCGGGTACCTCCGAGAGCTGTACGGCAACACAATAGCCCTGCCCGTGTATCGGGAGGCGGCCTTCACCGCCCTCTGCGAACACGCCCTTCAGGACAGCCTGGATGTATTTCGAGAGGTGATCGAGCAGGAGTGGGGCAGCAAGGATCAAAAGGTCCTGCAATTCACCGCCAAGAAGCTCTCCACCACCGAAGCCCCCGGCCTCAAGTGGTTCTACGAACGTTTCCTGGGCAGCCCGAATGTCTACGTGAGGATCTACGCCCTGCGGGGCATCGGACGAAACGGCCTACGCACCTTTCGAGAGAAGGTGGAGAAGGTGTCCACGGAGGATCCCTATCCGGCCGCCCGCCAGACGGCCCTGTCGGTTCTGGAAGAACTGTAAAAAAAATTATACTACCTCACCGTATTTACACGGATTCGGTGGTGGAGCCCGGGAAAGAGCAGCTACTTGTTCTCGCCGCCCGGCGGATGCTTCAGGGGCACATCCCCGATGTGATACTTGGGCACCGAGCGCATCAGGCGGTTGAGCTGCTCAAGGGGGGATACGTACTCGTGGAAGTGAAAGATTATATCCCGCCCCCTGGAGGAAACCGCCCGGATCGGTTTGTTCAGGCAGTCGGTAAGAGGCTTGCTCAAATCGGGGAAGTGCTCCGGCCGTTTGGGAATAAAACGGTACTGCTTGCCATCATTTCGAATTTCTCCGATTTTTCTGGGCATGGGGATGTAGTAGATGAGGAAGGTGGAACCATCTCCGCCCACGCTGCGCCGGGAACCGGGAGGTACTGGATGGATATTCCGGGTGCCGATGTTCGGGTTTTGGGAATCCACCTTCAGGATCAGGGGACGGATGCTCTTTCTGCGTTTGCGCGTTTCGGCGACTCCGGCAAACAGGCGGTCGAAAGCGGCATCCTGCAGGTGGTGGCGGATCACGAAAACCAACAGAATGATCACGCCTATCAGAATCAGGGCACCCAGGGCGTACAGCAGGTAGGGCAGGGGCAGGCTGGCCTCCCGCCAGCCGACCCGGGGAACGTACTCGAAGGCCAGGATACCCTCCAGGGGTGAAATCCTCACCTGAGGATCGGTAAACTCCAGGGTTACTTCCATCTCCTGAATCCCCGGCTGTACACCCGAGGGCAGGCGCACGGGGACAATGAGCTGCTCCGTCTGCTTGGCTGGGACCGTGACCGAGACCCGGCGCCTCAACAGATCCTCTCCCGCGCTTTCCATGCCTACCAGGGTGTAGCCCAGAGATTCCTCCGAGTTGTTCTGAAGAACCAGGGGTACGGTGAAGCAGCGGCGAACCCGCCCGAGGGAATCGGGAAAACTCAAAGTGGAGAATCCTGTGAGTTGGTCGGTCAGGCTCTCTTTTTCGACATCCTCGTAGGCCAGGACATCGCTCTGCAACTGTTCGGACAATCGATCCAACACATCTATGCCCGAGCCGGCCTGATCCGAGGCCCGCGCCACCTCACCGGGCATGCGCAGGATATGAACGTCCCAACCCTCTCTGTTGATCTTCTCGCTGGATTCGAGAAGGCGAGCCACCACCCCTTCCTCGTCCAGCTGGTTGGGGCTGCCCGGCGGAGGATCGTGGATTCCGTCTGTTAGCAACAGGATCAATTTCCTGTTTTGCGGAGCAATCCCGCGGGTGTATTCGTAGAGGAAATCTACGGCTGCAATGAGGTCGGTATACTGTCCCAGAGGTTTCAACAGCAAAATTCTGTCGATCACCTCGGTAATATCGGCACGATCCTCGATATCCAGCTGAATCTCCTGTTCGGGAGAATCGGCAAAGCTGAGCAGATGAAACGAGTCCCCGGTATGAAGTCTGTTTTCCAGAAGATCTCGCAGGAGGTAGTCCACCACATCGTCAAACACGGGGAACATGCTCTCTGAGGTATCCACCATGACGACAACGTCAATGCCCTCAGACCAGAGCCCTGCAGCAACACCCAGCAGGATGACGAATACTATCAAAGCTTTCAGTTTCATGATCTAACCACCGGTAAGTTTTACGCTTTCAATCCCCTCGACCTGGTACTTGAAGTTTTGTTTGCTGATGGTGAAGTTCAACTTGTCTCCGGCTTTGTGATTCATCAACTCGGCGCCTAGGGGGGAACGGTAGGAGATAATGTTCTTTGCCGGATTAGATTCCCACGGCCCGAGAATCGTGTATTCCTCTTGCGATTCGTCGAGGAGATTTTTCAACTTGGCTTTCGTACCGAAGGAAATAGAGTCCGTGGAGATCTGAGATTCGTCGAAGATCTGAGCTTTCTGAAGCTCGTCCTGGATCTTGGCAGCCGAGGACTTGAGCAGTTCCTGCCGCTCCAGGGCGGCTTTGTACTCCGCGTTTTCCCTAAGATCCCCTTTGTCCATGGCCACACCTATTTCAGTGGAGTTTTGGGGAATCTGATTTTCGATGATATCCCGCAACTCGTCCTGCTTGTTCTGGTAGCTTTCCCGTGTAGTCAGCAGGCCCATGCTGACAGTCTCTTTTTCCTGATCACCGCGAAACTCGTATTTGGGAAAGCTGCTCTTGATGTGCTGTTTCAAGCTGATGCGTATCGAGGGGTCGAGCTCTTTCACGTCTTCTACGAGTGTATACAGCCTGGTGATCGATTCTTCTCCGGATTCCAGGATGTGGTTCAGGAGGCTTTTCTCTTTGAACAGATAATCCTGCACCTGTTTGTTGATCTTCCTGTTGAAACTCACATCCCGTTTGTTGTTGATCTCCCGAAAGGTTATGTCCAGCAGGTGGATCATGCCGATCAGCAGCTTTTCCCGGCTGATCTCCATACCGACGAACCAGGATTCTTCCAGAAGATTGCGGGCCAACCAGACAAAGGCCTCTCGGTACTCCCTGTAGTGACTGAGGATCTGATCGGTCAGGGACTTCAGGGTATCCCATTTCTTGTCCCGGACAAGCTCGTCCACGATGAACTTGCTCTGATAAGTCAGGAACAGCCGGCCATAGACAGAAGGCCAGTCGGGGTAGTTCTGATGAAGCTGGAGCAGGAAGATTTTTTTCAGCTCCGGGTCGTCGATTTTTGCGAACAGCTCTTCGATATTTTCCACTCCCTGGATCAGATCGGAAAAGGTGAAGTCCCCGCCCGGATTGAGGTGGGGGTATACCGACGCGAGCTGCTGAACCAGCATGCAGCTGGACAGTGCCAGTTCATTCACCGCGGCCGAGGATTTCAGGAAGCCGGTGAAGTAGGCGAACATCTCGGCGAAATAATCGGAATCCGGTTCGGCGTGCTCCAGGAAATCCCTCAATGTCTGCACTCTATCGAAAAACGATTTCTGGGCCTTGAATTTGTTGAAGGTCTTCTCTTCGAAGGAGATCGGTTTGTCCCGTACCGTGTAGCGATCGAGCTTTTCGGGAACGTTACCGAATATCGGGTCGGTCTTTAGGATCTTGCGGGCTTCGGTGCTCCACTTCGACCACTCTCCCTGACTGAGCACCGCGGGAACCAGTTGCTCTTTGATCATCTTCATATCTGCGGCATTATCAAAACTACGGATGACGATTTTCAATGCCCAAACGGGATCCTCTTTTACCTGGCGCTTGAGTTCTTCTTTTGGCTTGGTGTGAATCAGCACCCAGATATGGTCGGGAATCAGCACCTTGAGGGCGCTTACCGCCATCTTCAAGCTCATCTTATGAGCCGGTTTCGAGGCAAAATCTATGACGATCACGTCGTTTTGGATGTCTTTGATCTTACCGATCTTCCAGCTGGAGTGGTACACGTAGTTGCCCATGTCGAAGGAGATATGTTTTTCGAAATCGGCGATCGCATCGTGAACGTTACGCCAGCTCTGGTTGAGATTCGATACGCGCAGATACTCCTCCAGCTGGCTATGCTCGGCGTACTTCTGACGAAAACATTCAATGATCTCTTTTCGAGCCTCTGAGTTTTTTCGTTCATAGGAGAGAATACGCTTGAGCAGCTCGATCGAGGTATCCCAATCCTCTTTCTCCTTGTAGTGAGGTATCAGGAAGGTTAGCAGCTGAGCCGCCCGGTCGCCGCTCAAAACCTTCACGATCTTTCGTTCCACGGAGAAGAAAAACTCGACATCCTCCGGAGCGTATTCGATAATCTTCTCCCAGACCTCCCGCACGTTGGAAAACATCTTCTTGTTGATGAAGCGGTGCAGGGCTTTCTTCCAGAACTCGACTGCGCTCTCCAGCTCGCCATCTTCCTCTTTCTTGTCCGCCAGAAGTTTTACGATCTCCGCCTCTTCGTAGTCGACCTTGATAAAACGCTCCCAGATCAGATACTTCTTATCCTGTTCGTTCTTGTTCTCATACACATCGGAAAGCGTTTTGAGGGCGAATTTACTCTCACCGTATTCGAGAATCCTGCTGCACAGGTACTCGACGATATTCCACTTGTGGTTGTCCATGAAGATGTTGATGAGCACGATGAGATTCGAATCATCAACCAGCTGCTTGCTCAGGGAGATAATGCCGGATATATACAAACCGACAATGCTGTTGCGCGTGTGTTTGAGGTGCTCATCACAGATCTCGAGTACCTCGTCTTCCGCACCCTGTTCTTTGGTTACGGAAACAATTTCATCGAGCTCGGAGAAATTGCTAATGGTATAGCTGTTCAGAGTTGCTCGGGTCCACTTTTCCTCGTTTAGTAATTCAGTTACCTGTTTAATCAATGCATCAGACAAGACATCGCTCCTTATACTCGTGTTCCATGTAAATTACGTGACGTATTCGTTGTAGATCTCGGGATCCAGTTCTTTGATCTTTGTCAATACCTCTTCTATCTTCTTTCGATCCTCACCGGAGTTCAAAAAGTGATCGACCAGCCAGAAGTAGTGATTGAGCAGCCTGGGTACCAGCCGGCTGTCCTTCTGGCCGCCGATCTCCCTCTCCAGTTGGTAGATGGCCTGCTTCAATTTACCGAGCTCCAATGGCCTGAGCTCTCTCTTGACGTTGAACAGGCCGTATATGGTGCCGTATATGGGAAGCCATTCCTGCAACTCGGGCCCGGTCTCACCGAACCTGCCTTTCAACTTCTCCAGCAAACGCAGTATCATAGGAGATTCCAGGTAGGAGAGCTCCACGGCCTGAGCATCCAGGAAGAAAGCCTCTCTGAAGAAGACCTTTGCGGCCCGGTCTTCGTTGACCAGAGAGTAGCTGTCCGCCAATTCAGCCAGGATTGCCGCGTCCTCTCGCCGGTGCTGGCTGGCCAGTTCGAGAAAACGAATCGCACTCTCATAGTTTCCCTGGCATTTATGGCAGCGTCCGATGCGAAATAGAATCTCCGGATCGCTGAGTTCTGTCTCGTTGTACAGGCTCAGGTAGTGCGACAGCGCGCTGCCGAAGATGTAGTACTTGATATTGAACAGGCAGCGTTCGGACAGACGCTCCATACGGGAGATAAAGCCGCTAAACACCTTCCACTGACCCAGGTAGTACTCTCCCTTCTCATAGGCTCCCGAGATTGTTGCCAACCGATCTTCCCGTTCCAGCCAGAAATTCGCCGCTTTCAGCGCATTGGTCACATCGGTGGACTCGAAGTCGATTTCCAGCGCCTTCTCCAGCAAGGTGCTCGCCTCATTGAACTGACCCTCTTTGAAGCTCAGATAGACCTTGTTCAAGATCTGGATGATCTCGTTCTCTTTGAAGGTAAGTTGCTTTTCCGCCATAGAGTTACTCGAAAAACGCCTTCTCGGTAAAGGCTACTTGGTACAATTTACTCGGTATAGCCTGCTTGGTATAGCCTGCCTGGTACAGCCTTCCTGGCAAAGC
>CAZFMD010000076.1:5975-13683 GCA_964520025.1 uncultured Spirochaetaceae bacterium
TGGCAAAGCACCGTCGATAAACGAACGATTCTCTCTGGGTTGAACTATGTGCAGCAGCCCACGCGGTATAGCCTACTTGGCAAAGCCTACTTGACTAATTATAGCAAGATCAAGAGTTTAGTCAATCTTGAAGCAACCGGGAGTGTGGGGCCGCACCGTTTGCATCACAACGTATCTTTCTGCTATTATCATCTCATGGCAGAACCGAACACAACACTTATCGCACCTTCGATCCTATCCGCGGATTTCGGATATCTTGCCGATGAAGTGAAGCGTGCCGAAGAGGGTGGGGGGGACTGGGTTCATCTGGATATCATGGACGGAGTGTTCGTTCCCAATATCACCTTCGGCCCGCCCATGGTTGCCTCTCTACGCCGTCACAGCCGGCTGCCCTTCGATACCCACCTTATGATCGTGCGACCGGAGAATTATATTTCGAGTTTCGCAGAGGCCGGATCGGACATCATCACGATCCACTACGAAGCCACGGTTCACGTGCACAGAGTGCTCAGCCAGATCCGCAAATTAGGGAAAAAGGCGGGAATATCCATCGTTCCCTCCACGCCGGCAGACATGTTGGCGGAGATTCTTCCCGAGCTCGACTTGATATTGGTAATGACGGTGAATCCCGGTTTTGGAGGCCAGCAACTGATCCCCCAGACCCTGAAAAAGGTCAGTCAGCTGGCCGAGATGCGCCGTAGCGGCGGCCACGACTATCTGATCGAAGTGGACGGCGGCATCAATCGAGAAACCTGCCGGATGGCCATAGAGGCGGGCGCGGATGTGCTGGTCGCCGGCTCGGCGGTATTCGATTCCAAGAACATAGGTGAAGAGATTAATACTCTGAAATGCCGATGAACAATAATAGATACAGTTTCTTTTTTCAGGAGTCGAAAAAAAAGAGAGGACCCATGCTTCGCAGAACCATACCGATAATTCTTCTCGTTCTTGCGCCGGCTCTCCTCTTTGCCCAGGTATCCGGCGCAGACGATCAACTGAGAGAGGGATTGCTGCAGTTCAAGCAGGAACGATACAAAGATGCAATCCGCACTTTTCGGACGCTGATCTTCGGAGCTCAAACCGAACAGCAGCAGGCAAATGCCGCGGATGCCTACTACTGGATATCCCGTGCCTACTTGGCTATTGACAACTACGAGGAAGCGGCCCGAAACCTCGAGTATTTCCTTGCCAACTTCCCCTCCCATCCCTACATCCCCGATGCCCTGTACCAGAAAGGCAGGCTCCTGTATCTGCAGGGAGACCCGGAGAGCGGTATCCAGGTGTTGGAGCGATTCTTGAGAGAGTATCCCGATTCTCAGTTTGCAGGCAGTGCCTATTTCTGGCTCGGGGAGTGTCTGTTCGCTCTCGGGCAACTGGATGAGGCCGCGCGGGTGTTCAACAGGGTAATAGTGGAACATCCGAAGAGTGTGAAGCTGGAGGCTTCACGCTACCGTTTGTCCCTGATCGAGTTCAAAAAGCGGGAGAACGAGCTGCTCAAGCTCCTGCAGTGGAGCCACGAGGAGGCGTTGAACTCCGTGGCGGAGTTCAGACGGAGGGAGAAGACCTACGAACAGGCAATCGCCGTGTACCAGAGGAAGCTGTCATCTCCCACGGCCTCCTCGGCGGATGCGGAAACCGCCTCCGCTTTAGAAAAACTACGCAGTGAGAATGAGGTGTTGAACAGCACCATCGCCGGCTTAGAGGCCCAGCTTGCATCTGCATCGGAAGGGCAAACGGCTGAAATATCGGCTGAGTTGCAGCAACGGCTCCAGGCCGTCGAGAATCGCGAGAGAGCCCTGCAGGTGAAGGCAGACGCTCTGGCTGTGAAAGAATCACTGCTGCAGCAGATGATCGAAAGTTCGGAAGACAGGTAATGAATATTTTGAGAAAAATCTCTGTGCTCGCGGCCATACTGCTGGCTGTTGTTGTGATTCCACTCGCAGCCGTAGAGATCGACTCCGGCGGGGTGCGTCTGATTCTGCACGAGGGCATCGGCCGCTTCTCCCTGTATACCCGTGCAGCCCCCGCCGCGGGCGAATATATCCCCCTGTTTGTAGATCAGGATCCCAGAACCTCCGGAGTGTCCCTGGTGGTCAACGACAAGATCTACAAACTCGGAGACAGCTCGGAGTTTAGCGAAGCGAGTGAAAAAACCGCCGGTGCGGGGATGGCCCGTTTCGAATGGACCTCCAGAACCCTCACGGTCGCGCAGGAGTTCACCCCGGTGCTGGCTTCCTCATCCGGGGAGGCCCAAGGGGTACGCATGTCGATCCGCATCAGCAACCGTTCACGCAATCGGCTCTCCGTCGGCTTGCGGTTTTGCCTGGACACCTACCTGGGGGAGGACAATCTGTCCCACTTCCGCTCCGACCGCCACGAGGAGATCCGCAGTGAGCTGACCGTATCCGGCTCCGATATGATTCGCTACTGGCTCTCTCCATCGGCCAGCTCGCCTGAAAGCATCGGCCTGCTCTGCATGACCAGCGGTTCTGACATCACCCCGCCGGATAAGATCGTGTTTGCCAACTGGAAACGCCTCAGCGACGCTTCCTGGGACTATCAGACCTCGAGCAGCAGGAACTTCAACCTGATGCCCTATTCGATAAACGATTCGGCGGTTTGCATGTACTACGAACCGGTTGATCTTCCCGCACTGGGGAGCCGGGAAATTGTCCTGGTACTGGGCAACCTCACGCTCAGCGACTACTCGGCGCAGCCGCAGAGAGTCGAACCCGAAGTTGCAACAGAGCAAGCCCCCCCTGCATCCCCAATCGGCGGACTGAAGGAACTGTGGGATAGCCTTAGCAGCGAACCCGCCTCGGCGAAGCAGAACATTGATGACCTGGACAGGTTCATCGAGATCATCAATGCTCGCCTGGTCTCCGGGGATCAGATCAGCGATGAAGAGCTTCGGTTGATGGAGGAAATCCTTTCTGCTATAAAAGATAATGCAGAGAGGTATTCCGGCGGGCGATAGAGTGCGCATTATCCGCGAATACCGCGACAACCAGAATGCCGAAAAGCGTACTAACACGGGCTCGTCTACTCTTCCGGCGTAGAAGATTTGCTCAAGCTATCCGTCTACTCGAAAGCCAGGTATTTCGCTATCGCAACAATGCCGAGTTCTACGCGCTGCTCGGTTCGGCCTGCCTGCAAACGGGGGATTTCGGCGGGGCCGAGTCTTACCTGCGGAGGGCGGAACAGCTGAAAGAGGAAGATGCAACCACCCATCTAGGCCTTGCGGCAATTGCCTTCAAGCGCGGGCAGACCGAAGAGGCACTGAACAGCTGGTTGAAGGTACTGGATCTGGATCCGGGAAACAAAAAAGCCAGGAAAGCTCTTTCGGCCCTGCGCAAGGATGTCAACTGGGAAGGAGAGGTTGTAAACGCCGGAGCGATCAAGATCAGGCAGCTGCTGCCCGCCGTTCCGCTGTCTCCCTGGGCCTGGGCCGCACCCCTGATGCTTATCTGTCTGGTTGCCATACTGACTGCCGGGTACCTGTTTTTGCTGCCCCGGATCGCTCCCAGAAGAGAACCCCGGCCCGGAGTAGAGCAGGTCGTTCTGTCATCGGACAGGCCCCTGGTCGAGGAGAGTTCCGAACAACAGATCTTGCCGGGGATGAGCGAGAAGCAGATAGCCGAGACGTTTCAACGGATCAAGGAGCACCTGCTGGATTATCGGGACAATCTCGCGATTCGGGAAATCAACAGGTTGCTGCGCTCGAATGCCTCTGTGTATGTAAAAGAGAAGGCCAGGTTGATGAAGACTTTCATTCAGGATCCGGATTTTTCGACGGTTAAAGATCCCTTCCCCTATCCGGAGGTACGATCCGATCCGGGTCTCTACGCAGACTGCTACGTCACGTGGAGGGGTAAGATAGCCAATGTCCGTATCGATGAGAATCAAATCACCTTTGATCTGCTGGTCGGCTACGAGGATGAAACCGAGCTTCTCGGCCTGGTACCCGTATCACTGGATTTCGGAGCCAAGATCGAAAACGGCGACGGAGTAGAGGTCTTGGGAAAGGTGCTTGTGGACACACAGCAGCTGCGCCTGCAGGGAATCTCCCTGCACAGATTGTACAGGTAGGGATGAGAGCCGTTGTCCAGCGGGTAGCGGATGCCCGCGTTACCGTGGACGGCCGGACCTGCGGCTGCATCCAAGAGGGACTGCTGGTCTATCTGGGTGTGGCCGCGGGGGATGAACAGCAGGATCTGAAATACACGGCTGAAAAAGTCGTGAATCTGAGGATCTTTCCCGACAGCAACGGCAAGATGAATCTTTCTGTTCTCGATACCGGCGGCGGCGTGCTGGTGGTGTCTCAGTTCACCCTCTACGGCGATGCCCGCCAGGGCCGGCGGCCCTCCTACACAGCTGCAGCCGCGCCGGATAAAGCTCGCCTGTTCTACGAGAACTTCGCCGAGCAGATCCGCAGCCACGGTCTGCACGTGGAAACCGGGCAGTTCGCAGCACGAATGGAAGTACAGTACACCAACATAGGGCCGGTAACGATTCTGCTTGATTCGACGAAACTATTTTAGCTACTCGTCCAAAAGAAGAGAGCGGGAGACCGAGCGAGCGGCTTCCGCCACTTCCAGATGCCGGCTGCGCTGGAGAATCATCAACGCGATTGCCGCGGACTCCGGATCGTCGACCCGATCGAGGGTTTCCAGATAGGTAAGGGCTAATCCGGCCTGTTCACCGTTCAGCTGGCCCTGCTGTTTCCGCAGCAGCTCGGCCAGATCACGCCCCTCCGACATAATCGCGCTGAGGTATTCGGGTGGATGAAGGAATCCCAAGAGGCGGAGGACCTCCCGCTTGAGGGAGAGGGTGAAATAGGGGAGGCCGGAAACCAGGAAGTCGAGACCCTCCCGGTTTCTGCGCAGCCGAGCCTCCAATTCGGATTTATCCAGGGAGGCGGGAAACACGGAGGCCAGCAGGGTCCTGAGGATCAGCTCCCCCTCCCACTGCGAGCCCGGATCGATTGATTCTCCCACCGCAAGGATGATCTGCTGTACCTCGGTATCCTCCCTCAGGCCGAGGGCCTCGGCGGCCTCCAGAGCGGTGCCCAGATCTCCCTGTCGGATCATCTCTGCGATCAGCGAATTGTCCGTGCTGTCGGAGTAGCGGATCCAGGAACTGTAGTCCTGGGCAACGGCTTCCATGGGCAGGAAGCATATAAATCCCAATACGAGTGCCGGAATGACAGATGAGCCTCTCATATACTAATCCTGAATATCGGAAGCCCTCGGTTGCTCCTTGACCTTGGGAAAATCGAGGGTCTATACTATTTTTAATCCCTGAAGCCAAGCACCAGGAGGAAAATGCCCGTTACAATGTTGTGACGGAGCGAAAATACGGGCAATATCAATCCTGCTTCTGAGTTCCAACAGCAGATTGCCCCGGGGTGCTTAGAAAGCCTCTAACGAAAAAGAGAAAAAGAGCAGAAAAGGAAACAAAGCCCATGAGTAATTCCGCTGAACCCAGCAACGAAAAGATGAAAGCCCTGGAAGCCGCCCGAATGCAGATCGAGAAACAGTTCGGCAAGGGCTCGATCATGAAACTCGGGGAGGATAGTGGCCAGGACCAGATTCCCACGATTTCCACGGGATCCATCCTTCTGGATGCAGCGTTGGGGGTGGGAGGGTATCCCCGGGGACGGGTCGTGGAGATCTACGGGCCGGAGGCATCCGGTAAAACGACTTTGGCTCTGCATGCCATTGCTGAAGCGCAAAAAGTGGGGGGGATCGCCGCATTCATCGATGCGGAACACGCCCTGGATCCTCAATATGCCCACGCCCTGGGTGTCAACACCGATGAGCTGTGGGTCAGCCAGCCGGATAACGGGGAACAGGCTCTGGAGATCGTAGAGTCCCTGATCCGTTCCGGCGCCGTGGACATCATCGTGGTGGACTCGGTAGCCGCCCTCACCCCCAGAGCTGAAATAGAGGGGGATATGGGAGATTCCCATATGGGCCTGCAAGCCCGGCTGATGAGCCAGGCCCTTCGCAAGCTGACGGGGATTATTAGCAAATCCAAGACCTGCCTGGTCTTCATCAACCAGATTCGTATGAAAATCGGGGTTATGTTCGGAAATCCCGAGACCACAACCGGGGGCAATGCCCTGAAGTTCTACTCTTCGATCCGTCTGGAGGTTCGTAAGATCGAAACGATCAGTGAAGGAACAGAGAAGGCTATCGGCAACAAGGTGCGGGTGAAGATTGTCAAGAACAAAGTAGCGCCGCCTTTCAAGCGGGTGGAGATGGAGATTATCTTCGGTCGCGGCATATCCGCCTCCGGAAGCCTGCTGGATGCGGCCGTGGCCAACAGCATCATCGCCAAGAGCGGCAGCTGGTACTCCTACGGGGAGGAGCGGATAGGGCAGGGCCGGGAAAATGTAAAGGGATTCTTAGAGAATAACCCCGACATGTACCAGCAGATCGAACAGAGTGTGCGCAGCCTGCTGTTTCCCAGCCGGACGAAACAACCGGTCAAGGAGGAGCAGAAGCCCCAGGCTGAGGCTGCGCAGAAAACCGGGGCGGAAAAATAGAACTTGAGCAGAGAAACCGTCTATCTGTCCCTGGGAAGCAACCTGGGCAGGCGGCAGGAGAATCTTGCCGCCGCCGTGGAGCAACTCGGGCGTTTCCTGGAAAAAATCCGCTGCTCCTCAATCTATGAAACCCGTCCAATGTACGTGGAGCAGCAGCCCAAGTTTCTCAACATGGTGGTTGCCGGTTTATGCTCTGTTCAGCCACTGCAGCTGCTGCGCCGAATCTTGGCCCTGGAGCTGCAGATGGGCAGAGATCGGGTAAACGTAACGCCCAAGGGTCCCCGAACCATTGACATCGATATCCTGCTTTTCGGCCGCAGGATCCTCAAACACGAGCAGCTGTGTATTCCCCATCCCCGGCTGAAGGAGCGCCAGTTCGTGCTGATCCCCCTTCTGGAGTTGGAACCGGATCTGCAGGACCCGGAGACGGGACGACCTCTGGGCGATAGCCTGCGGGCCTTGGAAGATCAAGGCGTTTACATCTTCAGTTCTTGAGCATATACTCTCGAAGAGAAAATCTGAAACATCCATGGCAGACAAATCCCACACGGACAAACACGAGTTCAAACTGGAAAGCTTCGAAGGTCCACTGGATCTTCTGCTGTTCCTGATAAAAAAGTCGGAGATCAACATATACGACATACCGATTGCCACCATCACCGAGCAGTACCTCGAGTATCTGAACTACGCCACCAAGATCGACCTGGAAAACATCACCGAGTTCTACCTCATGGCCGCCACGCTTCTCTACATTAAATCCCGGATGCTCCTGCCCGTTGAGTTCGCCTTCACCGATGAGCTGGAGGATCCCAGAGCAGAGCTGGTGGAGAAACTGATCGAATATCAGAAGTACAAGAAGCTGAGCGAACTGATAGAGGCCAAGGAACAGGAGGCGCAATGGTCGCTTGAACGCAAGAGTGCCCAGCCCATTCTCCCTTTTACCGATGAGGGACTATGGGAGCAGGTCAGCGTGTGGGATCTACTTAAAACCTTCTCTTCGATTCTCTCCTCGTTTTCCTCCGAACGGGTCGTGGACATGTATGAGGAGGTAACTGTCAATGAAAAGATCACACTGATCTACGAGCTGCTCGATTCCATGGGGGAGTTCATGTTTACGGATCTGGTGATCAAGAAGAGCTCGATCATGGAGGTGATCTG
>CAZFMD010000077.1:0-13657 GCA_964520025.1 uncultured Spirochaetaceae bacterium
TTCGGGAGCTGCTGGAGGCGATGCGTATACAGCTGCGGGGCCGCTCGGAGCTTCTCAGCGACTACCGTTCCCTATCCGGGAGCGGGGAAGAGCAGAGCAAGCTGCTCGATACCCTGCAGGAGCTCCTGGAGGAGTCGCTGCTCAAGACCGACGAGCTCGGAGAGTTGTTCGACCAGTACAGGCGCTGCACACCCGTGTTTCTGGAAGAATTCCTGGCTCCGGAGGGCATCATCACCAAGAAGAGGGAGCTGGATAACAGGATTACGGAAAACCTGGGCCGGAGAAACCAAAAGAGGGAAGAGGCCGAGTCGCTGCGGCTGGAGAATCAAAACCTCAACGCCAAGATCACAGAGTACCGGGGTACACTGGAGGAGCTGCGGGTAAACCGGGCCCAGACTCTCACCCGCAAATCCAGTCTCCAGAGCGACATCGAGCGCATCCATGAGCTGATCACGGATCAGCAGACCCAGCTCAGCGACAACACCAGACAGATCGAGGAGTCCAGAAAGCGCTCGGCAGATATTGATGCTCAGATCGCGGATCTGCAGAGCCAGCAAAGCGGTTTGGAGCAGGAGAACAGGAAGATCAAGAAGGAGCTGTCCCGGCTGGAGAAGGAGATCAGCAGTCAAAACAAGAATCTGGTCACTACGGAGAAGGAGCTCAAGGGCAAGCTGGCACAGCTGGATCGGGAGCAGGGAAACGTCGAGCAGCTTCAGATCGAGCTTGCCGACACCAAGGCCGAAATTCGCAGTTTATACGGTAATTTCAGCGAGATTCACTCCCGGGAGCTGACGGAGTTCGAGGACAGGATCGAACAGGTGGATCGTCCTCTGAAAGATCTCAAGGCCAGGCACCAGGAACTGCGGGAACAGATGCGCGGGTTGGGTCAGGTCAACCTGATGGCCCCGGAGGAGTTTCGCGAGGTGAGTGAACGGTACGGTTTCCTCACCGGGCAGCTCGAAGATCTTCAACAGGCTTCCCGGGATCTCAAAACGATTACAGAGGAGATACGCAGCGAGTCTTCCGAGCTTTTCCTCGAAACCTACAACACGATTCGCAAAAATTTTCACCTCATGTTTCGCAGGCTCTTCGGTGGAGGCCGGGCCGAGCTCAAGCTGCTGGAACCGGAGAAGGTGCTGGAATCCGGCATCGAGATCTACGCCCAGCCCCCCGGGAAAAAGCTGGAGAATATCAACCTGCTCTCCGGCGGGGAGAAATCCCTGACCGCCATCGCACTGCTGTTCTCCCTTTTCATGGTCAGGCCATCGCCGTTTTGCATCCTCGATGAGATCGACGCCGCCCTGGACGACCAGAATGTCAGCCGATTCGTGCATGTGCTCAAGGAGTTCGCGGGGAGCTCGCAGTTCATCGTGGTAACCCATAACAAGAAAACCATCGCCTGTGCCGATTCGCTGCTGGGCATTACAATGGAGGAATCTGGGATTTCCAAAATCGTGACGGTTCGCCTGGAGAACCGGATTGAGGAGAAGAGTTACGCTTAAACTGGCTTCCCTGAAGTCCGCACTCTCTTTCCGCAGGTGGAGCGGGATTGTGCCGAAAAAGACCCTGCGTATCGCCGCCTTCTCCGCCCTGTTTCTGCTCTCCGCGCTGATTACCCTGCTCATACTTCTGTCCGGGAGAGAGCGGATCGACGCGGCGCCGAGGGGGGAGCAGGTGCCGGTCTCCTCGGTCGAACAGATGATCGAAGATTTCGCCGCATCTGGGGCGAGAGCAAGGCAGTCCGCCGGTATTGGCGCCGGGGAGGATCTGAGCGTGCAGGATTTCATTCTGCCCCGGGCGGTCAAGGCGGACAGCGCCGAGCCTTACCTGCTGCGGCCGCGGTTGGAACGCTGGCGGGAGGAGCAGGTGAACCGGTACTGGATCCCGCTTCAGGATATCGCCGCGGATCTGGTACGGCGGGAGAACGATCGCAGGATAGAGGAGTTGTTTGAAGATATCCCCTGAAGTCGGGGATTATCTGGGAGGGGAACGAAAATGAACACACGAAACCATCTGCTGATGATAGGGGTGGGCCTCGTGCTGCTGGCCGGCTGCCGGAGCCTGGAGAATTTACCCCAGGATCTGCATTCCGGTCCGCTGCCGGAGGCCATGGTGGCGGAGCACCCGACCCATCTGGCTATGACCTTACCCAGACCGAGTCCACCGCAGGCGGAAACTCTGGAACTGGGCCGAGTGCTTCCCGAGCCGGGCGTGCCGGCCCCGCAGGAGAGCTCCTCGGTCACCGAAGCGAAACCGGGCCCGGATGTTCCGGCCGATTTTGTTGAGCCGGAGGCGCCTTCCCCTGCGGCCCAGCTGCTGCGCTTTCCGGGCCGGAACCTGGAGTTCAACTTCGCCGATCACAGCCGTCCTAGAAAGCCCGCTCTGCTGTCATTTGCCCCCTCCTCCCGGGCACTATCGGGCGTTGAGCCGCCGCCTACCGCCAATCCGGTGGAGGTGCCAGAGCCACCGCCGGCCGCAGAACCGCCGCCGGCTGCAGAACCGGCAGATACCGGTGTGAAGATCGCCCGGACTCCTCAAGCCGCTTCGCTCCGGCAAACGACCCAGGCCCGGGAGCCGGATCGGGAATTGGTAGCACGCAGGGGGGATCCCATCGCCATCGATCTAGAGGGAAACGGTTGGATCTACACGGGCCTGAGAAGCGGGGGCGTGCCGGTTACGGGGGAAGATCAGGGTATCGAATTTCTGTCCACCGGAAGCGGAGCCGAAAGAACCTCCTTCAATTTCAGGGCCGTGGAGTTCGGGGATTACCAGCTGACCTTTCAGTACCAGGATCATCAGCAGGCCCTGCTGCGCAGGCAGGTGATCCGCCTGCAGGTGGTGCCGGAGCAGGAGTTCGCCGAGGTTTTACAACGGCAGCAGTCGGAGCCTGGGGTGCAGGCGGAAAGCACGGTGGTGAAGTTCGAGGCGGTGCCCGGGCCCCCGATCCGCAGTGCGGATACGCTCTTCGACCTGGGCGAGTACGAGCTGGCTCTGATCGAGTACAAGAGGAATATGCGGCGCGGCGATCCCTATCTGAACGAAAGGATGGCCCAATGTTACGAGCGTACCGGGGAGCACCTGGCCGCGGTGAAGTACTACAGGGAGAATCTGGGCCTGGGGGGAGAGTACGGGGATCGGGCCGCCCTGGGTCTGGTGCGTTCCAGCATCGCGACCGGGGATTCTCCCCTGCTGCTGGAGGTCCTGCCCTCGCTTTTCAGCCTCGAGTCCGCGGAAATCGGCTCTGAGCTGCTGGCGATTGCACGTTTTCAGACCGAGCAGCGGCGCTTTTCCGTGGCCATTCAAGCCCTGCAGCAGTACGTACGCCGCTACCCCGTCGGAAGGGAATTGGATGAGGTGTACTATCGGCTGGCCCAAATCTATGAGGTGGATTCCCCGTATCGGGATCTCGAATCGGCACGGCACTACTACGCGCTTCTCTGGGAGCTGTTTCCCGAGAGCCTCTACGCGGATCCGGCAGCCGACCGGATCCACTACCTGGACAGACATTTCTTCCTGGTGCAGTAGAGGCGGCGTGCTGCGGTGTGCTGCGGCTGTGCGCAGGAGTGCACACGGCACGATCTGCGATAGTCGTTGACAAGGGCTCGGAATAACAGTATATATTCAGGGATATTTATGCTGGAACGAATTTCGGACAAGCTTACAGATATTGTACGCCAAATCTCCGGCAAGGCGCATATCTCGGAGAAGAATATCCAGGATGCCATCGCCGAGATCAAGCTGGCCATGCTGGAAGCGGATGTCTCCCTGCGCGTGGTGCGGCGTTTCGTCAATCAGACGACCGAGCAGGCCTCCGGAGAGAAGGTGCTGCGCTCCGTGTCCCCAGGACAGCAGTTTGTCAAGATCGTGCACGACAAGCTGGTTCAGCTGCTCGGAGACAGCCGGCAGGAGCTGCGGCTCAAGGGCCCGGATACGCTGTCGGTTGTCCTCCTGCTGGGGCTGCAGGGTTCGGGAAAGACCACTACCGCGGCCAAAATGGCGGTTACCCTGAAAAACAGGGGCAGGAAACCCCTGCTTGTGGCCGCCGACCTGGTTCGACCCGCAGCGGTGGAGCAGCTCGCGATCCTGGCCGAGCAGGGAGGGGTGGAGATCTACAGGGAGGCGGAGAAAAACCCCGTCAAGGTGGTCAACGCGGCCCTGAAGTTCGCCGCCCGGCATCAGTTCGACACGGCGATCATCGATACCTCGGGAAGGTTGCAGATCGACGCAGAGATGATGCGGGAGATCCGGGCGGTCAAGAAGGCCGCGGCTGCGGATGAGGTGCTGCTTGTGGCGGACGCCATGACCGGCCAATCGGCCGTGGATATCGCCAAAGCCTTTGACGAGGAGCTGGAGCTGACCGGAGTCATCCTGAGCAAGTTCGACTCGGATGCCCGGGGCGGGGCGGCCCTCTCGGTGAAGAGCATCACCGGAAAACCGATCAAGTTCATCGGGACCGGGGAGAAGCTGTCCGACCTGGAGCCGTTCTATCCGCAGCGTGTCGCCACCCGCATCCTGGGCATGGGCGATGTGGTGAGCCTGGTCGAGAAGGCTCAGGAAGCCATCGATGTACAGGAGGCGGAGCAGCTGCAGGAGAAGCTGGCCAAGGCCAGTTTCACCCTGGAAGACTACCTGGATCAATTCCGCCGGGTCCGTAAAATGGGTAGCCTGCAATCCCTTGTCGAGATGATCCCCGGCGCGCGAGGCGCCCTGGACGAGAGCCAGATCGACGAGGGGCAGATGAAGAGCGAAGAGGCGATCATCCTGTCGATGACCCGGGCCGAACGCAGGAATCACCGCATCATCGGCCCGAGCAGAAGGAAGAGGATCGCCAAAGGCAGCGGCACCGCGGTGTACGATGTTAACAAGCTCTTGAAGAAATTCGAGAAGGCGCGATTGATGATGAAAAAAATGACCAGGAACAAGAAAGCCCAATCCGCTTTCCTGTCACAACTTGGTCAGGGCACTTAATTATAGAAAGCATTTAGGTCATAGCACCTAATAGGAGGCAGATGTTGAGCGTACGGATAAGACTGAAGCGGTTTGGAACCAAACGCAGACCCTATTACCGGATTGTGGTCATGGATTCCCGCAGTCCAAGAGACGGAAGAACGATCGAGGAGGTGGGATTCTACCACCCGATCGAAATAGAAGAGAAGCAGATCAAGGTCAAGGAAGAGCGCGTTCGGGAGTGGCTGAACAAGGGAGCCCAACCCAGCGATACCGTCAGAAAACTGCTGAACAACATCAATTTCCGAATCAAGTAGCCGTCGGTGCTCACGGCTGCTGAGCAAAGAGGAGGCGTCCAGTGGAAAAGGAACTTGTGGAGTACATCGCAAAGTCACTGGTTGATGATCCCGGCGGAGTCGTGGTGAACATGATCGAGGGTGAGAAATCAACGATCCTCGAGTTGAAGGTTTCGGAAGGGGATATAGGAAAAGTCATCGGAAAGCACGGCCGGATTGCCAAGGCGGTACGCACCATCTTGAGTGCTGCGTCCACGAAAACGGGAAAAAGGGTGGTGCTGGAAATACTCGACTGAAAGGCCAAGATGGGCGTTGAAGGCCGTGATCGGTTGCTCGCCGTCGGCAGGGTTCGAACGAGCCACGGACTCAAAGGGCACCTCAAGATCAAGAGTCTGTCGGGAGAGGTCGAGCATCTGCTGGGACTGAAGAGCGTTCACTTGGGCTTTCCCGATAAGCTGACCCTCTTTCAGGTACAAGAGGTACGGCGGGGGGTGGGAACGGTGCTGCTCAAGCTCGAGGGAATCGAGGACCGCGAGAGCGCAGCCGGATATCGCGGGCAATTCGTGTGGGTGGATCGCCGGTTTGCCTGCGTTCTCAGGGAGCAGGAATACTATGTTGCCGATCTCGAGGGCTGTCGCCTTTTTCAGGGGGATAATCTGATCGGCAGGGTGGTCGCCGTGCCGGAGGGCGGCGCCGGCGATTTTCTGGAAGTGGAAACGCCTGAGGAGAAGAGATTGATCGTTCCCTTCTCTAAGCATTTTGTGGGCACAGTCGATATCGCTGAGCGGCGTATCGAGCTCACGGAGGCATACGAGCAGCCGTGATCTTTCACATTCTGACCTTATTCCCGGAGATCTTCGAGGGATATCGAAGCTCCTCTATTTTGGCCAGGGCGGTGGAGCAGAAACAGATCCGGCTGGATCTGATCAATATCCGGGATTTTGCCGGGGACAAGCACCGGACCTGTGATGACGCCACCTACGGGGGCGGTCCCGGGATGGTTCTGAAACCGGAGCCCCTGGCCGCAGCGTTGGAATCGGTTCCGGGGGTAAAGCGCAGACGAACCAGAGTGGTCTACCTGACTCCCTCCGGAAGGCTGTGGTCTCAAGGATCGGCCCGGGAGTTTGCCGGGGAGAGTCGGGTGGCGATGATCTGTGGTCGTTATGAGGGGATCGATCAGAGGATCATCGATCTGTTTGTGACAGACGAGATTTCCGTGGGTAACTACGTCCTGAGCGGCGGAGAGGTAGCCGCCATGGTCGTGATCGATACGATTGTGCGCCTGGTCAAAGGGGTGATCGCCGAAGACTCCCTTGCCGAAGAGAGCTTCTCCGCAGGGTTGCTGGAATATCCCCAGTACACCCGCCCGGCCGTGTTCCGGGGACGGGAGGTACCGGAGGTGCTTCTGTCCGGAAACCATGCGGAGATCGAACGCTGGAGACGGGAGAAGAGCGTCGAGAAGACGCGGAAGTTTCGTCCGGAGCTGACAGAGAGAACAAGGATAACAGGAGAGAAAGATGAATGAAATTCGCGTCGTTGAAGCAGAACAAATTCGCAGCGATCTGCCTGATTTTTCCATAGGCGATACGTTGAAAATCCACTACAAGATCATCGAGGGAAAAAACGAACGGGTACAGGTCTTCGAGGGACTGTGTATCGCCATCAAGCGCGGTGGAATCCGCAAGACCTTCACAGTCCGCAAGATCTCCTACGGAGTCGGAGTTGAGCGGATCTTTCCTCTGAACTCGCCCCGAATTCAGAAAATCGAAATCACCCGAAGGGGACGGGTGCGCAGAGCCAAGCTGTACTACATCCGCGACCGGGTCGGAAAGTCGGCCAAAGTCGCCGAGCTCATTTCCAAGAAGCCCAAGAAAGAGGGTGGAGCTCGCGCAGCGCGGCCCGCCGCTTCAACCAAGGCCGAGCAACCGGCGCAGAGCCGGGAGGCGGAGGTCGGCACCGCCGTAGAAAATCCGCCCGAGGAAAAAGAGTGACCCCGAAGGAATGAAGCCGGTTCCCGTCAGCCTCAAGCTCAACCTGAACGCCAGATCCGAGGTTTCCTTGCGATCTGGCGATTCTGTTTTAGTAACGGTCATCAAGAGGCTTACGGGCAACAAGTGGGCGGTGGGAATCCGAGGCAGGGTCCTGCCCGCTACTTCCCAGATGCAGCTGTCCGCCGGCCAGCGGTTGAGGGCGGTTGTCAATATTCGCCGCGGCCTCATTACCCTGAAGATCTCCGAACAGGCTACCGATCCGATCCAGGAACTGATCACTCGCCAGGGACTCCAACCCGATCAACTGGTGCAGAGCATCGTGACGGCGTTTCTGCGCAGCGGACTTCCCATCGCACCGCAGCGCATCGACCAGGTGCGTCAGCTGTTGGCCAGGCTGCGGCTGGATCCGAAGCGATTTGCTCGAATCATCGCCATCATTCTGGAAAAGGGGATCGATCTGCGCTCCGCAGGGATAGAACAGCTGTTATTTCTCCTCGGCTACGGGGAGCGGGAATCAGAAGGAGAGCGGGGCAGGGGCAGGAGGTCGCCTCAGGATCCCGAACAGCTGGCCGAGCAGCTGCGCAGTGATATCGAGCGGCCGGAGAGCGGAGAGGGAAGCAGCCTGCAGGTGTTCAACCATCTGCAGGGGTCCGAATACAGCTGGGTTGTCATTCCCTTTGATTACAGCTTCGAAGGCTCGGGCTCCATAACAGGAACGATCCGTCTGCGCTACCATGCACGGCAGCAGCGAACAGACAGGATGATCGTGGTGGTTCGCAGTGATAGAGGGGGCAGGTGGTCCTTCGTGCTGACTCCTCCAGGTCCCGAGCTGGTCATCTTCGGCGACCCAGACCACAAAAAGGCAAGGGCCGAACTCGACGTTTTGCTACAGAAATTACAAAACCTCGGCGTAAAAATTGACGATACTATACGTGAAGAGCAAAACTTCGACGGTTTTGATTTGCCCTGGGAGGAGCTTTCCTACCATTACGTCGATACGGTACACTGACGCGAGAGGCGAATGGAAAAAGCGGCAGCGTTAAAATACAGCGAAGAATACCCGGCCCCGATCATTCTGGCCGCGGGTAAGGGGTTATTGGCCAAGCGGATCAAGCAGATCGCCGCGGAGCAGGGTATCGAGATCGTGCCGGAGCCGGAACTGGCGAGTGCTCTGGTCGAACTGCCTCTGGGAAGCTTGATTCCAGAGCAGTTTTACAGAATCGTCGCCGAGATCCTGGTATTTGCAGGTAAGGTTGCATAGAGGATTTAGATGAAAACGATAAAGGTCAGCACTTTAGCTCCCGGTATGAAGTTCGACCAGCCGGTATTCATAGAGGGCGACAACATTCTGGTGCCCGCGGGGGTGGCCATCAAAGACAAGGACATCGAACGGCTCAGCCGGTGGGATATCGAGGAAGTGTTCACCGAAGGCAAGCAGATGGAGGAGGCCGCTACGGATGCGGCGGCAAAGCTCAAAGAGGCTCCGGCCTGGCTTCCCAAGAAGGAGGAGAAGTTCCGCAGGATCTATCGCAGTGCCGTGGACAAGGTGGATGCCATCTTTCAGGATGTGGCCGATGGGACCTATCTGAACCACGAACCCATAGACTCCGTAGTCAAAGATATGTTGGATGTGCTGCGCCAGAGCAAGAACGAGATGATCCAGCTGATCCTTCTGGGTGAGTGGATCGAGCGGAGGCTGTCGGTCAGTGCGATCAACTGCATGATCATCTCCGCGGTGATCGGCACCACCATGCGCCTGGCCTCCCACAGGCTGCTCCAACTGGCAACCGGCGGTCTTTTGCACGACATCGGTATGCTCAAGGTGGAGAAGGAAATCCTGGAGAAGCAGGGTAAGCTGTCCGCCGATGAGCTGAACAGGATGAGGGCCCACGCGGTGATGGGCTACCAGATCATCAGCAAAGACATGAAGTATCCCGAGGAAATAGCCCTGGTGGCGCTTCAGCACCACGAACATTGGGACGGCCGGGGATATCCCCGCAGCCTCAAGGCAGAGGATATAACCCTGTTTGCCAGGATCGTTGCGGTGGCCGACGCCTACGAAGCCATGGTCAGCGAGCGCCCCTACAGGAACTCCATCATCGGCTACAACGCCATGAAGACCGTGCTCAGCGACAACGGCAAGCACTTCGATCCACAGGTGTTGAAGTCCTTTCTGGAAAGCATGGGCATTTTCCCGATCGGAAGTGTGGTGCAGCTGAACAATTCCAGCATCGGCCGGGTCAGTGAGAATCACACCGATGCGCCCCTGAGGCCCAAGATAGAGCTGCTCATCGATGAGTTCGGTAACCAGATCGAGGGAAGCGAGGTCGTGGATCTTCTGGCCAAGAAGAATCTGTTCATCGTCAAGGCGATCGATCCCAAGCTGATTGGGGAAGGGGAGGAATGAACCGATGGGACAGGGGTCGCGAGGGGGAAACACGGGCCGAGCAGTACCTGAGTGAGCGGGGATACACTGTGCTGGAGCGGAGGTTCCGCAGCCGGCGGGGTGAGATCGACCTGATCGCCGAAAAGGAAGATCGGATTGTTTTTGTGGAAGTGAAGAACTGGGCTTATCTGGACAGGGGGGATCTGGAGTATGCGATCGACAGACGCAAGCAGGAGAGGATAGTGGCTACCTCTCGCCAGTATCTGCACGGCCATCCGCAGTACCGGGACAGGCATTTCGGATTTGATGTGATCCTGGTGTCGCCGAATACTCCGGAGGTCATCCACTACGAGGACGCGTTTTGGTTAGGATAGCAAAAAAAACGGATCCGCGACGGCTGGCCGAGTTGAAGAAGAAGATCAACGATGAGAAGTATCTGGCCGTGGCCATCAGCAAGATCGCCCAGGATTTGACACAAAATATCCACAGGGAGGATTGAGAGCAGTTGTCTCGCCACGGTAAACCCCGGTCCAGAAATCGAAGAGATCGGCGGCCGAACAAATCCCCGATCGAGTATTCCCAATGCCCGATATGCCAGAAGGCGGTCCGCGACCTGACCTCGGCCATCACCCATAGGGAGAGCGGACAACCGGCGCATTTCGACTGCATCCTCAAGATTCTGCGCAGCGACAACGCGGTGCAGCAGCATGAGAAGATCTGCTATCTGGGCAAGGGAAGTTTCGGAATCGTGCAGCTCCGGGAGCATTCCGGCCGACCGACCTTTTTTGTTCGCATGCGCATCCAATACGAAGAAACCGATTCTGTCCCTGAGTGGCGGCAGAAACCGGCAATTAACCTTTCGCTAAGCTAAGAGATACCCTTTGCGTCCATTGCCAGCAGTGTAGCAATGGGATATAATAGAATCCGTTATGTCTCTCAAATACGCTCTCCTGGGTCTGCTTTCCGAAAGTCCAAAGTACGGGTATGAGATCAAGCAGCAGTTCGAGGGATCCCTCGGCAATGTGTGGTCCGTTTCCTACGGGCAGTTGTACCCCACATTGCGCCGTCTGTCGGAGGTCGGTTGGGTTACGAAGAAAACCGCTCCGGGGAAGAAAGCGGCGGAGAAGAACATCTATTCGATTACCGAAAAGGGCAAGAAACGGCTGGATGATTGGCTGTTACGGCCTCTGCGCTCCAACTACCGGGTCAAGGACGAGTTTACCCTGAAGTTCCTGTTTTTCGACAAGATTCCAAAGGAGAAGGTGCTGAGTTACCTGCGCGCCCAGCAGAAGAAGATCATCATGCAGAAGGAAAATTTCCAGCGAACCCTGGTCGCCATAGGAGACGAGATCAACTTCTTCCTACAGGCTATCATCAGGAAGGGGATCATCCATCTGGAGGCGGAAAATCAGTGGCTGGAAGAGGTGATCAACGATCTGGAGGCCAGCTGAGCTCCTAAGACTGGTATTCCTTCAGGACCTCGAGAGTCTGCAGGGCTTTTCGCCGGACCGTCTTGATATAGTTCCCTTGGGCTATGCGTACCAGGGTTCGGGCTAAATCGGCATAAGCCTCCGAATCTAAATCCCCGTTATTGGCTTCGACGATTTTTTCCACGGCCAGACAAACCGCATAGGCCAGGTTGTTGTCCGGCATTTGGGGATCTTCATTCTCAAGGGTGTAGAGCAGAGCCTGGACCACCTCGTTGCCGTCGTTCATGCCGATTACCCCCAGGGCGTAGGCGGCTTCCGCCTTGACCATAGGTTCATCGTCGATTAGCAGGATCGATACCAGGGCGTTCTTAGCTCTCTCTCCGCCCAGGCGGCCGAGCAGATTAGCCGAGCGGCGGCGTACCTCGGGGTAGTAGTTGATCAAGCGGGCCGACTCGCGTACACGCCGGGCCGTACCCTCCATGCCCAGGTATTCCAGAACAAACTCGACTTTGTCCGGATCGTTCACCTCGCCTTCCTCGATCATGACCTCGATCTCGTCCAGAACATCAAGCTTGATCTCTCGGCTGTCCGAGAAAGCTTTCTCACTGAGTATCTGGAACTCGATGTCTCGAAGGTACAGTTCCTCTACGGTGAGCTCTCGCTCCTTACTTTGAGCGCCCAGCAGTACTGCCGCGGACAAGCCCACTACGACCAAACCCAATCGAATTGATGATCCCTTCATCCTCGTCTCCAATCCCTAACTAATTATACACTACCACACCCCTATTTTCCACTTGTCATTTTCCCGCACAAGCAAATAGAGAAGCGCCTTGGTATTCTTGATCATGGCGTATGCTTTCACCTGATTCTCGTCTATAAACTCGATTTCGTCCAGCTGCGCCTGTACCCGGCTGGGCGCCACTACGTAGAAAAAATAATCCCGGAGGTTGTACAGGTTGATCTTACTCTTCTTGAGCAGAGGCTGCTCGGACTGCTGCTTCAAGTAGGCCGGATCGCTGGTGAGTTCGATGTACTCGTTGCTCAGGTAAGTCAGCCAGGTATCGTAATCCTGCCGGTGAATGATTTCATTCAGATTGCGGATGAACTGCTCGATCTCGTCGAAGGTCCTGGTGTAGACCTCCTCGCTGACCACGAACTGCTCCACAGGTTCCTCTGGCTGTTCTTGCGTCGTCTCTTCCTCCTCCGGTTCCTCCGGGGGGATAACCGGCTCCTGAATCTGTACTTCCTGGGACGGCGGAGTGGCGCACGTACAGAACAGCAGGGGCACGAGCATGAGGGGCAGCAGAGAATGCATTGATACCCGCATTTTATTATTTTCGTCTGCTCGGTTCATAATCTTTCACATTTATTGACCCGGATCCGCTTTTACGACTACACTATTAACCATGAAAGTGATCTATCCGGGTTCATTTGATCCGCCCACAAACGGGCACTTCGATATCATGAATCGGGCGGCCGCCATTTTCGAACAGCTGGAGATCGTGATCGCCGACAATCCGCAGAAGCGGTATCTGTTCAGCGCCGACGAGCGCTTCGAGATGATAACTACGATGGTGGCCGAGCACCCAAACGTACAGGTGACCATCTGGCGTGGGCTTATCGTGGATTTTGCCGAGAAGATAGGCGCCAAGGTGATCCTCCGGGGCGTACGGGCACTGAGCGATTTCGACTATGAGTTCGAGTTGTCGATGATGAACCGGGCCTTGAATCCCAAAATCGAGACTCTGTTCATGCCGACCGACCAGAAGTACTTCGTGCTGCGCTCTTCGGGGATCAAGGAAGTGGCGATCTTCGGCGGGGATATTTCCGAGATGGTGCCCCCGATTGTGGAGAAAAAGCTGGTAGCGAAGATCCGGGAGCAGAACCGGCAACCCGGTTCCCAGGGTTGACACACCGATCTGAATGAGTTATTTTTCACTCACTTCAACTCAGAAAATTTACAGGTAGATAATCATGGCAGTACCAAAAGGAAAAATTTCAAAGACTCGATCCAGGAAACGTAAAGCCCAGACCATGCGGCTGAACGTCCCCACAATGATCGAATGCAGCAACTGCGGGAACAAGGTGTTACGCCACAGAGTCTGCCCGAAATGCGGATTCTATAGGGGTAAACAAATACTTGAGCCGGAAGAACTGGCTTAAACCAGCAACCTTTAGGAGGGAAAAACATGGCTGACGATCTTTTCGAAAAAATGAAGAAGCTGATCGCCGATCGTTTGGAAATTGAGGAATCAAAGATCACCCTCGATTCCTCATTCCGTCAGGATCTGGGTGCGGACAGCCTGGACACCTACGAGCTCGTGTATGCAATTGAAGAGGAACTCGGGATCACCATTCCGGATGAGAAGGCGAACGAGTTCAACACAGTACGGGATGCGCTCGATTTCATAAAAACCGAACTGGATAAAAAATAATTTAAAGTGACATCCTCCTTGAAGGGATTACCCTTCACAGCTCCTGTGCCTGGGGGAGAACGAAGGAAGGAGCTGCAGCTTTTTCAAAAACACGCACAGATAAGGTTCAAGAGCCTTGCGCTCTTGAACCTTGCTTTTTCTCATCGCTCTTTCGCCAATGAACAGGGTGGAG
>CAZFMD010000078.1:0-13602 GCA_964520025.1 uncultured Spirochaetaceae bacterium
TTCGAGCAGGTCGAACTGGCCAAGACGCTGGAAAGTGTGAGCTCCGATGGCGGAAATAAGACTGAGGAAGGTTGAAAGCCTCCTCAAAGAGGAAATCAGCCAACTGATCAGCCGGAGGGTGATCAAGGATCCCCGCCTGGCTCCCATGACCACGATAACCGATGTCGAGGTTTCCCGGGATCTTCACTACGCCAAGGTATACGTCAGCCTGTACGGTGAGGCGGAAACCCGGGCGCAGAGCGTTGATGCTCTGAATCACGCCTCGGGATTCATTCACGCAAAGCTGAAGAAAAATGTTCGTTTACGCTTCATCCCCAATCTGACCTTTTTTGCCGACGATTCGATCGAACGGGGTGTGAGGCTGACCAACAAAATCAGGAACCTTACAGGCTTTGAGCGTTGATGGATTGCTGCTGCTGGACAAACCGGCAGGGATAACCTCATTTTCCGCGCTCAAAGATCTGAAGCGCTCCCTGGAAACCGGGCGTATAGGCCACACGGGCACCCTGGACAAATTCGCCACCGGGCTGTTGATCGTTCTGGTAGGCAAATACACCAAGCTGGCTGATCTGTTCTCGGGCCTGGACAAATGCTACCGGGCGACCGTGGTGCTGGGCAGGAGCACGGACACCCTGGATCCGGAAGGGCAGGTGGTGGAGGAGGGACCGCTTCCCGATTTGCGGTGCCTGGAGGAGGCTTCGAATCGGCTGAGGGGAGCGATCGAGCAGATTCCCCCGGTTTATTCCGCGGTGCACGTGGCGGGCAGGCGGGCCTACCGGATAGCCCGTTCAGGCGGGGAGCCCAAGCTGGAGCCGCGGAGGGTCACGATTTATCGTCTGGAAATTGTGGACTATCGGCCTCCTGAGCTAGATATTTGGGTGGAATGTTCAAAAGGTACCTACGTGCGTGCTCTGGCTCGAGACCTGGGCACTCTTTCCGGTTCCTGCGCATATCTAACGAGTCTGCGCCGCACCCGGGTAGGTCCCTACGATGTGAGTGAAGCGACCCCGGCCGATACGCCGGCGGCAGCCCGGCTGCTTGGCGGTTCGGTGGAGCGTCTGCTGCGGCTGAGCGGAGTGAACGCGGTGACCGTAAAAGATGAATCGGCGACGGGAGTACGCAACGGGCAGAAGTTGAAAGGCAGTTTTTTCACGGATGAACCGAAAACAGACGGATTGTACTCCCTGCTGGACTCCGGCGGGAGCCTGCTGGCTATGGCTGTCAGGGATCGGGGTGAGTATCGCTACAAGATGGTGGTGTAGGGTGTAATGATCCGAGTTGTTGACTGGAAACAGTTGTCAGAAGACAACGATGCAATGCTCCCCGTGGCCCTTACCATAGGCAACTTTGATAGCCTGCACGTAGGGCATCAACGCCTGATTCGCGGGGTAGTGGAGAATGTTCATGAGGCGGTGGCGGCGGTGTGCACCTTCGAGCAGAATCCTGCCAGCGTTCTGGGCAGCCGGCCTTTCCCCGGCAGCATTCTCAGCTTCCCCCAGAAAGTCGATAAGCTAGAAGGCCTGGGCGTCGCTCTGGTGGTGCTGATTGACTTTTCTCCTGAAATTAGTAAACTGACTGGAAAGAGTTTTTTAGAGCTCCTGGCGAGTCGTCTCGAGGTAAAGAAGCTCGTTGTTGGTTATAACTTTCATATGGGCAGGGGACGTGATACGAACGCCCAGGAGCTTGTCGGAATTCTGACCGGATCCGGCACCGAGCTGGAAATCGTTCCGGCGACCATGTACCGCGAAGAGGTCGTCAGCAGCTCTCGGATCAGAAACCTGATCCAGCTGGGACGATTTACCGAAGTGAAGGACATGTTGAGCGATGATTTTCGCCTGGATCTTCGGGAAGCAACGGTTGAAAGGCAGCAGGATAGCTGCCGGGTGCGGAGATCGGATATCGGGCAGGTTCTTCCTCGCATCGGCGATTATCAGGTTCGCTTTATCACTGACAGTCTGGAAGTTGCGGATGTCTTGACGGTCGGGGAGGAACAAATCTCCTGGCAGAGGAATTTTGCCGGAACGGTAATAGAAATAAGATTTTTGGAAAGTGAGTGAAAAGAGGAGGCAACGATGTCGTTGACCAAGGACAACAAACAGGATGTGATCAAAGAGTTCGGCAGGACTAATAAGGATACAGGATCCGCTGAGGTGCAAATTGCCCTTCTGACTCGGAGAATAGAGGATCTTACCGGACACTTCAAAACCAATCCTAAAGATCACAATTCCCGGCGGGGTCTGCTGAAGATGGTCGGCCAGAGGCGAAAGCTTCTCAACTATCTGAAACGCAAAGACATCCAGAAATACCGGGACATCCTGGAAAAACTATCGCTGCGCAAATAAGCGCAAATGACGCGACAAAATTTAAATCGAACAAGGAAAAATAAATGAATCATCAGGTCAGTTTAAAGATAGGCGAGGAAGACCTGATTCTGGAAACCGGAAAAATCGCCAGGCAGGCCAATGGAGCCGTGTTTGGCAGTTATGCGGGTTCGGCAGTACTGGCTACGGCCTGCTGCTCCGGCCAGGATCTTGAAAACCTCGACTTCATACCACTTCAGGTGGAGTATAATGAGAAGTACTACGCAGCGGGTAAAATACCCGGCGGCTTTATCAAGAGGGAAGGTCGGCCCAAAGACAAGGAGATACTGGTCTCCAGGCAGATCGATCGGCCCATACGCCCGCTGTTCTCGAAGAAATTCAAACGGGAAATCCAGGTCGTTCCCACTGTTTTATCCACGGATCAGATAAATCCCCCCGATGTCGTGGCCATGGTGGCCGCTTCGGCTGCTCTCACCATCTCCGATATTCCCTTCGACGGCCCGGTAGGGGCGGTCCGCGTCGGCTATCTGGACGGTTCCTTCATCGTGAATCCCACCTACGACCAGGTAGAGCATAGCGATCTGAATATCGTGGTGGCAGGCACCATGGACGGGATCACAATGGTCGAAGGCGGAGCCGGTGAGATCGGTGAAGAGGTCATGGTTAGCGCCATCGAAGAGGCTCACAAGTGGATCAAGGAGCTGTGCCGCATTCAGCTCGAGTTGGCGGAAGCAGCAGGCAAGAAGAAAATCGATCTCTCGGAAATAGCGGAGGAGAGCCTGGAACCGGCGATTGAAGAGGAACTGCTTGCCTGGGCAAAACCCCAGATGGAGGAGGCCTGCTTCGTTCCCGGAAAGATGGCCAGGGCCGCGGCAATCAAGGCGATCCGCGACCGGGCGGTGGACAGTGTTGCCGAGAAGATCCCGGAGCAGCAGATTCGGCTGGTTAAAGATCTGCTGGAGGAGCTGGAATACACCACGGTTCGACGGTCGATCCTGGACCGGAAGGTTCGCACCGACGGACGGGGCCCAAAGGATATTCGTGACATATCCTGCGAGGTCGATGTCCTGGCACGAACCCACGGCTCTGCGCTGTTCACCCGGGGAGAGACCCAGGCACTGGCAGTCACCACCCTGGGAACTGTTTTCGACGAACAGATGCTCGATGATATAGAGGGGGACGCCCGTAAAGCCTTCATGCTGCACTACAACTTCCCGCCCTTCTCGGTGGGAGAGACCGGGAGGCTCGGTCCGAATCGCCGGGCCATCGGCCACGGTCACCTGGCGGAGCGGGCTTTGAGCGCGATGATACCGAGCAAAGAGCAATTCCCCTACACCATACGGCTGGTCTCGGAGGTTATGGAATCCAACGGTTCCTCCTCCATGGCTACGGTGTGCGGGGGCGCCATGTCTCTACTGAATGCGGGCGTACCGATTCGCAAGTCCGTTGCCGGAATCGCCATGGGACTGGTAAAAGAGGAATCGAACTACGTTGTCCTGAGCGATATCCTGGGTGAGGAGGATCACCTCGGGGATATGGATTTCAAGGTTGCCGGTACGGCGGAAGGCATCACCGCCTTTCAGATGGATATCAAAATCGCCGGTGTTGACGCCCAACTAATGTCCGAGGCACTGCAACAGGCGAAAGAGGGGCGACTGCATATCCTCCGTTTGATGAATGAAACCATAGCTGAACCCCGGGAAAGCATATCCGAGTTCGCTCCGAAGATCATCAACCTGAAGATCGATCCGGAGAAGATCGGAGCGGTGATCGGACCGGGAGGCAAGACCATAAAGGGAATCACCGAAAAGACCGGTGCTACCATAAACGTGGATAACGACGGAACGGTGACCATCTACTCCCGGGAAAAAACCATGGCCGAGGAGGCGGAGGCTGCTGTCAGAGGTTTGGTTGAAGAACCGGAAGTCGGCAGATGGTACATGGGAACGGTACGCCGGATCATGGACTTCGGGGCCTTTGTCGAGTTTCTGCCGGGCAAGGAAGGCCTGGTGCATATATCCCGGCTCTCCGATGAACATGTACGAAGCGTGCATGACGTGGTGGAGGAAGGCCAGGAGGTTCGGGTCAAGCTCTTCGAGATTGACCGCATGGGAAGGATGAACCTCAGCATGATCGAAAATCCCGAATCGCGCAGCCGCTCCGGGGACAGCCATCGTTCAGACCATCGATCCGGAGACAGGGGCGGGTCGGGAAGACCCCGAGGAGGGGAGCGTTCCGACCGCTCCGGCCGATATGAGGATAGACCCAGGCGGAGATAGGATTGATCCAGTCGATCCAGCTGGCAAGCGGTGCCCGGATCATCCTGGATACCGTGGAGAACACGGATGTAGCCTCGATCGGATTCTGGCAGTTGAGCGGCTCCCGGGATGAGGGCGATAGCGAAGCCGGGTATACCCATTTCCTGGAACACATGCTGTTCAAAGGTACGGCGAAACGCAACGCGTACCAAATCGCTCAGGCGGTTGAACGGGTAGGGGGATATCTCAACGCATTCACGGAAAAAGAGGTAACCTGCTTCTACTGTACCCTCCCGGGGGACAGCATCGATTTGGCCGTGGATGTGCTAACCGACATGTACTTCTCCAGTCTCCTGGAGCAAGAGGAGCTTCAAAAAGAGAAGGCCGTTATCGTCAATGAGATCAAAACCATTGAGGACAATCCCGAGGAGAAGGGGCAGCAGATCTACCTGGAGAATCTATGGAACGGCCATCCTCTGTCACGGAAGATTACCGGGGAGGTCGAGCAGGTCGAAGGGATAGACAAGAACCGGCTGCTGGCCTTTTACAGGGAACGCTTCACCCCGCCGACAACAGTGATCACGGCCAGCGGGAAGATCGATGCGGATCGACTGATTGCCCTTCTGTCGCCAACCTTCAACGAGAACCGCAGAGGCCGGGCGCCGGTGCGCCGCGACCTGCCCGCTGCGCGGCTGCAGTGGCAGGCAATTCCAGATAAGTTCGAACAGGTTCACCTGTACACCGGAACCAGCTACCCCTCTACCACAGAGATCGAGGAGTACTACAGCGATCTGGTTTTCAACACCCTGTTTGGGGAATCCATGAGCTCACGCCTGTTCCAGCGCCTGCGGGAGGACCGGGGATTGTGCTATTCCGTGTCTTCGTTCCGAACCTACTTCACGGATGTCTCTCTGTGGACCATATACGCAAATACCATTCCCTCCCTGCTGCCCGACCTTGTGGATGCAATTAACGAGGAGCTGGCTAGACTGCACCGAGAGCCCCCCACGGAGAGGGAGATCCAGGACGCCAAGAGCCAGCTGCGGGGAAACATGATCCTGGCACGGGAGGATATGGAAAATCGCATGAAGCGGCTGTTCCGCCAGCTTCATCTGACCGGAAGAGCTGTGGAGTACGACACGTCCCTCCAACTCCTGGGGCAGATCAGTCGCCGGGACATCATGTCCATCATCGAGAAGCGGATCCACCCGGACAACTTCAACCTGCTTGCCTACGGGAGCCGGGAGCTCAAGAGCTTACCCCGACACAGCTACACCTTCTAAGGCTCCACCTTTGAGATGAAACGAGTACCGATATCCTGCAGCTGCTCCTCACCGGATCTGCTACCCCACTACCAGTCCCAAGGCTCCTCCGGGGCCGATCTGCATGCCGATATTCCGGAGCAACAGCCGATCACCATCTCGCCGGGGCGGTGGAAACGCATCCCCACGGGCCTGCGACTCGAGATCCCCCCGGGATACGAGGCTCAGGTACGGCCCCGTTCCGGTCTCAGCGTCAAACACGGCGTTACCATTCTCAATACACCGGGAACCATTGATTCGGATTACAGGGGAGAACTCCAGGTCATCCTCGTCAACCTCGGAAACGAACCCTTTCAGGTACAGAGGGGAGATCGGATCGCCCAAATCATCTTCGCCCCGGTCGTTCAGGCGGAGTTTCGTCTGAAAAATTCCTTGAACCGGAGTGAGCGGGGCGAGGGGGGATTCGGTTCCACGGGCAGTTGAATGAAGCGATCTGCATTCCTCCTGGTACCGATCCTGAGGCTGTTCATCCTCCTGGTCGCCATTTCTGCGCTCACCGGCTGCGGGACTCAAGGCGCGGTGCCGGATAGCCCTGCAGCTGCGGAGATCGAACAATCCAGGCAGGAGGCTTCCAGCGTTGAGAGCGAACAACAGATCCTGATGCGCCGGCTGGCTTCGGCCGGGGGGCATTTCCGAGAGGGCCGCTACGAAATCTCCAGACAGATTCTCATGACAGTGGCCGATCCCGCTCACCCGGAGGTCCGTTTTTTACAGGCTCGGATCGCCCTGGCCCAGGAGGATTCAAGCCTGGCTATGTTTTACTTGAAACAGCTGCTGGAGGATTCTTCCCGCGGCTTGGAGGCCGAGCAGACCGTGGAGGCGTACCGGTTGCTGGCCCGGCTGAGTTATGAGGCCGGTGACCTGGATCGGGCCTATCACTCGTATCTGCAACTCGTGAATCTCTCGGGGGGGAAGGTAGCGGCGGAGGCGTGGATCCGCCTGGCCCAGATCGCCCTGTTCAACCGCGGCGATGCCGAAAGCGCACGGGTTTTCCTGCTCAACTACCGGAGCGCGGACAACTCGCAACAGGGGCAGGGTACACAGGAACCTATGGTGCGACGGTTGTCCAAGCGTCTGAGCTGGACGGAGCTACGCCCCGAGCAGTTCGGATTGAATGACGCCAATATTTCCGTAGTGCAGGTGGATGGGGACGATCTGTGGATCGGGACCTGGAACGGGGGCATCAGCCGCTATTCGATCGGTCAGCGCAGCGCCACGGTATTCGAAACCGGCGGCAGGAGCCTGGTTCCCAGAACGGTTCGTAGCATTGAGATAACCCCCAACAAGGTATGGATCGGTACCTACCAGGGCCTGTACCAGTACACCAAGTCGAGCTCCAGGTGGCAGAAGGTCGGATTCTTCGATGAGAAGGTGGAAGCACTCTGTGAGGTGGAGGGTACCCTGTACGTGGGGACCCTGGGAGGAGGTTTGTGGCGATCCAAAGGCGACAGGTGGGAGCGGATCAGGTGGGGTGCGCTTCCGGGTGAGTTTGTGAACAGCCTGGCAGCCGGAAAGGATCACCTGCTCATAGGTACCTTGAACCTGGGCCTGATCATTCTGGATTTGAAAACAGGTGATATCTTCAGCTTCGACAGCATCAATTCCGACCTGCAGGCTCGAAATGTGATTACCCTGCTGCCCGAGGGTGAAGATACGCTCTGGATCGGGACCTACGGGGAGGGCCTGTACCGCTGGAAGCGGAAGGAGAACAAAATCGAGCATTTCAGCAAGGATTCTGGTGAAATCGCCGATGACTGGGTGCTGTGCGCCCTGCGGGCCGATAGCGGTCTGTACTTTGGGACCTTCGGCGGAGGGATTTCCCGCTACCTGCCGCAGCGAGAGCGGTGGGAGCAGATCGGGCTGTCTCAGGGCCTATCTGCGCTGGATATCAGTTCCGTGACCTACGCCGCTCCCAACCTGTTCTTCGGCACTCTGGGTTCGGGTATATCCATCCTGAATGAATCCCTTGTTCTAGACGGCTCAGGCGGCATAGAATAGAGCGCTGAAGCCGATGGTCCGTATCCCTGGGATTCGTACAATAGATGGATACATCCTCAACGAGTTTCTCATTTCCTTTGCTGTAGCCTTTCTGTTCTTCTTCTGTACCTTCTTCATCAACCAGCTGCTCGTGTTGGCCGAAGAGATTTTCAGCAAGAAGGTGCCTTTTGGCGATGTGGTTCGCTTTATCGTGTTCTCCCTGCCCTCGATTCTGGCGCTTTCGCTTCCCTTCGGCGCCCTGGTGGGTTCTCTCATGGCCATGGGCCGGTTCTCCTCGGACAACGAGATCCTCGCCTTTCGGGCAAGCGGATTGGCCCAGTACCGGATCCTGTTCCCCCTCCTGATAGCAGGGGCACTGCTCTTCCTGATATCATTCGTCATGAACGACTATTTCCTGCCTCTGGGCAATATACGGTTGGGGAGCATGTACAGAAAGATTCTTTATACAAATCCCGGCATCGAGCTGGAACCCTATTCGGTGAAGCGTTACCAGGATACGGTAATCGTCACAGGGGAGATACGGGAAAACGTGATCAGGAACATCACGATCATCGACAAGACAGAGGACAAGGAGAAACGGATCATCACCGCACAGACGGGAACTCTGCAGGAGGGCCGCGATCAGAAGGGGGTTATTTCCATCAGGCTCGACGATGTGTTCATCCACGTGTCGGACGCCTCGGCCGCGGACACCTACGATTTCACCAGGGCGAAGTCGATGATCTACAACATCCTTCTGAAGGATTTCAGCGCCAGTTTCATCAATCCAGGACCCAGAGAGATGCGCTCCATCGACGTGTGGAGGGAGATCCAGGTGATGGACCAACAGTACAGGCGGCAGGTAGCCGAGAAGGACAGGCAGAGCGAGGCACAGTACTTCGACCTGGTAATGGAGCTGCGCTACCTTCGGGACTTCGCTCCCAGCAGCCCGGAGCTCTACTCAACCAGACAGACGAATCTCTCCGGTGCCTACAACGTTTTTACCCGCAACCGGGAGCGTAAGTTCGTTGACCGCAACCTTCAGCTGTATCGTCTGGAGTTCCACAAGAAGTTCTCGATCCCCTTTGCCTGCGTCGTTTTCGTGCTGTTTGCCTTTCCAGTAGGCCTGCTGGCACGAAAAAGCGGCCGCGCCGTGGGTTTCGGGATCGGATTGCTCATGGCTTCCCTGTATTGGTGGTTGTTGTTGATCGGCCATACTCTCGGTATTCGCCTGGAGCTGCCCCCGGCTTTCGCCATGTGGTTTCCCAATCTGGTTGTCTTTGTGGTCGCTACCGCCATGCTCACGCTCAGGATGAGACAATGAAGACCATCTACCGGATGATCCTATCCACCTTTATTCTTGTACTTTTAGTTTCCGTTCTGTTTTTCGTCCTGGTCGTCCAGCTTCTGGACCTGTTTGCCAACCTATGGCGCTATCTGGCCCACGAGACGAGCCTGCAGCAAATTCTCACCATCGCCTATTACTACCTGCCGAAATGTCTATCCTACGCGATTCCGCCGGGTCTTCTGTTTTCAGCGGCCTTTACCCTTGGCATACTGTACAAGAACAACGAGCTGATCGCGATTCTCGGCTCCGGCATCAGTCTTTTCCGGCTGGTGCTTCCTTTTGTGCTTCTCGGCGTGGCCCTGAGCGTATTCAGTTTTTTCTTCGAACAGCACGTGGTGATAGACTCCTTCATCCGAAAAAACCAGATGTTCCGGGCTGCGGTGCGTCAGGAGATCAGCTACAGCAATACGAATGTGACGGTGATCAGCGCGGATACCTACACGATATATCAGGTCAATTACTACAACGATAAGAAGCAGACCCTGACCGATCTGATGGTCCTGGAGAGAGGGGAGAACAACGGTTTCCTGTCCCGCATCGACGCGGATTGGGCCGAATGGAATGGAAAACACTGGATCCTGCACAACAGCCGTCGCTACCTCTGGGAGGACAGCGGGCAGACCGTCGTGCTGCAGCGCAGCGCGCTGTATGAGGCTACCGAACTTACCGAAGCGCCGGAGACTTTTCGAAAAACCACCAGGGACGTCGAGGAGATGAGAGGCACGGAGGCGCGGGAGTGGATCGCTAAGCTCAAAAGAGCCGGTTTACCCTACAGGGGGGCCCTTACCGAGTACTACAAGAAGTTTTTCTTCGCCGCCAGTCCCTTTATCGTCGTATTGATCGCCGCGGGCATGGGGGGGCGTTTCAAGAGAAACGTGCTGTTGATGAATCTGTTGACAGCGCTACTGGTTAGCGTGATCTACTACGTGGCTCAGATGGTAGCCGTGATCCTGGCGAAAAACGGGCTCCTTCCTCCATTGGCCGGAGCCGGGTTGTCCTTCGTGCTTTTTCTGGTCGTGGGCGGTCTGGCTCTCAGAACAGCACGGACCTGATCAGGTTGGAATAAACCCGCCATGCTTTTTACGGTTCATCAGCAAGATCCTCATTCCAAAGCCCGAACCGGGCTGCTCGAGCTGCCCCATGGCTCTGTACAGACTCCCGTGTTCATGCCGGTAGGCACCAACGCAACCGTCAAAGCGATCACGAATGAACAGCTGGAAGATCTGGGCGTCAATCTCATTCTCGGAAATACCTACCACCTGTTCCTGCGCCCCGGATTGGAGGTATTAGAGCAAAGCGGCGGGCTTCACAGCTTCATGTCCTGGGAGCACAATATCCTGACCGACTCGGGGGGATTCCAGATTTTTTCCCTGGCACCGTTTCGCAAAGTAGAGGAACAGGGTGTGATCTTCCGCTCTCACATCGACGGATCCCGCTTTCAGCTGACCCCGGAGGATGTAGTGGACATACAACGGGTCCTGGGAAGCGATATTCTCATGCCGCTGGATCTCTGCACCCCGCCGGGAATCGGGGAGAAGGAGGCACTGGAGGCGGTGGAACGCACCACCCGCTGGGCACAGAGAAGCAAAACCCGCTGGCTCACCTCGGATCCGGCCGTCGCGGGGCAGTTATTCGGGATCATCCAGGGTAACTTCTACGCCGATCTGCGCAAACGCAGCGCCGAACAGCTGCTGGAGCTGGACCTGCCCGGTTACGCCATCGGCGGGCTCTCGGTAGGGGAGAGCTTCTCGGTGTTCCGGGATACCCTGGCTTTGAGCGCGGAACTGATTCCCGATCCCTATCCCCGCTACCTCATGGGGGTGGGAACACCCGAGTATATACTGGAGGCCGTGGAGCAGGGCATCGACATGTTCGACTGCGTCTTCCCGACCCGCACGGCCCGTAACGCCCAGGCCTTCACCTCCCGCGGGCCTCTGTCCCTGAAGACCGAAGCGGTCAAGCTGGACCGCCAGCCGATCGACCCGGAGTGCTCCTGTCCCATCTGCCGCCGTTACTCCCGGGCCTATCTGCGCCATCTGTTCAAAACCAAAGAGATCCTGGCGGCCATGCTCACCACCCGGCACAACCTGGCCTTCATACAGGAGCTGATCGTTTCGATCCGGCGTTCGATCAGGGAAGGGACGTTTCCCCGCTTCAAGGCGAGCTACCTGGAACGCTACGGCCGGCGCGCCGAGAGGAGCTCCAGGCAACGCCTCAAAGACCCTTCGGCAGATCGCGCAGCCGGCCAAATCGAGCTGAACGGGGACCCCTGATATGCCGAATATCAGACTGGATGAGGTGGATCAGCAATTGTTAGAACCTCGGGAGAACGAACCAATCCGCAGCCGGACTACGGTGACCGTGCTGGTCATGGCCTGTACGCTGCTATCCAGGCTGCTGGGATTCGCCCGCATCGCCGTGATCGGCGCCCTTTTCGGCGCTTCCGGCACGGCCGACGTGTGGAACGCGGTGTTCACGATTCCCAACAATCTGCGCAAGCTCATGGCCGAGGGGGCTCTGTCCTCCGCCTTCATTCCCTCTCTGTCCGCCAGTTTGGTCGAAGATCAATCGGGGGAGGAGGCCCGGCGGGTTACCAGAAAGGTGATCTCCCTGCAGCTGGTAATCCTCATCCCCCTGGTGCTGCTCTGCGCCCTGTTCGCCCGGCAGGTCGTAGGGATCCTGCTTGCCTTTCCCAGCCCTGAGAAGATGGAGCTCTCTGTGAGCCTGTTCCGCTGGGTCTTCGCCTACCTGTTGTTCATCAGCCTGAGTGCGGTACTGATGGCCGTGCTCAATTCCCACGGTATCTTCGTGATCCCGGCGCTCTCCCCCGTGCTGTTTTCCGTGTGCGTGATCTCGGCCACCCTGTTGTTTTTCCGTTGGCTGGGCATCTACTCGATGGTGATCGGGGTGTTGAGCGGGGGAATCGCCCAGATCCTCTGCCAGCTGCCCCGCTTCCTGAAGTTGGGATACGATTTCAAACCGGATCTTGCCTTCGGGCACGAACGATTCCGGGGAGTGCTCAGAGCCTGGCTGCCCGTGCTGGGTTCGGCGGCCATCTTTGCCATTACCCAGCAGGTTGCCGTGCTGTTGGCCAGCGGCCTGGAGGACGGAAGCACGTCCGCTTTGAGCTACGCCCTGGTGTTTTTTCAGCTGCCCTTCGGGATCTTCTCGATTTCGATCATCACGGTGCTGTTCCCCCGCATGAGCCGCCAGGCGGCCCGGGGCGACAACAAGGCCCTCAGTGAAACGGTAAGCTACGGACTGCGCTACATCATGCTGCTGCTGATTCCCGCGGCCGTGGTGTATATACTATTGGGGCAACAGATCATCGCCGTGGCCCTGCAACGGCGGGCCTTCACCGCCCTGGGTACCCTGCGTACCTCCCGGGTTCTAACCGGCTATTCCCTGGGGCTGTTCAGCCTGGGCGGATTCACCTTCCTGCAGCGATTCTTCTATTCGAATCACGACTTCAAGAAACCCCTGATCGCCGCCCTGGTGGTGAGCGTCACCGACATCCTGCTTTCCCTGTGGCTGAGACAAACCGCCTTGAGGGTCACCGGTCTGGCGGTCGCCAATTCGATCGCCTTTACCGTCGGGTTCATCCTGCTGCTGATCTGGACCCGCAAGGCGCTGGGGCAATTAAGTGGAACTGTGATTTTCCAGACCGTGGGCAGGATGGCCGCCTCCCTGCTTCCCCTTATCGGCTTCATTCTGCTGTTCAACCGACTGAGCCGTTCTCTATGGCGGCCGGGCAGTTCCCTGGGAAATCTATTCTTGCTGTTGGCTGAAGCACTCGGCGCCGCAGTTGTACTGCTGGGTATGTACAGGCTGCTGGGGGTGGAGGTGGTGAAAGAGCTCTTGAGGAGAAGGAAAACGAGATGAAAACCCTGTGGACCCTGATTCTGGCCGCTTTCCTGGTCTTGCTCGTCCAGCCTGTCGGCTGGGTTCAGGAAGATCGGCCCATCGTGGAGCAGTGGAGGGATGTACTGCGTTTCGGCATCGACACGGAGGTACTCAAAGTCATCAAGAGTATCGCCGATAGCGAGGAACAGTCTCTCAATGAGGAGCTTACGGTGCTGTTCGCCGAATCCCTGAACTTCGAGGTGCGCAAAGCGGTTCTGGACTACTTCTCCGCCCGGAAGATCCGGGATGCGGAGGGGGCGGCCGCCGCCCTGCTGGCCGAGGAACGGCTCCAGGACAGCCGGGTGATCGTGGCCTGCATCCGCTATCTCGCCGCTATCGACTCGCCGGGGCTCGAATCCCGTCTGCTTGACTACGTGGATCATCGGGACGACGGAATAGCCGAGACCGCCATTACCGGACTGGGGCAGGTGGGCACAGAGGCATCGGGTCAGTTCCTGGTAGAACGGCTCGAG
>CAZFMD010000079.1:0-2737 GCA_964520025.1 uncultured Spirochaetaceae bacterium
CCCTGCCTGATCCACCAACCCTCCTACTCGCTGCTCAACCGCTGGATCGAGCAGGGCCTGCTGGATGTTCTGGAAAAGGAGGGGATCGGCTGCATCACCTTCTCTCCCCTGGCCCAGGGCATGCTCACCGACAAGTATCTGAACGGAATCCCCGAGGATTCCAGGGCCGTGAAGGCGGCTCATTACTTCCCCAAGGAATATCTGAGTGAGGAGAACCTGAGCAGGGTTCGGTCGCTGAACGAGATCGCCCGCCGGCGGGGCCAGAGCCTGGCACAGATGGCCCTGGCCTGGTGCCTGCGGGATCCCCGGATCACCACCGTGCTGGCCGGAGCCTCCCGGCCCGAGCAGGTGGAGGAGAACGTCGGGGCTCTCGACAACCTCGAATTCACAGAGCAGGAGCTGGCGGAGATCGACAGATACGCTACCGAGGCCGGTATCAATCGTTGGGCCCGCTCCAGTGAGGCGGGTTAGGGTAGACGATTCACCCTTCCAGTTAGTAGCTTATATCCTACTTTTTTAGTGAGAACGAGGAGATCATCTCTATGAACTATACAGGACCCAAGGTCCGGCTTGCCCGCAGGGTGGGAATCCCCCTTACGCCCAAGGCGGCCAAGGTAATGCAGCGCAAGAAGGGGGGACCCGGCGAGCCGCGATTCCGCTCCCGGAGGCGCCAGATGTCGGACTACGGCAGGCAGCTTCTGGAGAAACAGCGCCTGCGCTACCAGTACAACATTGCCGAGAAGCAGCTGCGCAACACCTTCAAGAAAGCCATGGGCAAGCATGGAAACACCGGGGAGATCCTGTTCGGCATGCTGGAAACCCGCCTGGATGCCTGTGTGCTGCGGGCGGGCCTGGCCAGAACGATATACGCCGCCAGGCAGTACGTCAGCCACGAGCACTTCCAGGTCAACGGCCTCAAGGTCAAGAGCCCCGGCTACCAGCTGAAACCGGGGGATACCCTGCAGGTCAAGGAGCGAAGCCGCAAACTGGCCTGTTTCCGGGAAGCTCTCAGTCAGGCTCTTCCGCCGGTGTATCTGGAGGTATCCAAAGACGAGTTGAAAGCTACCCTGCTGAGCCTGCCCAAGAGGCAGGAGATCCCGGTGGAGTGCGATATCGGGCAGGTTGTGGAGTTCTACTCCCGCTGATTCCGCGGTCCCTCAGCGCTCCTCAGACAGCTGCTCCAGCCGAGAGACAATCACCTTCATCAAGCCATCACAGCGGCCCCGCCGCCCTCCCGGGATCAGGGGAAACAGTTCCCGCACCTTGATCGCTTCGCCGATCCCGATTCGGACGCACTTGCCGGGGGGGCTGTAGCGGGAGGAGATGTTTCCGCCCATCAAGCGGTTGATCACGTCGTTGAGAGTGAGAGCGTACTCGATCAGGCGGTTCACAGATGCCTCGGGACTGATGTATTCCGGCTGCACGTATTCCAGCACATCGACAAGCTCGTTGTGGCGCAGGTGCTGATAGGCCTCATCGGCGATGCGATCCATCAGCGCTCGATCCAGCGCAGCGTTCTGACCATCCGCCGGCAGGTCGGAGCGGAACAGGTAGTCCCAGCCCCGCTGCCGCACGGTGAGCACACGGGACAGCAGATCCGCTTCGGGTCGGATCTGCATGAAGGTCTCCGGAACCCGCAGGGCGGCCCGGCAAACCCGCTCGATCCTCTCCCGGAGGGATGTCTCTCTCGGCCCGGGCTTTTCGATTGTGAAGAATCGTGCGTAGAAGGATTCCATCCGTTCCAACAGCCCTTCGGTCAGCTCGATCAGCCGTTCGTAGCGGGATGGAGCGGAGGGAGGGCGCAGGCCGGCGTTGCTCACGATCCGCTCGATGATCCGGTCAAACAGCAGCTCCGGCTGATTCCGATACAGATAGTGGCAGGCCACCGGAAGGATGAGGATCTCCTCATCTCTGCCCTGATGCTCAAGATCCTCCAGGCACCAGGCGGCCAGACGGGCCGTACCTGCTTCGATCGGGCCCAGCCTGTGGTTGTGGTAGGTGACCTGAGCTTCCGGGGCCAGGCAGATCGGGAAGGAACCGTCAGTCAGGGTTTGGCGGATGGCCCGCATGCTCCGGGCGTCGTACTTCCGGTTCATCACCGGAATGCCGGCGATCCTGGGAAAGAGGAAGGCCGCCCCGCCCCCGGCCCAGTTCAGAACCCCCCGGCCGTAGAGGAAGTGAGCATGCCCTCTACCTCCCAATCTTTCTCCCATCCTTCTGGCCGCCGCGGGCAGGCGGCGGCAGAAAAGGCAGGCCATGACCGGGGCGTCGTGCAGCGATGCGTGCCGAAACACCACCAGGACTCTGGCTTTTTTCCCGTAGAACCGTTGAAAAGCACCGATCAGATGCTCGATTCCCGCAGTTTCGATTTTCGATATTCCTTCGACGAATCGCATGTAGGCCGGGCAGATCAGGCGCATAAAGGTGTACGCCCACGGGACAAAGCGAGGCTCGATGAACTGCAGCGCTCCTGCGGCTTTGACCCGATGCGTACGAAGCATACCGCAGAGTGTATAGTAAGGTGGGTCTGTTTACAACAATCCGCCGGCCCTTATAATAGGGCAAGTAACCAGGAGGAGGAACAGACGATGGCCCAGCATGTGTGCGAGGTGTGCGGTTATATCCACGACGAGGAGAGGCACGAGGAGCGGTGGGAGGAACTGCCCCCCGGATGGGAATGTCCGGTCTGTGGTACCGGTAAGAACGGGTACCACCTGGTTCAGTCGGAGGGCGCCGG
>CAZFMD010000079.1:2837-13598 GCA_964520025.1 uncultured Spirochaetaceae bacterium
CGCTTCGCCGATGAGTTTGAAACAAACATGGCCGCAATCCACTCCATGGCGGAAACCGGTGCTTCCCTTATCGAACCGATGCGTACCCGCAAACCGGTGATTTCCTGGGACGATATCCTGGTAAAAGGAGCGCAGCTGGCGCGCTTTCCCCTGGACAAGGATGCAGCGGTAAAGCTGCAGACCATCCTGGGGCCGGCAGCACGACAGCCCCTGGTCCTGGAAACCCCGGTGTACATCACCCACATGTCCTTCGGGGCGCTTTCCAGGGAGGTGAAGATCGCTCTGGCTCGGGGGAGCGCCGCTGTGAAAACGGCGATGTGCTCCGGAGAGGGCGGCATACTAGGGGAATCGATGGAGGCTGCCTACAGGTATATTTTCGAGTATGTGCCCAACAAGTACAGCGTCACCGATGAGAATCTGCGCCGCTGTGACGCCCTGGAAATCAAGTTCGGCCAATCGGTGAAACCCGGAATGGGCGGCCATCTGCCCGGAGCCAAGGTGACTGAGCAGATCGCCGAGGTGCGGGGTTTTCCCCAAGGGGAGGATATCATCAGCCCATCCCGTTTTCCCGAGATCAAAAACCGGGGCGATCTACGCAAACTTGTTGGAGAGCTGAGAGAGCGCAGCGACGGTCGGCCGATCGGAATCAAGGTAGCTGCAGGGCATATCGAGAAGGATCTGGAGTTCGCCCTGTTCGCTGAACCGGATTTCATTACGATAGACGGGCGGCCCGGGGCGACCGGGGCCGCACCCAAGGTCGTGAAGGATGCAACCTCGGTCCCGACGATCTATGCCCTGCATCGGGCTCGCAAGGTCCTCGATGCTGCGGGTGCCAAGGATGTGTCCCTGGTGATTACCGGGGGCTTGAGGATATCCTCGGATTTCATCAAGGCTCTGGCCATGGGGGCGGACGCGGTAGCCATCGGTACGGCGGCGCTCATGGCTTGCTGCTGCCAGCAATACCGGGTTTGCAACACCGGACAGTGCCCGGTGGGCTGCACGACCCAGGATCCGCAGCTGCGCGCACGACTGAACATAAACACCTCGGCCAAGCGGGTAGAGAATTTTTTAAAGGTCTGCACGGAAGAGCTGCGGGATTTCTGCAGGCTGACGGGGCATGGGAATGTTCATGAGTTCAGCGTTGATGACCTGTGCACGACAAACTCGGAAATCTCGGGCCATACCGATATCGAGCACGTGTAAACCGCGGATGCGTTCCGAACTCACCCTGCGGGAGGAGTGGGCCCTGCTGGTCGAACAGATGCTGAACATGTAGAGGGCCCGGGTGCGCAACTCGCTCTCGGAGCCGAGTCCGCTACTCTCTGTCTGTGCTCAGACGCTCCAACAAGAGGTCTATATCCACGTACTCCTTGATCATCCGTTTCACCGTGGCGATCTTCTCCGTGTCCTGAGGCCGGATTTTAATGATCAGGCTGTTGATCTTCTGTGCGGTGGTGAAGGTGTCGTCCTTAACCAGGAAGGCGGGGACCCCTACCTGCTGGAGGATCTTGAGCACCGTCTGGTTCGGCCAGATCCCGCAGGTCAGGATTATTCCGCGTACATTGTAGTCCTCCCGGATACCGGGAACATTACAGGAAACCGCAGCCAGGATCAGGTCCTCCCGGTTTCCCGGAGTAACCAGAAGCACATCCCCTTTGAAGAAGTCGAAGGCTTCGTGGGCGGCCATTGCCCCGACCAGGATTTTGCTGACGATCACGTCGAGATTGTCGTCATCCCCGCTGAGCAACTCTCCCCGGATATCCTCCAGCAGCTGGCGCAGGGTGGGACTCGACAAGAGAGGAGAGAAGGGAATCACCCCGAATGTTTCGATTCCGTTTTTCTCGAAACCGAGACGTACCAGCTTGTTGATCTTCTCGTATTTCGACGGGATTACTTTGTTGACGATCACCCCGAGGACCTTGACCCCGTATTTATCGAACACCGCTTTGTTGAGCATCACCTCATCTATGGGGCGACCGATTCCGCCGCATGTGACGATCAGAACCGGGGCATCAAGCATCTTGGCCACCGCGGCGTTGCACAGATCTATGACAGAACCCACCCCGGCGTGCCCCGTGCCCTCGATCATCATGAAGCGCTGCTCCGCGCTTTCCCTTTGGTAGGCCTGGCGGATGCGTTCGGTGAGCTTGTGCACGTCTCCTTTGAGTATGTACTCCTCGGTGAAACCCCTGGGAACCGCCACCGGGCTCATGTCGTAGAGGGGACTGCCGATGTGAAACACATCCTTCATCAGGGTTGCGTCCTTGTCGATCTCGCGCTCCCCGATCAGCTTGACCTGCTGTCCCACAGGCTTGATGTAGCCGATCTCGGGATAACACTCGCTGAACGCTTCGAGAAGCCCGAGAGCGGTTGTGGTCTTTCCGTCATTCTGCCGGGTTGCGGCCACATAGATGCGTGTGGGATTATTCATGCCTTGTAGGGTAGTATACAGCCTGCGGCCTGATCAAGGGAATGTAAATCTGTGATTCTGTATCCAAACGGTTGCCAAGCGCACCCCGGTAATGTAAAAATAGCCTCGCAGCCGTGGTTATGGTACGGTTGCACTCTAATCGCGGCAGGTATCAAAAGATGGATCAAAAAAAACCCGGCGGCATGAAGGCCGCCTACCAAATAGCCTACAAGAAAGCCAGTGAGCAACTGCGCGGGCGAAGCCCGGAGGAGCTTGCCTCTCTATGCGAACGCGCGGGAGCCGTGCTGAACGAACCTACGATCCGGCTCGCCTTTTTCGGTTCCCGGGTGGAGCTGCGGATGGATGGAGAGGCTGGCATCGATATTACGCCGGCGGATCTTCCCCTTGTGGAGAGGATTCTCATCTTCCACTACCTATTGGCCCAGGAGCCCAGGCCTGTCAAGGGGCAGTTGGTGGCCTTTAAAAATCTGCCAGGCGGAGCTTTTTATGACCCGACCTATCAGAAGCGGGGACCCCGGCGTATCGCCCGTCGCTTTGGTGAGAATGTCCCCGAATTCCGTCGGGCCTGCCGAAGTCTCGGCTGGCACGAAGAGCAGATTGGTGATGCCGCCTTTCGGTTCGATATCCTGCCGAAGATCCGGGGGGTGGTGGTGCTTCATGCCCGAGACGAGGAGTTCCCGGCGGAGGCGAACATCCTCTTCGAAGATGATATCGTCAACTTCCTGCGCTTGGAAGATGTAGCCGTGCTGGCCGGTCTGATCGCCACAAGATTGGTAATTTCAAGTAACTAGGAGGATCGAAGGTGCACAAAAAAGAGCTGGAGCAGACCCTGGCATTGATCAAGCCGGATGCATTGAAAAACTCCCTGACCGGGTATGTGCTTTCTCAACTATCCGAGTTTCACACGGACCTGATCTACGCAGGAACCAAGGTGGTTCATGTAACCCGCATGCTCGCCGAGGTCCACTATGAGGAGCATAGAGGCAAGGTCTTCTATCCCTCTCTGATCGAATACATCACCGGCTGCATCCACTATGCCGATAAACCGCACCGTCAGCGGGTGATCGCCATCGTCTATCAGGGCCCCGATGCTGTAAAAAAAGTACGGGATGTATCCGGGCCGACCAATCCCCACATTGCCCGAGAGCAGAAGCCGGGCTGTATCCGCTCCCTGGGAACGATCGTGACCCTGAAGGACGATGAGGGCCGGGAGATCGGAGAACGCATGGACAACCTGATCCACGCCTCGGCTACCGACGAGGAGGCGGAGCGGGAGATCAAGCTCTGGTTCAAGCCGAACGAGATTCCTCCTTTTATGCGGGCCTATTCGACGAGCCAGAGTGAGGAGCTGTACTACTTCAAGGAGAACAGACTGCTCGCCAAATACGAACCGGCGAGCATTTGCGTGGTCGCTCCGGGGGATGTGATGTGGGAATCGGATCTGGAGGCGCTCCGTTTGATCCAACAAGGCAAGAAAGCCCAGTGCAGCCTCCAATCCGTAGTGGCCAAGTATCTGCTGAACGAGGGTACCGAGGGAAGATAACAGTCGCTTTGGAAAGAAAAGCGCCTCAAGCCCGTTTGTTGTCTGCCAGGCGGGCTTGAGGCTATATTAATTATGGCTCACCCCTGCGGTGAGTCCCAACCGGCTGGGAGTTCGCTGCACAGCCTGCTTCTGGCGAGCCGCCTGCACCAGTGTAACCGTCGCGGTGTTGACGATATCCTCAACCGAACAACCCCTGGACAGGTCGCTTACCGCTTTGGCCGTGCCCTGGAGAAAAGGGCCGTACGCTTTGGCTCCGGCCAAGCGTTGGACCAGCTTGTAGCCGATGTTTCCCGAGTTCAGGTCGGGGAAAATCAGCACGTTCGCCCGTCCGGCTACCGGTGAGTCCGGGGCCTTCTTCTTTGCCACATCCGGTACCAGAGCAGCGTCCAGCTGCATCTCACCGTCGATCAGCAGATCGGGGCGTTTCGTTTTGGCCATGGCAGTCGCCTCGGCTACCTTCTCTACCATATCGTTTGAGGCGCTGCCGAAGGTCGAAAATGACAGCATGGCCACTCTTGGCTCGGCTCCCAGAAGAGTCTGAAAGGACTCGGCCGCGGCCAGGGCGATTTCAGACAGCTGTCTCGAATCGGGATTGGGGATGGTGGCGCAGTCGGAGAACAGCAGATGCCCCTCTTCGCCCCATTTCGAGTCGGGCAGATGCATGATGAAGAAGGAGGAGGCCACCTCCACATCCGGATTTAGACCGATTATCGTGAAAACCGCCTTCAGCACCGCGGCCGTCGAACTTCGCGCTCCAGCCACAAGGGTGTCGGCCTGACCCATGCGCACCAGCATGGCGGCGAAACCCAGGGGATCGCAGATCTTCAGCCAGGCCTGCTCCACGGTCATGCCCCTGCGTCTGCGCAGCCGGTACAGTTCGGCTGCAAAGCTTTCCCTCTGCTCACAGCATTCCGGGTAAATGAGGTGAAGACCTCGAAGATCACAACCTGCCGCGCATGCGGTCTTTTCGATCTCCGCCGGACATCCGATCAGGGATACCGAGGCAGCCAAACCTTGATCCAGGATCTTCCGTGCCGCCTGCAGGGTCCGGGGTTCTGTCCCCTCCGGCAGGACGAGGCTCATCGGATTTTGAGCCGCGTTTTCACGGATAGTTTCGATGAAACTCATGATTTTTCCCCTCAAACCTTCATTTCTACGGCCTGGTTCCTGCGGGATTGGCGCTGCTCTGTCTGGTCGGCCGCAGACGGATGGCGGGCGCTGCCGTTCCACCTGTCCATCTCTTTGAGCAGGTTACGCTCGGTTTGCTCGAGGATCTGGGCCCAGTTGAGCATTCCCGCCGACCTGCTCTCCATGACACGCTTGACTTCGCTGTTGAGCGTGCGGGGGTCCAGTGGCCGGGAGAGGTACCCTTCAGCCTGCATCTGCAGTCCTTCGGTCCTCTTCCACCCCTTGCGCAGGTGATCCCGGGCAGGAACGTCGACCACCAGGATCGGTATGGAGGCTGTACACTCCTCTTTCCGCAGCTTGTTGTGCAGAGTGAAGGATTGCCCCCTTGGCGCGAAACATCCCAGGATGATCACATCCGGTTGCACTTCCTTGGCCTTCTGCAGCACGGCCTTCGGAGTCCTCGCGTGGCTGATATCGAACTCTTCCCGCAGCATCATGCCGATCGTTTTCAAGAAGGAGCAATCCGGATCCGCAACCAGCACTCGTTTCATTTCTGCCTCCGCTGTATCTACGATAGGAGTGTCCGTTGTTGCCGGCAAGCGCCTGATGGCGTGAGCTCTTCCGGCGCCGTCGTGCTGTCTTGATCTACGCCATTCGGCGTACGCCAAAGCGGGGCGTGAAGTGTATAGATTGTCCATGGTATAATGGCAATCGAGATCGATATGAAAAGCATACGCATCGTCGTGGTGGAGGATCACCTGCTGGTCCGGGAGGGCATCAGAGACCTCCTCCGGCAGGAACGGGACATGGAGGTGGTGGGAGAGGCCGCGGATGGAGAAGAGGCGGTTGCCCTGGTCGCCAGGCTCAAACCGGATATCGTCCTGATGGATATCGCCATGCCCAAACTGAACGGCATCGAGGCGACGAAACGGATCAAAGCCGAGCAGCCCCGGGTGAGTGTCCTCGTGCTTACAGCCTACGACAACGAGGAGTTCATCCTGGCGATCCTGGAAGCCGGTGCTTCAGGGTATCTGCTGAAAAATATAAGAAGCGAGGAGCTTCTGAAATCCGTGCGGTCGGTCTACAGGGGGGAGTCGGTGTTGCATCCCAGCGTCCTGAAGACCGTGCTCGGGCGTCTGCGTTCGCATGCGGGGGCTGAGGTGAGCGGGAAATACCGACTTACGCCGCGGGAACTGGAAGTGGTGGAGCTGGGAGCGCGGGGACTGGTAAACAAGGAGATCGCCTATAAACTCTCTCTCTCGGACCGGACCGTTCAGAGTCACTGGCGCAACATCTTTACAAAGCTGGCTGTGGGCTCCCGTATGGAAGCGGTGATGCTTTGCTTGAAGAATCACTGGATCCGGATGGAAGGGGAGGAAGCGGCAGAGCCTTGAGATTGAAGCTCACCTTTTTACGTCGACCGCATTTCTGGATTATTCTCCTCCTGTTTTTCATCTGCCTGTTCTTGCACTACCCCCAGCTGCTGGTCTTTATTCGATCTCCCGGATATTCCCTGTTCGGTCTGGAGCGACACGCATTGGAGAGAATCCTCTTTCTGGCGCCGGTGATTTATGCTGCATACGTCTTCGGTTTTTTGGGCGGTTGCCTCTGCCTGGCTTTTACCCTGGCAGCCATGTTGCCCCGGGTGCTGTTCATCTCCCTTCACCCGCTGGATGCAGGACTCGAGACGGGCCTGGCCATCCTGGTGGGAGCATTGATCAACATCTGGCTGGAATCGCGGCGCAGGGAGGTTGGCAGACGGGAGCAGACCATACTGAAGCTGGAGGCGGTGCGCCGGGAGCTTCAGCGTATCAGCAGGCGCTTCCAGGAGGTCTTCGAGAAAGCCCACGATGCGATCTGGATACAGGACCTGCAGGGAAGGATCGTTTCGGCGAACGCGGCCTGCTCGGAACTCACCGGCTACGGACAGGAGGAAATGATCGGCATGCCCATAGATCGGCTGTTTCCCCAGGAAGCTCTCAACCGGACTCGGGAGGTGATGAAAACGCTCCTGGATCGCAGGGAGCTCAAACAGCCGTACGAACAGCAAATCATCAGGAATGACGGGAACCCGGCGGAAATCATGGTCACCTCCAGCCTGCTGGGAGAGGAAAAGTCCACAGCGTTCCTCCATATTGCCAGGGATATCAGCGCAGAGCGCAAGCTGCAGCGCAGCCTGCGCCTGTACTCCGAGCAGATCGGGCGCGCCCATGAGGAGGAGCGCAAGCGAATCGCCCGGGAGCTTCACGACGATACCATTCAAACCCTTGTGGTTCTTTCCCGTCAGCTCGATTCGGTGATTTCCAGACAGAGTACGGCGGGAGAGAAAACCACCGGTTCTCTGGAAGATGTACGAAAAGAAATTGACGAATCCCTGGTGCGGATCCGCCGTTTCATCCAATACCTCCGTCCCCCGATCCTCGAATACCTGGGCCTGGTCCCGGCCCTGCGGGAGCTGGGCGAACAGATGCAGAGAGAGAAGGGAATCCGGATTGCAATTGAGTCGACTGAGGGTCGATACTCGTTGGACGCAGAACAGCAACTCCTGGTGTACAGAATCGTTCAGGAAGCGCTGCGCAACGTCTGGAAGCACTCCCGTGCGCAGGGCTGCACGGTAAGCCTGGGCAGGGAGGAGGAGTGCATTCGCATCGTGATCAAGGATGACGGCATCGGATTCCCCGCTCGGGACCCGAGCGATCTGCTGACCTCCGGAAAGCTCGGTTTGATGGGCATGCAGGAACGGGCCCATTTGCTGGGCGGCACTCTGGAAATCCACTCTTCCCGGGGCGGGGGGACCGCCGTGACACTCACGGTCCCCGAGCCGGGCCGCGAAGCCGCGACCGGCGATAGCGGCGCGTGAAGCGGGGCTACCGGGAGCGACCTTCGGGCTATCTTTCCAAGTGCCACCTGTGCGCCGACATCCGGAAGTTCCTCGTCCAGGTAGAGGATTTTGCGGAGCTCGAACCCCGGGAGTTCTACGATCAGCTGGAAGCGGGGTGATTCACCGGGTAGATCGGCTTGCCCCCCTTGAGCACGGCCAGCACGTTCTGGGCGGCCTTGGTTTTTAACTCCGCCACCGATTCCTCGCTGTACCAGCCGGCGTGATCGGAAAGCACCGCATTGTCCAGCTTCAGAAGCGGGCTGTCAGGAGGCAGGGGCTCCGATTCGAATACGTCCAAACCCGCTGCGGCGATCTTCCCCCCGGCCAGGGCTTCGGCTACCGCGTTTTCATCAACCAGGGGTCCCCGGGAGGTGTTTACCAGAATTGCGGTGCTCTTCATCAGGGCCAGCTCACGGCTCCCGATCAAGCCCCGGGTTTCCTCATTCAGGGGAGCGTGGACCGAGACGTAGTCGGCCTCCTTCAGCACTCTACGCAAGGGCACCGATTCCGCGCCGTTTTCCGAGATTTTCTTGGGATCGAGGTAGGGGTCGAAGACCAGCACCCGCTGCAGACCGAATCCCGACATCTTGCGGTGCAGGGTTCGGGCGATCGCGCCGTAGCCCACCAGGCCCAGGGTCTTGCCGGCGATTCGGTAGCTGGGCTGCTCCTTGTGAAGGTTCCAGCCCCCTGTCCGGATGCGCCGATCCTTGAAGGCCACCTTGCGCACGCAACCCAGCAGTAGGGCCATAGCCTGATCGGAAACATCCTCCAGGCAGTAGTCGGGAACCCGGGCGACCCAGATGCCCTTTGCCGTTGCGCTCTCCACGGCAACGTTGTCATATCCTACGCCGTAGCGGGAGATCACCCGGCACTTCTCCAGCGTCTCGATTACCCCCGCCGGCAGGGGATGCAGGTTCACCAGGATGCCGTCGGCGTTTTTCAAGATCCGAATCGTTTCCGCCTCATCCATCTGATCGTGGACTTCTACGGATACGCCGATTTCCTTGAGGATCGAGTTTTCCTCTTCGTAGCTGCCGTACCGGTCGTCGGTTACCACCACTTTTAAATCTGCCATAAATCTTTCCTCATATATTGCTTCATTTGAACTTATCCCCTAAACCGCGGGAATGTAAAGGCATCCGATTTCCACTATAATCGAGCAAGCAGGTATGAGTATCAAGATCCAACCTCTTCGCGAAGCGGACATTCCTCTGGCCATGGAGCTGAAAAACGCCCTTGGATGGAATCAGACGCCCGAAGACTGGCGCCGCTTTCTCCAGCTGTCGCCGGAGGGCAGTTTCAAAGCGATGCGGGAGGGCCAGCTGGTGGCGACGGGCATCGCCTCTGTATTCGATCGAGTCTGCTGGATCGGCATGGTCATCGTTGCCGAAGGATGCCGGCACCAGGGCGTCGGCCGGCAGATCATGGCCCGCTGCCTGCAGCACGCCGCCGAACGGCAGTGCGGTCTGATCGTGCTGGATGCCACCCGGGACGGGATTTCCCTGTACGGACGTCTGGGTTTTCGTCCCGAGTTCCTGGTCGGCACGGCCCGGGGCACGATCGCCGCGCATACCCTGGCGCAGCTGGAAGCTCCGGAGGATCTGGAGCTCCGCCGGATTCGAGGCGGGGATTTGGAGGCGATCGTGAACCTGGAGGCCGAGGCCCAGGGGGCGGTTCGAGAGGCCCTGCTGGTTCATCTGGTCAAAGAGTACCCCGGGAGGGGTTTCGTCTGTTTCGCCCCGGAACACCGGCTGCGAGGGTTTGTCCTGTACCGCCGCGGGTATCACTCCGTGCAGGTGGGGCCCATGATCGCCCGGGACGATGAAACGGCCGGTGCCCTGCTTCGATCGGCCTTCTCGGATCTGGTATCGGCCGGGGATGAGGCGCCGGTGATCCTTACGGTGCCCATGAACAACTCCGGGATTCTGAAGCTCCTCCGCTCCTGCCGGCTGTCCGTGGATCCACGCTTGACCCGCATGACCCGGGGGCGCAAGCGCTTGCACGCCCGGGAAGACTTGGTATATGCTCTTAGTGGTCCGGAGAAAGGATAAATAACAAATTTCTAAGGAGGAAATAAATGAAAAAATCCGTTCTTCTAATGCTGTCTCTGATACTGATTGTAGGCTCGCTCGCCCTAATATTTACCGGCTGCAAGCCAAAGGAAACCGGTCCGATCAAGGTCGGGATGTACGCCGACCTGAGCGCCGGCACGGCCCAGTGGGGCACCGATGCGGAGAAGGGTGCTCGCCTGCGCATCAAAGAGGTCAATGAGGATGGAGGGATCATGGGGCGCCAGGTGGAGCTGGTGATCTACGACTGCAAGCTCAGCCCCACCGAAGCGGTCAAGGCCTACACCCGCCTGGCCACTCAGGACAAGGTCGCCGCTGTCTACGGCTCCCTGATCTCCAACACCGCCCTGGCGGTGAGCCCGGTTGCGGCCCAGACCATGGTGCCGGTGGTGTCCCGGGCCATGGATGAGCGGGCTACCACTCCGGGATTCGATCCTGACGATCCGGAAAATCCGGGACCGGCCAATCCCTACTTCTTCCTGCTCCAGCCCTCGGCTTTCCAGCAGTCCTCGGTTATCGCCGGGTATGCCGTCGATGAGCTGGGCATGAACACCTTCACCATGCTCTACAACAAGGGCAATGCCTATGCCGAGTACCTGGCCAAGGGCTTCGCCTACTACATGACCAAGCGGGGCAAGACCATGTTGGAGAGCTTCGAGTTCCAGTCCGGGGACGTGGACTACAAGGCCCAGCTGACCAAGATCAAGGA
>CAZFMD010000080.1:0-13564 GCA_964520025.1 uncultured Spirochaetaceae bacterium
CACCATTTGATTCTGTGACTGCAAATTGCGATATTACGAAGGACATCGCAATCGCCGGATTGCGATATTACGAAGGACATCGCAATCACTGGATTGCGATATTACGAAGGACATCGCAATCACCATTTGATTGTTCGATCGAAAATTGCGATCTTATGATCGATAACACTAGGAAGGAAAATACAGATGTCGGATGCGAATGCTAGAGATAGGGAAGCTGAACGCCAAGAGCAGGACAGGCGAATCGAAGAGCAGTTGTCCCTGATCAAATACAAGTATCTGGTCATGAGTGGAAAAGGCGGAGTGGGCAAGAGCACCGTTGCCGTGAATCTGGCAGCCGCGATGGCTGACAGGGGCTACTCCGTTGGCCTGATGGATGTGGATCTTCATGGCCCCAGTACCGTGAAGATGTTGGGCTTGGAGGGTGAACCGGTGAAGATGAGCGGGCAACGCCTTATACCGATTCCCTACGGCGAGCACATGAAGGTCGTATCCATGGCAGCCCTGCTGGAGGATCGGGATACGGCGGTTATCTGGAGGGGGCCGTTGAAGATCGGGGCCATCAAACAGTTCATTGCCGATGTGCAGTGGGGAGAATTGGACTACCTTTTCATCGACTCTCCTCCCGGAACAGGGGATGAACCGCTGACCGTTGCCCAGGTCATGAAGAACTCCCAGGGAATTATCGTTACCACGCCCCAGGAGGTCTCTCTCCTGGATATTCGAAAGTCCATCACTTTCTGCCGGCAGGTCAACATGCCGGTTGTGGGTATTTTGGAGAACATGAGCGGATTTGTCTGTCCGCATTGCGGCGAGAAGATCGATCTTTTTTCCTCGGGCGGTGGCGAACGGACCGCCGGGGAGATGGGGGTTCCCTTCCTCGGAAAAATCCCGATCCGCCCCGAGATCGTTACATCTACGGACCAGGGGCAGCCCTACGTTCTGCAGGATGGTCGAGGAAAAGAGGATTTTGGCGGTATAATTGAAAAATTGATTCAAGGAGGGACGAACAAATGAAAATTGCCATGCCTGTATACGGCGGAAAACTTTCACAGCACTTCGGACATAGCGAGCAGTTCTCCCTGTTCGAGATCGAGGATCAATCGATTCAGAGTCGGGAGGATGTTACGCCTCCAGCCCATGAACCGGGTCTGCTGCCCCGGTGGCTCAGAGAACGAGGCGTCACAGTGGTCATCGCAGGAGGTATGGGTCAAAGGGCCCAGTTGATCTTCGAGGAGGCGGGAATTCAGGTGATCTGCGGCGCCCCCACCGAGACACCCGATATCGTGGTGGACAGCTACCTCAAGGGAAATCTGCAGACCGGGGACAACGCCTGCGATCACTAGCCTTCAACAGAGTAGCCTGAACCGAGGTGTTCTCTCCGAAAGCCTCCAGCATCGGGCCGGCAACCGGGAGAATTAATCCTTACCGGCGGTTACGTTCCAACCACTTTTCGGAAAAATCCACGCACAGACGCTGGGGAAACAGCAGAGCCCGGGCGTAGCCGACTTTGCCCTTGCGGATCTGATCTTTACACTCCCGTTCGAAATCTCTGCCCAGACGATCGAAGTCGTCGCTGTGGTAGTTGATATCTTTGAAGCGCTTCCAGCGGCGATGAGACCCGACCATTACCGGTGCACCGGTTGTAACGATGCGCTTGCCGTGGAAATTGGCGCGGTCCTCACCCAGATGCATGGACGTATTGCTGTTGTGATCCACTCCCAAAAGCAGCACCCAGCCGTCAAGTTCGTAGATCCGAGCCAACGGGGAGCCCTCCCCCAGCCCGAACTCCAGGCTGTGATCCTGAACTATCTTGAGGGAGTTCTCGCCCCAGGCGGCAAAAGAAACCTGGGGATGGGTACTGCGGATGACAGAGCGGAGCTTGCGAAAACACTCCACCACCACACCCATGCCGCGGCTAGGAGTCAACTCCGGATCAAAGGCCGGCATGGTTCTGCGGATTGTCTCCCACCAGGATTCCGGCACAGGGGGATTTTCCCACAGGGAAGGATCGGACAGGTCGCCGGAGTGGGTGGGCATGATCAGTGTTCCGTAGCTGCGCAGTACCTTCTGCAGAGCCAGGATTACGGCGACCGGGCCTCCGCAGACCCAACCCAGTGCACTGAGCGACGAATGGACGAGCAAAACCATGCCGGGACGAACCCCCAAAGCCCGCAGATCTCGGACCAAGGAATCGGAGGTTACGGGCCCATTTTTCGATATGGCGATCGCCTTTTCTTCCTTGCTCATAGGTCTTACTGAATTTTCGGTCGGAAAGAACAAAAAAACCGGCAGGAAATCCCTCTCCCGCCGGTCTTGCCGAATTGTTCGATTTTATGTTGACGATCTCATCAGCGGCTCAATGATATTCTGCCGCTAACCGTCTCTACCTCGAAGGGAATCGTGCCGTCTCCAACCGTTCCTTCCAGTTTGTTTCTCTTCTGTTCGACGATCTGAACGGGGAACTCACATGAGACCGATCCGCTGACCGACTGCAGTCGCAGATCGGCATCGAAGCCGGAAAAAATTTCCAGCTGCACCCCTCCTGATATCGTGTTGATCTCAACAGAACCGCCCGGATCCAGACCCAGGATCTCCCCCTGAACTCTTCCTGAAACGGAGTTGATATCCAGATCCCTACCGGCGGAGGCGAAGTGGATCACTCCGCTGATGGATTTGGCCCTCAGGTCGCCGCTTCGCTCTGTGTCGATTCGTCCGGAAACGGTCTCCAGAGATTGCTCGACCCCGGCGCCCATATTCTCGATGTCGATGTTCCCGGAGATATTGTTGGCCCGAATTTTCTTGATTGAGGAGGGAACTTTTACATCGAAGGATACCGAGCCGAAGGGAGATCCGGCAATCTTTCGGTAGATTGGGCGGATACTCAGGCGGGATCCCCGAGGCTCGATTTCGATTTCAAACTCCTCCAGGTATCTGGGGGTGCGGGCCTTCTTAATATAGTGCACCTGTACGTAGTCCTGGTTCCAGCCCTCGACGAGGATTGGCCCTGAAACATTGCGGATCTCCAATTCGCCGAAGCTGCCTTCGAACTTCTCCGTGATTTCCTGGCTCTCCCAGTCCGGTCCGAACACAACGTTCCGATCCTCTGTGCCGAAGGGGCGATAGCTGTCGCTGCGATAGAAAGGCTCGATCCAGAGCAGATAAACCAGGGCGTACACGGTCAGGGCTACGGCCAGGATGCCGAACACGGGACCGAGGATATCGACCCATGTTCTTTTATTTTTCATCTTCCATCCTCTCCAATTCCCGCTGCATCAAACGCTTCTCCAGACTGCCACCCTGGTAGATAAAGGCGCTGAGAAAATGAGCTACAATACCGATGCCCCAACCCAGAGCCGGCCAAAGCCACCATTGATATCCGGCCCAGGTCGTGTTGTTGATGATGGCCAGCACCGCCATGACCACGACGTAGATCAGGAAATGACGGATGAAGTCCATCTTCTTCATGGCGATCTTTCGAGCGCGTTCGACCTTTTCTTCTTGTGTTGCCATTGCATCCTCCTTAAAAAATGTTATGAATCAATGCCTAAAGATTAATAATTTTAATCAACCGCGTCCATAATTTTATAGATCGATCAACTATGTTAATATTCGTGTCCTCTGTTGTTTCACCAGTGATGCCTGTCTACTGTTAAAACAACTGAAACGACCGGATCTGTCACCCCGTTTTGTTTTCTACTGCCTATCGTATCCGCCTACTAGTATAGTGCATTTTGAACAAGAGATGTGTTTCTCAAGGCCGAGTTTCAGCACAGCCGGCGGGATCACAAGTAGGGGACGCGGAGGGCCGATATTCCTGTCTATCTTTGATGCAGCGGAAAGCCGAAGCTTATAATATCCAGCACCCCTGCAATTGCGCCGGGATCGACGGACCGGATGCCTACAGGTGAAGTGGGAACACATGCGGACAAATAAGTACTCCAAGCAGCTGCTGGGAGAAGCGGAGGGATCGAGGTACTGTTTTGGATAAAGGGGGAAAATCTTCCGGAGATACTTTCGCTTCGAAGCGAAAATACCTCCGGCAGGTGCTGCTGAATTGGGACATCGCTGCGATCGTGCTGCTCCTGGTAGCCGTGATCAGCATGTTCGAGGTGGTGATCAAGCGCCTGATGGTCGATGCGCGACTGGACGACTATCAGGATGTGTTCGAAGTGGTGGATGAGCGCTTCACCGCCGCCCTGGGGTTCGTGGAACAGCGTGAGCTGCTGCCGTACCGGCAGAGCATCACCCTCATTTCCAACTACAGCCGCTCGCTTGCTCTCAGCCTGCTCCCGCATCAACACAGTTTCGTCCTGGTGCTGCTGCGCGACGGGCAGCCAAACGCTTTTGCCGCTTTGAGGAACGATCCGGATAAAAATATCGAAGTGGAGCGATTTCGCACGGATGAGGACCTAGGCGCAGCCGCTTTCGGCAAACTGGCTGCCAGTCTGCCGGGCAGCCGGCAGTCCGGAGAGGCGGCGCAGCGTTTCACCTTTGAGTTGGACGGCGAGCCCTACATCGGTGTGATAGGGCTGCTTTCGGCCCAACCGCGCAGGGGCAATGCACGGGAGCAGGAGCCGGGACCTGCCCCGCTGCTGCTGGTAGCCGATCGGCAGAGAGATTTTTTCCTTGCTGTTGATCGCACACGAAACCTGTTTCTGGCTGTGATGGGGGGGATCCTCGGGGTGATCCTGGCGGTGAAACTGCTTTCCACCATTACCGCTACGCGGGAGATCCGGGAGATCCAGGTCCGGTTGTTGGAGGAGGGAAGGGCGATTCGTTCCGCCGGGCAGGTGGGATTATCGTTGACCAGCCCGGTGTTGAGCTTTCGGGAAACGACCGATCTGTTCAGTTCCTACAGCGACTTGAATCGGGTTCTGGCGGACGTGGGTGAAATCATCGGCGGTCTTTCCGATCCCGATCTGTTTGTGGCCGTACTGAAGAATGACAGAAGCCTGCTTGAACCCCACGACACCTCCATGTCCGTGCTGTTTCTGGACGTTGTGGGCTTCACCGCCATCGCCGAATCCCAGGGGACTCGCTCCATGCGGATCATCAATCGGATTTGGGATTACGTTGAAAAGGCGGTGAACCGCCACGGCGGTAAGGTCAACAAGTACATCGGGGACGCCGCATTGATCCTCTTTCCCGGTTGCGCTCCGCAGGATGCGGCGGGCGCGGTTCAGACCTCAGCCGAGCTGCTCCGGGATGTGGATTCCCTGAGCCAGGAACTTGGTGTGCAACTCAACTTCCGTATGGGACTGGATCACGGTGAGCTGGTCTATGGAAAGACCGGTAGCGCACGCAAATACGAGCTCGGGGTCATCGGGGACCCCGTCAACACGGCTTCACGCCTGGAGGCTCTCAACCGCCGCTACGGCACCCAGATTCTTCTAAGCGGCACAACACTGCAAGCCGCGCGGCTGACCGACACGAGCAAGGACCTGCAGGGGGAGCTGAAGCTCCTGCATCTGGATCGGGTTCGGCCCAAGGGCAAGAAGATCCCCATTGACCTGTTTACCCTGGTTCAGTGCGAAGCAGAGGGGCAGCAATTTTTAGGGGCGAAGAGGGTGTTCGAGGCCCAAACTCTTGAAGCCTACGAAAAGCTTGAAAAAGCCTGTAGGGCCGGACTGGCCTACTGGAAGAAGGGGGAGCAGCAGCGGGGCGAGCAGCTTTGGTCTCGCCTGGCTCAGGGGTTTGCCCGGCTGTGGCTGAGTTCTCACTTCACACCCGGGAGCGTGCTGCTGCAGCGACTGGTCAGAGCATCGGAGATCCGGCTGTTAAAGGCCGAGCCGCGCACCTGGCTCAAACGGCGCTCAGTGGAGGTCCGGCCTCCAGGGGAAGACTGGCTGCTCCATGGAGCCCCGGAGCTGGCAAAGTAGGAACAGCGGAATGAGAAAAGGGTATTGGAGCCAGCTGTTGAGCATTGTGCTGCTGCTCGTGGTCGTGGCGGCTGTGTTTTTCCTGGTGTGGCGTTTCTACGATTCACTGCTCGGTACAAACCGCAATCCACCCCCCGACATGCAGGTGGAGGATGTAATGCAGAGCCTGTCGGACATGCTGGAGGGGGAGATGCGCGCCCGTTACCAGGAGCTTGAGTCCAGACTGGCTAGCCTGCGGGATCTGCTGGCCGCGGGAAATCTCGCGCCGGCACAGCGCGACCAGTACACCTCCGAACTGAAGACCTTAGAGCTGAAGCTCATGGAAACCCAGGCCGAGCTGGAGCAGATCCAGCTGCAGTCAATCCCGGGGGAAATGCAGCGGGCTCCCGAAGTCCCTATGGCTGACAGTGGCGAGCAAGCGGTGACAGTCACCGAGCAGAAGGATTTAGACGGTGAACTGCAGGCGGCGCAGGAACGGATCCAGCGGCTCAGCGAAGCCAACACCAAGCAGGAGGAGCGCATTCGCCGCCTGAGCACTCTCAACGCCCAGCAGGAAGCGCGGGCCGACCAACTCGCAGGCAGCAATGCCCGTCTTGAGCAGCGCATCGGTTCGTTGGAACAGCAGATCGTTGTTCTACAGGATGAGATCGTCTCCCGCCAGGAGCAGATCACCGCCCTGCAGGAGGAGGTGGCTGTCGGCAAGGAGGAGGTCGCACAGCTGGAGGCGGCGGCCGGCGCGGAAACAAGCCGCAGTGCCGAGGTCTCGGCCCGGACTGAGCAGCACGTGCAGGAGCTGGAGGACAGGATCGACGGACTCCAGCAACAGCTCGCCGAGCTGAGAAAAAGCAGCCAGGCGGCTTCGCAGCAGCTGTCTCTGGCAAGCGCGGAGAATCGCATTCTTTACGAACGCTCCGATATCAACGGTTTGTTCTACAGCGGTCCGGACGGGATCAAGGTTTCGTTGAATCCGAACCGGCGGACCAGGGTTCTCGATGTGGGGACGTACAATGTATATACCAGTGCGGCGCAGGGGCGCAGGCAGAGCACCCGGGTGCTGATCTTCGAAGAGGCAGGGGAGATCCGTTTTCGGGTTTATCCGGGTTTCCAGAAACCTCAGACGGGAGAGTGGTTCTGATGGGCAGAAGCTTTTTTCGGGTGGTCCTGTTTCTGATGCTTTTGAGTGTCTGCGCCCAGGCGCAGACAGAGCTGTCGATTGAGGAGGCGATTCGGGATCTGCCCGAGCGGACTAACACTGTGGCCGGTCTGGCCATAACCTCACCGGTGTCCACCAGTGATGGTTTGGTGGCCGAGCTGCGGGGAGCGGATGTGCCGGTGACTCTGCGGATTTTGGGATGGACCGAATACGAACGGCTGAGCTCGGCTTTGGAACTGCTTCTGGGCACCGTGGTACAATCCGCCGAATTGACAGGGGAGGTTTGGCGGGTGGAGATCGAGTCCGTGGAAGTATCCACGGGCTTCAACGGCCCGTTCGTCGTGGATCTGAGCATCAATCGCTGGCTGGTGCGTCTGAACGAGACCACGGTGCTGGATTTCACCCGTCGGCTGGATGGAGAACCCCAGGCGGTGATCGATCCTGAACAGCAGCAGATCGAGTTCAGTCTCGCCTTTCGGGAGATCCCCGAGTTGGCGCAGAGGGATCAGACGTTCGCCGGCTGGCGGAGCATCTCAGCCGATCTGGCCGCCTGGGCCCAGGGCGGAATCGACGCTAGTGATCAGGAGATCATGGGTACGGTTTTGGAGCTGAAGGTGCTGACCCAGGAGGATGTCACCGCTGCGCGCAGCGATCTGCTGGAGCAGGAGCGGCCCTCCGGCTTCTTCCTCGGCGGAACCCTGGATCTGCTCCTGCCCCAGTTGTTCAGGGTGAACGCCGATGAGGGAGGATTGCTCCTGGGCCCGATCATGACAGAAGCCCAGCTGATTCTGGAGCGAAGGGAGGTGGGAAGCGACCTGCGCTTCAGGGCCCTGCGCATGAGCTACGGTCTGGGGGTGTTTGCGGATTTCGGCCTGCACAACCGGGCGGTCCAGCAGCTGGTGCTGACCCAGTGGCTGTCCACCGGACCCATGGCCTCTGTCGCTATTACCGGCTACTTTCCCAGCATCAGCGACGAACGGGTGCAGGGCACGGCCTATGGGATCGGACTGGAACTGCAGGGTGGAATCAACATCGTCTCCATCGTTTCCCGCTACCGGGATATCGTGAGTCCCCTGACCGACAGCGACTACTACTACTTCTTCTCGCTGTTGTCGATTCTTCAGCTGCGTCCGGAGAAAGCGCTGCGCGTCGAATTGCTCTTGGGCCTGTCCGGCCGCTTCCTGCCCGATTTCAACGAGCAGCTGCGTTGGATCTTCTACCCGGTTTCTCTCTACCAGGTGGGACTGAACGTGGGATTGCGCCTCAAAACCGATCTGCTGGGCGAGCGGGCCGGCCCGATCTGGTAGGCTCGGTGGCCGCGCCGGTTGCGGCAGCTGGTCTCACTCGGGAGGTGCCGGAAAGTGGGCTCTACCAGTCGATGATTACTTCGGGGGCGTAGTTCAGGTAGGTATCGGTGTTCATGCTGCGGTACTGGGCTTCGATCCAGCGGGGGGTTCGGGTCACCGTACTGATCCGAACCTCGTCGAAGGTTCCCGGAAATCCGGCGGTGGCCAAACCGGCGGTGGTCCACCAGGCATTGCCGATGTAGGCGGCCGTGTATCTGTCGCCCAGGTAGGTCCCTTGCCCGTCCGTCTCGGTTGTGCGGTTGCCGTTTTGCCACACACCATCCAAGTAGACGAACACCCCGTTTACCTCGTCGTCCCCGGCTCCGGAGCCGCCGCACGCGGTAGTTCCTGTCCAGTTGATGCAGTACCAGCGCCAGCTGCCCACCGCTCCGCCCAGTTCTCCACTCTGTTCCAGGAGCAGCGGGGCCGTATCGAAGTAGATCTCCGTGTTCAGGGTGCCCGTTCCGTCGTCGCAGTAGACATCCAGGCGGGTGCTGGTGGAATCGCCCTTGTGGAACAGGCGGCCGGATGCTGTGACGGCATCGGCGTTGATCCAGAAGGACAGGCTCATCGGACCCAGATCCTGGGTGAAGGAGGGATCGATCCGGATCCCGTCGGAGAGGTTCACGATCTGCTGCCCCCCGGCAATCCGTCCGGCCGCCGGAGCCGGCCCGGTCAGGGGATCGGGTTCGATAGCAGGAGTATCAGGATCCAGGTCATCCAACTCACTGGTTGCCGTGTTGTAGTTGCCGCTTCTGTCGGAGTAGTAGCGGGGACCGGCGTTTGTGGTTTCGCTGAGGTGCCAGACCCCCAGGTAGCCGTTGGACCACACGTCGTGGGGAGCCGGGGTCAGACCGCCGTGACGCGGGTCCAGGTCGAAGTACAGCAAGAAGCGGGTTGTGTTGGAGTCCGCTTCGATCCTGGGAACCTTAACCCATATGAAGGTGTCGCCTAGAGGAGCGTAGTCCTCCACGTCGAAGGCCAGGAAGTTTCCGGATTCATCGTAGAAGCGGAAGCGGTCCAGCGCCGGATCCAGCAGCGTGGGATCGCTTATCCGGCTGTTGTCCAGTCTCACCAGAACCGGGAAATCCTCCAGCTGTTCGGTGATTCCGGTGTTGTCGACGGAGATCTCCAGGGACCGCCTGAACAGCCTCTGTTCGAAGTGCAGTTCTTTGGTGGTCGGCATCTCGAACAGAGACAGATTGCAGGAAGCGGCCGTTCCCAGGGCAAGGGCGAGCAGCAGGCATTTTCCGAGCAATCGGCCTGGCAGCGCTTTCATCTCATCCATTCCAAGGGTTTGCAACCTTGCAGCATGTAAAAAGATAGCACGCTCCCCCCGATTTGTCCGTACATTTTCGGTTCAAGACAGACAGAGATCTCAGGGGGGGCGCGCCTATCCTTGTTTTGCGATGATGAGGTGCAGCACGGCCCGCCGCTTCCAGCGGCGGCTCAGGCGCCGGAATGGCCGGGCGGTTCTTCCGCAGGAGCTTCCGGCTTTTGTGCCTTCTCCCCGGCCCAGAATCGGGTTTTGAAACGATCCCGGAATCGATCCTTCCACTCCTCGTCCCTGTTTCTACGAGGTTCGCGATCCCGGTGTCCTCCGGCCTTGAACAGGATGTGGGCCAGAAGTACGATTCCCCAGCTCTGCCAGTAGGTCAGGGGCGGCAATCCAAAGACTTCCGGCATGATCCAGTTCCAGAGCACCATGACCAGGAGTCCGAAAAGAAGGGCCAAAGCGGCTGCCAGAACCACGCCGCCGATTATCATACTGACACGCAGAAACGGTCTTCTCATGCTATTAAACATCTGTTTACCTCCTCGGGGGCGATCCCCCGTGTTGCTTTCTCCATTGTTTTCGTTTTCCCCGGAATCCAGCTGTCCCGGCTGGAAGGGTTGCAGGCAGTTGCGAGACCCTAATCCAGCTCATCGATGATCTCCTTGAGATCGTGCAGTCGTTTGCGCAGGAACTGCACGGCATAGCGTTTGCGAGCGATCAGGGTATTCAGGGGAATCCCGGTACTTTCAGAAATCTCCCTGAAGGTCCGGCCTTCGATCGCCTGTTGGACAAAGGCATCCCGCTGCTCCGGCGGTAGCTCCTCCAACGCCTCGATCAGGGCGTCCATGACTGCGCGCCGGATTACCTCCTTCTCGATATTGATTCCGCTGTCGGAGAGCAACGCCTCCAGTGTGACATCTTCTCGCTCCTGCTGGAGACTCACGGTGTTGCGCTTCCTGCGATAGCGGTCGATGATTTTGTTCCTGGCGATCGTGTACAGCCAGCCCACGATATTCTCGATGGGTTCGGTCACACTGGCGGCCCGGATCGCCTGAAAGAACACATCCTGCAGCAGGTCCTCAGCCTCCTCAAGACTCCCGGTTCGGGAGCGGATGAAACCGAGCATAGAGCTCCGTTCGTTTCTGTACACCTTCTCCAGGCGTTGCACTAACACTGCCTCCATACTACAGGTATAGACGAGCCGGGCCCCCCGTTTATTGTTGTAAGCCCGCCGATTTTTCTTTTTTTTGTTGCCGCTTCGATTCTATACTACCGTCGTGAACCGGCGAACGCAAAGGGGCGTTCCGGTGGCCTGGGATAAACAACACGCCGATACAGCTTGACAGGGTCAGGATCACGCGCTTTACTCAAGGAAAAGCAACTGTACTTTACGAGGAGCGCGAAAATGGCACGATTCTCAAGACTCGAGGTCTTAAACACAATGGTAGATCAGGGCGTTGTGCCCGTGTTCTACAACCCCGACCTGGAAGTCGCTAAAAAGATAGTAAACGCATGTCTGGAGGGAGGGCTGAAGGTAGCCGAGTTCACCAATCGGGGGGATCACGCCGTGGATGTGTTTTCCGAGCTGGAGCTGTACTGCCGCTCCGAGCTTCCGGAGCTCATCCTGGGTGTAGGCTCGATAGTGGATCCCTATACCGCGGCCATGTATATCGCCCGGGGGGCGAACTTCGTGGTGGGTCCGCTGCTGAACGCGGAGGTGGCTCGGATCTGTAACCGGCGTAAGGTTCCCTACTCGCCGGGCTGCGGCAGCGCCTCCGAGATTTCAGCGGCCGAAGAGCTGGGCTGCGAGATCATCAAGGTCTTTCCCGGCGGCCAGGTGGGCGGACCGGCCTTCATCAAAGCGGTACTGGGACCCTGTCCCTGGGTCAGCATGATGCCCACCGGAGGGGTGGACTGTACCGAGGAATCCCTGAAGGCCTGGTTCGAAGCCGGTGTAACCTGCGTGGGCATCGGCAGCAAGTTGATCCGCAAGGACCTGGTTCAAGCCGGGGATTTCGACGGGATCCGGGAGAACGTGAAGAAGACCCTCGAGATCATTCGCAGAGTGCGTGCCAAGAAGTAGGGATGAGCTGCGTAGATCTGGCGGGGATTTTCCCCCCCATACCGACTCCCTTCGATGCGGATGGTTCGGTCTCATCCTCCGGGCTGAAACAGAATCTCGAGTTCCTCAACCGTTTTGAGCTGAGCGGAATCGTGGTGCTGGGTTCCAACGGGGAGTTCGTTTTTCTCGATCCCGAGGAAAAGGTTCAGACCATCGAGATCGTTCGTGATCTGCTGCCCGCCGGAAAGCTGCTGATCGCCGGGACGGGCTGTGAATCAACCCGGAGCACGGTCCGGCTGACCCGGGAAGCAGCGCAGGCCGGAGCCGATGCCGCTCTGGTGATCAATCCCCACTACTACAAAAACAGGATGGACCGGGCCTCCCTGATTCGCCACTACAGCACCGTAGCCGATCAGTCGCCCATTCCCATCATCCTCTACAATATGCCCGCCTCCACGGGGCTGGATCTGGATGCTCCCACCGTTGTCGAGCTTGCCGGGCATGGAAACATCGTCGGCATGAAGGATTCCGGCGGCAATCTCAACAAGATGGCCCAGGTTCTGGGTGCCATCCGGGGGGATTTTCAGATGCTGGCCGGATCGGCGGGTTTTCTTCTTCCCGCCCTCTCCCTGGGAGCCGTCGGAACCGTAGCCGCTCTGGCCAACATAGCACCGGATCTGTGCATCCGGCTGCACAGAGCTTTCCTCAAGGGGGAGATGCAGCGGGCCGCCGAGTTGCAGGTGCGCATGGTCAGCTTGAACAACCTGGTAACCCGGGAGGGAGGCGTACCCGCCCTCAAAGCGGCTATGGACCTGCTGGGCCTGGCCGGCGGAGCGCCGCGCACACCCCTGCTGCCTGCGGATCAGCAGACACGGGAACGCCTGCGGCAAGCGCTGGGGGATTTGGGGCTGTTGGACAACGGCTAGTGCGCCACCGTCGATTATTACCGGCCAGGAAGACCGAATGAAGAAAACCGAGCCTAGGGTTCTCTATCTCGGGGATACCAGCCTGGATACCGCCGCCTCCTACCTGGCGGGGGTTATGACCCATTTCGACATCGGCTTTGACTACATCGCCTCACAGGAGCCGGCGGATCGTTTCCTGGTGGAGGAGGCCGGGTATCGTCTGATCATTTTGAGTGACTACCCAGCGCGCAATCTCGAGAGCAGCCAGATGGAGAGGATCGCCGCCCGGGTCCGGGGGGGCGCCGGTCTGCTGATGATCGGCGGCTGGGATTCCTTTCAGGGAAGCGGCGGATCCTACGCCGGGACCCTGATCCAGGAGATGCTCCCGGTTCGGATATCTCCAGCCGATGACCGGGTAAACACCCCCTTTCCCTGTCTGGTGTGCAAGCGGGAGGAGCATCCCATTCTCACCGGTCTTTGCTTTGACAGGCCCCCCTGTATCGGGGGCTACAACCGGGTAGAGGCGAAGGCGGATGCCCGGGTCCTCCTGGAGGTGATCCGGTATCGTACCCAGGCGGAGGCTTACTCCTGTGTGTTTAACGAGGAGGGCAGGGATGTTCTTCTGGCGGTCGGGAAATACGGAAAGGGTAGAACCGCCGCCTTCACCTCCGATGCCGCGCCCCACTGGGTCGGCGGATTCGTCGACTGGGGAGAGCAGCGCATCTCCTGCAGCTATGCCGGAACACAGACCGAGGTCGGCTCGTTCTATGCCGCCTTTTTCAACAACCTGATTCGCTGGAGCGGCCGGCTGTAGCTCAATCTTCCAGTCGCTCCAGACACTGGGCGGCCGCCCCGAGCACACCCGCCCCGTTCTGAAGCGCCGCTAGATGGATCTTGACCCCCTGCAAGGGCAGGGGCCAGGCAAAATCTGCTATGGTTT
>CAZFMD010000081.1:0-13511 GCA_964520025.1 uncultured Spirochaetaceae bacterium
CAAGCTTCTCGACCTCTTTTCGCGGGATAGGTCTCTTCTCGCAAGCCTTGAGCAGTCCGGCCAGAAGCTTGTCCCTATCGAAGCTTTCCCGCCGCCCGTCCTTTTTATTGACCGACACCCCCGCCAACTCGATCCGTTCGTAGGTGGAGAAGCGCCGCCCACACTCCAGGCATTCCCGTCTGCGCCTGATGGTATCGAGTTCCTCGAGGTTTCGCTTATCCACCACCCGCGTCTTGGGATGCCGGCAGAACGGACATTTCATACCTGATACACAAGATATTGTGCCCCTATTATACTCGAAACCACAAGATACGCAAGTATATCCCAACAGATTTCTGATAAAAAGTCGCTCAGATTGCCACTTTTTTTAATGACACATAAACATATATTTACTCGATCTTGTTGCTGTCCGCTGCTTCCAGAGAGCAACAGACGCTCACTGTTCCGCTGACCGAAAGGGGCTTCTGCTTTCGGGAAAATTCGACTATTCTCTTCAGGATATGTTTCAAGATCTCTACCCTGTTCCGACATCCGTCATTCGAAAAAGCGTACGCAATTCACCAACTGCATTGGGGACACAGATGAAAAACACTGGATTGAAAATCCCGGCCATTCTCCTGCTCGGCTTTCTCTGCCTGCAGCCGCTGCGGGCCCAATCCCTGCAAGACGGGCTGTACGCCCAGATAAACACCATCCGCGGCAGGATTGTCATTTCCCTGGAATACCAGAAGGTGCCTCTGACAGTAGCCAACTTCGTCGGTTTGGCAGAAGGCACCATCGCCTTCGAAAACCGACCGGGGGGCCGCCCTTTCTTCGACGGGTTGGTCTTCCATCGCGTCATAGAACAGTTCATGATTCAGGGAGGGGACCCTTTCGGCGACGGTACTGGGGGACCCGGATATAGCTTCCCCGACGAGCTTGCCCCCGAGCTCAAGCACGACGGCCCCGGGACTCTCTCCATGGCAAACAGCGGTCCCGGCACAAACGGCAGCCAGTTCTTCATCACCCACAAGGCGACTCCCTGGCTGGACGGCTTTCACGCCGTTTTCGGCCGGGTTGTGGAAGGGCAGGAGGTGGTTGACGCCATCCGCCAGGGCGACCGGATCGATTCGGTCAAGATCCTGCGAATCGGTTCGCAAGCCCTGGCCTTCAGGGTGGATCAGGAGCGCTTTGACAACCTGCTGCGGGAGGCTCCGGCACGGCAGAAGGAGTACGCAGACCGGGCTCGGAAATTGGCTCTGGCCGAGATCGAACGGCGTTGGCCCGAGGCGCGGATCTCAGACACGGGCCTGCGAAGTGTCATCCTGGAGCGGGGATCAGGCAGCGGCAGCCCGGGGTACGGACAGCGCGTCACGGTGCACTACACAGGCCAGCGTCTCAACGGATTAGTCTTTGACAGCTCCTACCAGCGGGGACAGCCGGCTACCTTCGAGATCGGAAAGGTGATTCAGGGATGGAACGAAGCGCTGACCGGCATGAAACGGGGAGAAAAACGGATTTTGATCGTTCCCCCGGAATTGGCCTACGGCGAGCGAGGCTACCCGGGAGTCATTCCGCCGAATGAGTTTCTCATCTTCGAGGTCCAGCTGCTGGATTTCTGATTTTACTATCCCTCTTGGAAGAACTTCGAGCTTTCTGCTCTACTCATAAAATATACCCGGCCCTTATACCACACAGCACCGGTCAAGCGGAAACAAATCGGAAGTTGCAGTACACGTATTGATAAACACCAGCCAATAATCTCCTATTCGAGGATGTTGAATATTTTGACACGGTATACCTTTGCAAGGTGAATTCCGGACAGCTGTGACGATCCAATCAATCTCAGTTGCCGATACAGAAAAGTTCTTTCTTGCCGGACAGTTGGGGAAAAAGATTGGATGGGCCGGCATCAGCATAACAGCTTGGAGAAAACTTGATATGATCCATTATGCAACTCGTCTGGATGGCTTGAAGGCTCCACCAGGAAATAGACTGGAATCCTCGAGCGGAGACATAAAAGGATTTCACAGTATCAGGATCAAGGAGCAGTGGCACATAGTTTTTCGCTGGACGGATGCAGGACCGTATGGAGTTCGTATAGCAGATCACCATTAGGTACACGGAGGTAGAGCATGATCACTATTGATAGAGAGCCTACTACTCCCGGCGAGATTCTCTAAGAGGAGTTTCTCAAGCCTTTAAACATAACCCAAAAAAAACTAGCGGATCATCTGGGATGTGATGTTAAAGTGATAAATCGAATTGTGAACAACAGCACGTCCATTTCCGCAGAAATGGCAGTAAAAGTGGGATCCGCTTTGGGAACCTCACCCGAGTTTTGGCTCAATGCACAATAGGCGGTAGATATTTATCAAGCGAAGAGGAAGGTACATGATATTCCCGACCGCCTGATTCAGGTCGGGTAATCTGTAATTATTCGCTAAGGTGCACCCCTTAGGATACCTAGCGCCCGAGCCGGTGCCTGCCGTATGGCCGCCGGCATGAATTAGTAATTATTCTTCATTACTACTTCATGGCGAGGCCTCTTCCCACCTGATAGTCTTCTTCGATCCCCCCCAGGAGCTGGCAGCAGGAGGCATGTTCTCGCTCATCGTGAGGCAGAAGCTATTTTAATATACGATCGACGGATCGGTATGGTAGGCTTTTGGGGAACGGATGAAACAGACTGAAGATCTGACAGTTTTTATTTCCACCAGCGACAGGGATTCCTCTTGCCGCGAGTGCGGGGAGGCTCTCGGCTGTGGAGCCTGGATCACCCTGGTTGAAGGCAAGGGAGCCCTGTGCTTGGCTTGTGCCGACCTGGATCATCTGCTCTTTCTTCCGTCGGGCAATACAGCACTGACCCGACGAGCCCGGAAGCACTCGATCCTCTCTGCGGTGGTGCTGAAGTGGAGCCGGGCTCGAAAGCGCTATGAGCGGCAGGGGCTGCTGGTGGAAGAGCAGGCGATGGAACGAGCTGAAGCGGAATGCCTGGTCGATGGTGAGGTGAGGGCCCGCCGTAGGGAACGGGAGGCGGAGCGGCGGGCTGAACTGGACCGAGAGTATGTCGAATGTTTTGCCCTGCGCGTGCGCGAGCTTTTCCCCACCTGTCCTACCGGACGGGAGAAGGCGATAGCCGAGTATGCTTGTCGCAAATACAGTGGCCGGATTGGTCGCTCGGCGGCAGGAAAAAGTCTTGATGAGGAAGCGATACGGCTGGCCGTTACAGCTCATGTTCGGCACGCTGAGACTCGGTACGACGAGCTTCTGGGCAAAGGCTATGAGAGACGAGAAGCCCGGGAACGGGTGGAGCAAGAGGTCCTGCAAGTATTAACGAAATGGGAAGGCGATCCCCATTCGGGAGCTTGACTGCGGTATCAGGTATTCCGGCATGAGGCTCGTGTCGCGGTCAATGCAGCCCTGATCAACCGGCAGATCTCCTGTTTTTCCGGAAAGCTCATCCCTGCTCAAGTGCAATCGGATCTCTGAGGAAATCCCGGCGCCAAGAGCGCAAAAACGCCCAACATCCCTGTTGAGAGCGTTTTTGCGCATTGAAAGTGGCAGTCCCTGAAGCCACACGAGGTGGCGTAAGGGATTCACGCGAGTGACGGCCGCAGTTTAGGGAAAAGGCACAGACCGACTCCTGATCGGTTGCTCAGAATCCCCTATGCCTTTTGATAGCTTGTGCTTAGGGGTGCGAGCGCACCCCTAAGAATCCGTCCAGGCAGAGGAGGGAAATCGTCGTCAGCAATCGCCCCGTTATAGTTCAATGTGCAAACTCAATTATCCCTTCAGCTCACTCCGGTCACCAAGAGGGTGTACCACCCGCGCGGCATCAATGACCTCCAAATTCTGTTTAAAAAGCATTTTCAAAGCATCGCTGAACAGTACGAAAGCAAATACGCTGTCATCTACGGCCGATTCCGTATCGAGCGGATCACCGAGGTGGTTGAGAAGTTCATTCTTTGCGGGGACTACTCCCAGGGTGTCGCCCGCATCCAGTGCACCAATCCGGAATGCAAGTATGAATACTTCCGCCCATTTTCCTGTAAGTCCTTCTACTTCTGCCCCTCCTGTTCACAGAAGAGGACGCTCCTGTTTTCAGAGTACATGAAGGATAATCTGCTATTGAGTTTGCCTCATAGACAGTTCGTTTTCACGGTACCGCGTATTCTGCGGCCTTACTTCCGCCACAACCGCCGTCTGTTTTCCGATGTCAGCCGACTTATTTTCGCCATTATCCACCGATTTTACAACGGGGCGGCAAAGACAAGCATAAAAACCGGAATGGTTCTGGCCTACCAGTCGGCGGGGGAGTTTTTACGATTCAATCCCCATTTTCATTGCCTCGTGTTGGAAGGCGGCTTTGATGAGAATGGCAGGTTCGTTCATATCCCCCTCGGGAACCTTAACAGGATGTCGGAGTACTTTCGACGGGTGATCATCAAGTTCTTCTTGAAGAAGCAACTAATCAGTGCCAAGATCGCCACCAGCTTGATCAACTGGAGACACTCTGGATTCAGTGTCGATGCTTCGGTGCACATTCCAGCCGGATCCTCCAAGACCCGAGAGGCCCTCTCTCAGTACATCGCACGCCCTCCGCTGTCTTTGAAAAAGATAAGTATCGAGGAGAACAAAGAGGCCACCGTGGTCTACTACACTTCCGACAATGAGTTCTTCAAGGGAAAGATCGAATCCTTCCCTGTGACCCGTTTCTTGCTGGAGCTGACACAGCATATCCCGCCGCGTGGATCGCAGTATATTCGACGGTATGGATTGTATGCTTCCCGGACGAAGGGAAAATGGCCGGATATGCCCCATGTGCTGCGGCTCGCCCCTGCCGGATGGAAAGCTGAGCGCCTGAAGGCTTCTGATCCGGTACAATCATACTATGAGGAATCAGGGGTGCTTGACCAAGAAAGCAGTCGTACCTGGGCCAAGCTTATCGCTCAGGTGTATGAAGTCGACCCCCTCGAGTGTCCACGCTGCCATTCACCCATGAATGTGATTGCCGTGATCACCGAGCCGGAAGAGGTCCGTAAGATCTTGCGGCACCTGGTGAAGGTCGGCCGGTCACCACCTGGGTTGGATCCAAGCTTCGTGTAATCCCCAATCTGTCTCCCGGCCCCTTCTGGGGGATAAGCATGTCTCCGACGCGTTCCTCGGCCTTCCAAAGAGCCATGTTTCTCGATCTGAACCCTCGGCACAGCAGCCAGGACGGGCAGCTGTCAGGGGATTTGCTCTGCGCGGCTGAGAATGAGAGGGAGGGTTGCCTCTATCGCCTCCACGGTCACCACATTCGGGGCCTCGCTTGTCCACTGCGGATTATAACTTCACCACAATCACTCCTTAACAGAATTGATTGATTCCTCGTGACCTTGGAGATCTGAAGGGATGACTGAGAAGGGAATCGGCTGGGATATGCTGACACCTATCGAGTTGATCGTCGCCATGATCAGGATCGACATTCTCGTCGGGAGATGAAAGGCTCTGTCCCGGAACATCAGGCCGGCTAAAAAGACCCAACAAGGAGCTGTGCAGATATTGCGCACCTGCACACCACTGCGCAGATATTTCGCACCGTTACGCACGTTTTTTTGCCGTATCAACCTAATATTTTCTGTTCCAACTTGGCACGAAAATTGCTGATATATGTACAAATCAATTTTGCGGAGGAAATCCATGAAAGCAAAAAAGAAAAGACGAATTGGCATAATCGTTGTTGTTGTTATCGCCTGCCTCGCTGTAACGGGTGCTTTGACAGTCAACTGGCTCGGAAAGGAAACAACGGCAATGGGATATGAATTCACGCAAGTGGTCCGGGGAGACATCGAGAATGTGGTGTCCAGCTCCGGAACCATGGAACCGGTGGGGAGCGTCAACGTCCTGGCCCAGATGAACGGCACCGTGGAAAGCATCTATGCCGACTACAACGACAGCATCCTGAAAGACGCCCCCCTGCTCGACCTCAATACCGATATTCTGGAAATCCAGGTCAAGGAAGCCCAGGCTTCGGTTCTGAAATCACAGGCCGGCTATGATCTGGCGTTGCTGGAGTACAACAACGATCAAGTACTGGCGGAGAAAAACCTCATTTCAGAGTACGATCTGAAAACCAGTGAAACGAACCTGGATATCGCCCGGGCCGACCTGGTCAGTGCGGAGGCAAATTTGGAAGAACTGCAGATAGAGCTCAACCATTACGCGCTGATTCTCTCGCCCATTACCGGCATCGTCCTGGAACGTAATGTCGATGTGGGCGACACCGTCATGAGCGGGTCCAGCTCCGCCACCACTCTGTTTACCCTGGCCGAAGATCTGTCGGCCATGGAAATTTACGCCGAGGTGGATGAACTGGATATCAGCATGATAGCCGAAGGAATGCCGGTCCGCTTTACGGTGGACGCTTATCCTGAGGATACCTTTGACGGGACAGTGCAGGAGGTAAGGCTTCTCCCGGAAACCGAAAGCAACGTCGTTTCCTATACCGTTATCGTGGACACGGAAAACGAGGAGGACAAACTGCTGCCGGGAATGACCGCCTCTTTAGAGTTTATCGTTGAACAGAAAGAAGATGTCCTGCTGGTGCCCAACGCCTCCTTCCGCTATGAGCCCACGGCCGAAGAGGCCCCCGATGTCCAGGAAAAGCTGTTCGAAGCCCGGATCGCCGATCTGCCTGCTGAACAGCAGGAGCAGGCCAGGGCCCAGTTCCAGGAGATGCAGCAGGCCATGAAGGAGGCCGAAGACCAGGGTCCCAACACGCTGACCAGCGTGTCCATGGGCCGGCCCGGCGGAGGACCCGGCGGAGGTTCCAACGGAGGATCTACCGCGGATGCCGGAAATGACGAAAAAGAAACCCTCTGGTACGTCGATGCCGAGGGCGAGCTTGCGGTGCAGTACGTCCAGACCGGTGCCACCGACGGCAGCAATACGGAGCTCATCGAGGCCGACGACCTGGAAGGGACCGAGGTCATCTTGAGAGTAAAGGTGGACTGACCATGGCAATAATCGAACTGCGGGGCATAACCCGCCACTACGTAATGGGTGATATTACCGTGCGGGCTCTTCGAGGCATCGACCTGACTATAGAGAAAGGTGAGTTTGCTGCAGTGATGGGTCCCTCCGGATCGGGCAAATCCACCCTGATGAACATCCTCGGCTGCCTGGACAAACCCACCAGCGGGTCGTACACCATCGACACGCTCGATATTGGGGAAGCTGAAATGGATGATTTTGCGGATATCAGAAACAGCAGCATCGGTTTTGTATTCCAGGGCTTCAATCTGCTCTCCCGCACCAGTGCCCTGGAAAACGTAGAACTGCCACTTTTCTACAACAGAACTAAAGAAATCGAAGATCCGGTGGAAAAAGCCAGAGCGGCCCTGGAAAAAGTGGGGCTGGGGGACCGGTTGGACCACATCCCCTCCCAGCTCTCAGGCGGCCAGCAGCAGAGGGTGGCCATCGCCCGGGCCCTGGTCAACGATCCGGTGTTTCTCCTGGCCGATGAACCGACCGGCAACCTGGATACCGAAACCACCCTGGAAATAATGGTTCTCTTCCAGGAGCTCAACGAGGCGGGGATAACGATCCTCATGGTAACCCATGAGCCGGAGGTGGCCTGCTTTGCCAGACGTAATATCACGCTGCGGGACGGTCGGATCGTTTCCGATGTACCGGTACAAGACCGGGGCAGGGCCGCAGACACCCTGGGATCCTGGCGGCAAGACCACTCCAACCTTTACATAGAACAGGGGGCCTAATATGACAATAAAGAATCTGACGACTCTTGCCTTCCGGAGCATTTTCCGGAACCGAATGCGGAGCCTGCTCACCTCCCTGGGGATCATCATCGGGGTTGCCTCGGTGATCATCATGGTCGGTGTGGGTTCCGGGTCTCAAGCCCAGATCCAGGACCAGATCGAATCCATGGGTACAAATCTGATTATGGTCCAGCCCGAGCGGGGACCCGACATCGCCAACCGCCTGTCCACCGACGATGTTGACAAGTTGAAAAGCGAGAGCGGATATCTTTCCGCGGTTTCCGGAACCACTCGCACAGGGGTAACAGCAGTCGGTGGAGACGGAGACTGGTCCACCACCGCCTACGGCGTGGAACCGGACTACCTGGTTGTCAGAGACTGGGGTTTGAGTTCGGGTGAAATGTTTGGCGAAAAGGATCTTTCAGCCAGAAAGAAGGTGGCCGTATTGGGGACCACCGTGGCCGAAGAGCTGTTCGGCGCATCAGACCCGGTGGGCGAACAGATTCGGCTCGCCCGGACCCCGTTTACCATCATCGGTGTGCTGGAGAGCAAAGGCAACACCAGTATGGGCAACGATCAGGATGATACGGTTCTGGTTCCGCTGGATACGGCCATGACCCGCCTGAGCAATTCTCAGTATCTCGACACCATAGAGATCAGCGTTGTATCTCAGGACCTGATGGACCAGGCCCAGACGGATATCGAGCAGATCTTGCGGGAATCCCACCGCCTGACCGATGACCAGGATAACGACTTTCGCGTCATGAATCAGGCTGAAATTATCGATACCGCCTCAGCCACTGCGGAAACTCTTACCATTCTGCTGGCGGCCATAGCCGCAGTATCCCTGCTGGTGGGCGGTATCGGCATCATGAATATCATGCTGGTTTCGGTTACCGAACGGACCAGGGAAATCGGCATACGGATGTCTGTGGGAGCGAGAAAACAGGATATCCTGCTGCAGTTCCTGTCGGAATCCATCTTTCTCTCCTTGATGGGCGGAGCTGTGGGCATTGGCTTTGCCTTCGGGATGGTCTGGGTTCTGAACACATTCTTTTCTGTTCCTACAGTTGTGGAGGCGGGAATCGTATTCCTGGCCGCGGTATTTGCAGCAGCCGTGGGCGTTTTCTTCGGCTACTACCCTGCGCGCAAAGCTTCGAACCTATACCCAATTGAAGCTCTGCGCTACGAATAAGATATGAAGAGGTATATTATGAAACGATTACATGTGACGATAGTACTTTTGGCGGTGCTGGCAACGGTGTTGTCCGCTCCCGTATTGGCCGCGGATGCTCTGGATCTCGATCAGCTGCGGAGTTTGGCGGTTGAAAACTCGAACACCCTGAAAAGCTCCTCCCTTTCGGTGGAGTCACAACAACTGGACCAGGATGCTCTGAAATACGATCTCTTTCCCTCCATCTCCACCCAGTTGAAATCCGGTATCACCTATCCCGGCATGGGAAATGACTATACCACACTCAACGGTGACTCCTCCCTGGGCGTAACGCTCACCCAACCGGTCTATCAGGGCGGTGTTTATGCTATCGACAAGCAAACCGCCTCTGTGGAAACCGCCCTTTCTCTGGCGGAGCGGGAGAGTGCTCGGCTCGACGTACTGCTTACCGTCGATACCCTGTACCTGGGACTTCTGGAAGCAATCGAAAAACAAGAGGCCGCCCAAAAAGATCTGGAGGCTGCAAACTTGAGGCTGGAACTGGCTGAAGCCCGTTTTGAAGCGGGCATGGTCGCCAGAACCGACACTCTCATGGCGAAAGCGGAGGCCGCAGCGGCTGAAACGAGCCTGCTCGAGGCGGAAAAAAACACCATTATTGCCGGCTCCGATCTGGCCTCCTTCCTCGGGCTGGAGGAGGTGCCGGAGGTAGAACCGGTGGATCTTCAGCATTATGAAGGGGTGATCAATGAACTGACTGCTCTCAATACTGAACGGATCGAGAAATCGTTAGAGCCCCTCACAGCGGCAGGATTCGAACATTCCCCGGACATGGTCAAACTGGGCCTGGCAAGGGAACAAGCAGAGCTGGAGGCTCAGCGGATGATGAAGCAATACACGCCGAGTATTTCGTTCTCCCTGTCCGATACGGTTTCCCTGGACAATCAGTTCAGTCTCTCCAACAGTGTCAGTGCGAGCATCACCGGTTCGCTCACCCTCTCCCAATGGGACAGAAAAAACACCGCTCAGCAGGCCGACATCACCATAGACCAGGCAGAAGTCAGTGCAGCCGAGACAGTTCGTCTGTACATCCAGGATATTCAGAGCAGCTGGTATGAACTGGTCACATCATGCCGGACTATCCAGTCCGCCCTCAGCGCGGAGGAGTACGCCCAGGAGCTCTACAACGATACCTACCAGCGCTATGAGCTGAACGCGGCAACGGTTACGGAATTGAGTGATGCCGAAGCCGATCTGAGCAGTGCCCGCTATCAAAGCATCTCTTCGAGCTACAGTTTCCTGAAAGCGCTTGCAGCCCTGACCCGTTCCCTCGGATTCGAGGATGAGCTGAAGGTGTGGGAGATTCTCAAAGCTTCCGGTATAATGGAGGCCTGATGCAGCGCAAGCAAAAGCTCCGGATAACACAGTGGGGTATCGCGATGGTCATCTTCGCTGCCCTCACGGCAGTCAATATCCTGATCTTCCGCGTTCTGGATGAGAACAACAACTTGACCAGCCGGAGCAACGGCGAGAGGGTCATTAATGACCTGATCGCCCAGCTCAGGGATCTTGATCCTCATAGCTTTGAAGAGGTCCGACAAACGTTCGAATCCTACAGCCCCTCGATTCTGGGACTGGGAATCTATGATGAGGAGGGTACCGCCGTCTACTCCTGGGGCACCGCGCCGGAGACCATGTCCCTGCCCGAAAGTCACAGCACTGATCCGGGGCCAAGGGAATACTTTTTAAACAGGGACAGGGCCTCTCTCATTATTCATCAATACCGCCCACCGCGAATCAGAGGGATAAAACCTCACCGAGAATCCGGCTCGGAGCAGGAAGATGTGAATATGGTGGCTTTCCTTTTTCGATCGGATGTACTCTACTGGGAAGTGCATCAGCCTGAGTTCTGGCGTCTTTACCGATTTTACCGGGTACTGTTTCCGGCAACCGAACTTCTCCTTGGGGTGTTTATTGTCTTCATCCTCTTGATTCTGAAGAGAAACCGGGAGTACAGAACCCGAATCGAAGAACAGAAACGCCTGGTCGTATTGGGAACCGCCGCCGGCACGTTGGCCCATGAGATCAAGAACCCGTTGAGCGCGATGAAACTTCAAACCGGTATCATTGAGCGAACCGTTGGAGACAAGGCTCAGAGGGAGATATTCATCCTCAATGAAGAAATCGACCGCCTCTCCATGCTTACCACCCATGTGAATGATTATCTCCGGGACCCTCTTGGTAATCCGGAGGTATTCGACGTCGTTCAGGCTGTGAAAGACGGCATCTCCAGAGTTCTCGGGTCAACCGATCTGAATATTGAGGGAACACCCGAACCGATGAACATACGCTTCGACCGGGAGAGATTCCGTTCTGTTCTGGAGAACGTGCTTTTAAACGCCCAGGAGAGCGGCGGACCTGCCGACGATATCAAAATCCGCTTGAAAAAAAATGAGGGTACCGTACACATTGAAGTGCTCGACAGGGGGAAGGGTATCCCTGAAGGAGCCTTGGAGAGAATTCTCGATCCCTTTTTCACCACAAAGAGCAGAGGTACCGGGGTAGGCCTTTCGGTAGTCAACCGTTTTCTCGAAGCAGCGGGTGGTGTTTTTTCCATCGCCAACAGGGATCACGGCGGTGTGGTAGTCGCAATTGACATACCGGAGTACCAGGAATGAAAGTCCTCATCATTGACGACGAAAAATATATTCGGGAATCCATCCAGCGCATCCTGGAACTGGAAAAGATCGATTCCGTAACCGCAGCAAACGGAGAGCAGGGGATGGATCTGCTTCTGGACAACAACTTTGATGCAGTTATCCTGGACCTCAGATTACCGGGGATGAACGGGCAGGAGTTGATGGAATGGATGGTTGAACAGAGTATTCGTACCCCGATTATCATGATTTCCGCCCATGGCGAGATACAGGATGCGGTAGCGGCCCTTAAAACCGGGGCAAAGGACTACCTGGAGAAACCCTTCGAACCGGCGGAACTCCTGCTCAAGTTGAAATATATTGTGGAAAACGCCCACAGGGAGAATTTAATCGAACTTGGCAGACGGACAAACCGGGAGGAATCGGACCTTATCGGAAACAGCCCGGTAATGGTATCGATTCGAAAACAACTGCACAAAATCGCCACCACCAACGCAACGGTCCTCATCACCGGTGAAAGCGGTACCGGGAAGGAGGTGATCGCCCGGGAAATTCATGCCCTGTCTCCATACCGGGAGGAACCTTTTGTGGCGGTCAACGTTGGCGGAATCCCGGATACCCTGATCGAAAGTGAGCTCTTTGGTCACGAGAAGGGGGCTTTTACAGGAGCAGAGGCTATGAAACCGGGCCTCTTCGAACTGGCCGGAAAGGGGAGCATTTTTCTCGATGAAATAGGTGAGATGCCGGCACCGCTTCAGGTAAAACTCCTCAGGGTGCTGCAGGAGAGAAAGACACGGCGGCTCGGAGGCATCCGGGACATGAACACCGAGGCCCGGGTACTGGCCGCCACGAATAGAGAGATAGAGGAGCAGGTTGAGAAGGGATTATTCAGAGAGGATCTGTTCTACAGACTGAACGTTGTCAGGATTTCGGCCCCCCCCTTGCGAGACCGGAAAGAGGATATTCCCCTGCTGGCAGGTTTTCTTCTCCAGAAAGTGTCCAGGAAAATGGGCCATTCGGATGTCACCCTGCATCCCAAAGCCCTGGAAAAGCTGATGTACTATGATTATCCCGGTAATATTAGGGAACTGGAGAACCTTCTGGAGCGGGCGCTTATCTACCGGGAAGGGGTAGAAATCCTGCCCGGTGATATCGAGATTCGGACCGATTTTTCGGCACCCGATACCGGAAAAACTCCCGTTTCTCCAGCTACAGGCACCGGTTCCCTGGCCCATCTGGAGCGGGAGGCTATTATCCGGGCACTGGCAAAATGGGAAGGAAACCGGACAAAGGCCGCGGAGGAACTGGGTATCAGCCGGCGTACCATCATCTATAAAATTAAGCAGTTCGGTCTGGACCAGGAATAGGGACCGCACCGTCGCCGGGAAACACCCGGGCTATGGGGCTGTCACCTGCTCAGATTTGGCTACAGTTCTCCGAAGAAGTGATAGGAGTTATTGTGGTGAAGTTATAATCCGCAGTGGACAAGCGAGGCCCCGAATGTGGTGACCGTGGAGGCGATAGAGGCAACCCTCCCTCTCATTCTCAGCCGCGCAGAGCAAATCCCCTGACAGCTGCCCGTCCTGGCTGCTGTGCCGAGGGTTCAGATCGAGAAACATGGCTCTTTGGAAGGCCGAGGAACGCGTCGGAGACATGCTTATCCCCCAGAAGGGGCCGGGAGACAGATTGATCATTACACGAAGTTCGGATTCAGCCCCGGTGGCGATCGGCCGATTTTCACTAGGTGCCGCAAGATCTTACGGACCTCTTCCGGCTCGGTGATCACGGCAATCACATTCATAGGTGCGTGGCAGCGTGGGCACTCAAGCGGATCGACCTCGTACACCTGGGCAATCAGCCTGGCCTACCCTGGCGGGCATCTACGACAGGTAGAACAGCTTTCTTGATCAGACACAGTTGATTCTTCATAGTAAGATTCTA
>CAZFMD010000082.1:0-4778 GCA_964520025.1 uncultured Spirochaetaceae bacterium
CTGCGTAACAGATCCTCATCCAGAACCGCCGGATCGAGCGGTGAGAGTAGAGCGTTTGCTTCAGCATCACGATCTGCAAGGTGCAGGTAGTAGGCGGCTCTGTAGCGGTACAGATCCAGATTATCCGAAGCCGGGTAGCCGTTTACCATGGCCGTGTAGGCCTCGATGATTCGAGCAATGACCTGCGGGTCCTCGGTAAACCAGTCTTCCAGGATCTCAGCCTCCAGAAGTTTTATCTGTTCTTCACTGTAGAGGGGATCGGCAAATACCATGCGCCTGAGCCGGTCGATGCTCTCCTGGTACGCTCCCTGCCGCATCAGGATATCGGCCAAACCCCTATGGGCTTTGTCGTACAGATCCGGAAGTGGATAATGATCGGCGATCAGTTTGAACTCAATGGTCGCCAGGGAATCCTCTCCGGTCAGGAAGTGGATCCGTGCGGTCTTGAACAGCGCATAGGGATACAGCGGCGAGTCTCTGTAACCCTTCAGGACCCGGGTGTAGAAGCGCAACGCCTCCTCCAGCTGCCCCAGGGCCAACAGGTTCTCCGCTCTCGCGTAGTACTCATTTGCGCGGTGCAGCGCTTGCTCGTGCGGCGTCGTACTGTAGGAGAAGGCCTTTCGGGCTTTGCTACGCCTGGCGTAAAGGGCGATGTCGAAACTGATCAGGGTAAAGGTCAGGCCGTAGGCTGAGAGCGTGACCGGGGAGAGAGAAAAGTCCTCTGTGAATTGTAGAGCCGCGCGTTTGGGATAGAAGATATCATGGAGGGTGAGAACCGTAGAGAAGGCAACGGACAGAGGTATCGCCAGGTTCAAGCCGCGGATCCAGCCGTCCTGGGGAAACAACGGTTCGATTTGCAGGCTCCCCCCTTCACGGTTGAAGGAGTAGCTGCCCCCGGGAAACTGGTATAGCGTTTCCCCGGCCTCCTCCCTGTGCCCGTCGATCATCACCGTTTCCTCCTCCGGAAACTCCGGATCGAAGGATAGGCTGGCAAGGTCAATTTCCAGGTTCCGGATTTCCCCGGCGATCAGATCTACCTCCCGCAGCTCGGTGCTGTAGCCGGGCTTGCGGATCTCCAGCTCGTGGCTGCCGGAATCCAAGTCACGCAGCAGAAGCGGAGTCTGCTCCACCAGCGGCTCCCCGTCCAGCAACACGTCCGCGTTTATGGGATTGGTTGTGAGAAAGAGAATGGCCTGAGTATCACGTGCCTGGCAAACTACATTGAAAGGTAAAGTACAATAGAGCAGGAAAAAATATAGCAAACCCGTGCTGGGGCAAAATCGTCGACACATCGAATTCGAATCGTAACGAGCCGGCTAGTCCCGTCCGTTCAACTCCCCTCACTAGTTAAAAACCGAAAAAACTTTATTAACCGGTAGGACTTTCTACTTCAAATTTAAATAATAGTTGAGTGATACTACCATAGCTGTACTAAAAATTCAACGATTTCTTTTGGGGTTCCTTTTGCAAGCTTGGGTCAAATCAACCCAAGTGGGCGTTTTGACCCATTCCAGGTTATGCACTGCCCCGAACCCTCGGATTTCTAGCAAAATCTTAAGAAAAGCTCCCGATTTTCCATCTTCACCCATTAGAAACTGCGCGCGACATGGAAAATCCAAAGAAAAACTTCGGTTTTTGCCAGTTTCCTGAGTGTTTTGAGGCCGGTTTTTCCTATTGTTTGCGAATGATGCGCACTCAATCGCTGCCCTGCAGGCGCTCACCTGCCAAACCAACACCTGCCAGACCAACAGCTTGTACGATCCCGGTCCAGGGCATATAATGCCCGAGAATTACGCTAATGTACGAATGCGGCTGTAGAGAAACGCATTCACCGTACGACCGTGTCGGGAACCCAGCAATCAATGCCTATGGAACAGAAATTAAAGCCGATTACCAAGTTGCTGTACGGATCGGGGGATCTGGGATTCAGCCTGACCACTACCCTGATCGGCGCCTATTTCGCTATTTTTCTGACCGACGTGGTAGGGGTGTCACCCTCCATAGCCGCGGCGGCTTTTTTTATCGGCAGAAGCTGGGACTACGTGAATGATCCGATCATCGGTTACCTCTCGGACCGCACCCGAAGCCGCTGGGGCAGAAGACGCCCCTTCCTCCTGTTCGGAGCCCTGCCATTCGGACTTGCCTTCGCCATGCTCTGGGTGCGGCCCGGATTCCAGAGGGATCTGTTCCTGGCGATCTACTATGCCGCTGCCTTTATTCTCTTCGATACCGCCGCTACGCTGGTCTACATGCCCTACTTCGCCCTCACCCCGGAGTTGGCCTCCCAATACGACGAACGAACCTCCATCACTGCCTACAGGATGTTCTTCTCCATCATAGGAAGCCTGATCGCCTTTACAGTTCCATGGCTCATGATTGGAACCTTCCGGCCGGAAAACGCCCGGAAAGTCCTTACCATGGGGTTTGTCTTCGGCCTGGCCAGCGCCATGCCCCTGTTCCTGACATTCTTCGGTACCCGGGAACGCAGGGAGTTCATGGCTCAGGAGCAGCCGAAACTGTTCGAATCCCTGCGGGCGGCATTCAAGAATCCCCCCTTTCTCCTGGGAATGGGGATATTCCTGGGCACCTGGATCTCCGTGGATATCGCCCAGGCGATACTCCCCTACTTCATCAAGTACTGCGTACGGCGGGAGGAGCAGAGCTTCTTGATTATGGGCACGATCTTCGTGACGGCGATTATAGCCCTTCCCCTGTGGAACTGGGTTGCCCGGCGGTGGAACAAACGGCTCGCCTACATGGCGGGAATCGCATTTTGGGCCGCCGTCCAGATGATCATCATCACCCTGGAACCTTCAACTCCCCTGGGAGTGCTTCTTACCCTATGCACTTTGGCGGGGATCGGTGTAGCCGCGGCTCATGTGCTTCCCTGGTCGATTCTGCCGGATGCCATCGAGTGGGATGAGTGGAAAACCGGAAAACGCCATGAGGGGATGTTCTACAGCATCGTTACCCTGTCCCACAAGGTTGCAGCCTCCATCGCCATCCCCCTGGTGCTCCTTCTGCTGAATGCATTCAAATATGAGGCAAACGTACCGATCCAGCCGCCCCGGGCGGAACTGGCCATCCGCCTGATCACCGGACCGATCCCCGCCGTGCTGCTCTGCCTGGGGATCCTCTGCGCCCTGTTCTACCCCCTGTCTCGCCAGCGCTACGATCAAATCGTGAAAGAGCTTGAAATACGCAGAGCCGCAAGGAGTGGAATCGACCCATGAGCAAAGTGGAAGTTCGCCCGGTACAGACACGGAGGGACAAGCGGCGTTTCCTCACCTTTCCCTGGAAGATCTACCGCCACGACCCCTTGTGGGTGCCCCCTCTGCTTCCGCAGCGGGGGAAAACCATCGATCCCAAGCAGGGGGCATTCTTCCAGCGCGGGGAGGCGGAGTTTTTCATCGCCTGGAGGGATGGCCTGCCTGTGGGAACGATCTGCGCGGGGGAGGATAAGGTCGTAAACGCGGAGACGGGTCGCCGGGAGTGCATCTTCGGTTTCTTCGAGTACTTCCAAGAAATACAGATAGCCGAGGCCCTGCTGCAGAGGGTTACCGAATGGGCCGGAAAACGAAACCTCGACACCCTGAACGGCCCGTTCAATCTGGACCGGGAGGACGGTTACGGTGTTTTAATCGAAGGACGGGACCGCCCCCCGGTGATCCTCTGTGGGCACACACCGCCCTACTACCAGGAGTTTATGGAACGTCTGGGATTTGAGCCGGCCAGGGCGGATAATCTGGCCTTTGCGGCTGACTTCGATGACAGCAGCCCGGAACGGCAGAGGCTCTCCCGCCTGGCCGAACGGATTCGCAGGCAGGGTTGGGTGCGGATCCGTACCCCCGACATGAAGCGGCTCCAGGATGAGGTGGATACGATTCACCGGTTGCTGAATGAGTCCCTGACCCATCTTCCAGATCACCGTCCCTGGCCGCGATCGGCCGTGGAAGCGCTGGTCCAACCATTCGTCAGGATCGCCGACCCTGATCTGATCCTGTTCGCCGAGGTCGACGGCAAGACCGTGGGTTGGTTCCCCGGCATCCCCAATCTGAACGAGGCGTTCATCCGCACCAATGGCCTGCGCTATCCCTGGGATATGCTGAAACTGCTCTGGCATATGAGGCGGCAACCCGAGTGCGTGGCCGTCAAGAGCGTTCTCATCCTGCCCCAGTACTGGGGAGGCGGCGTGGCACTGCTGCTGTTCGACGAAATGGCCAAGCGGGCCCGGGCCAAGGGCTACACCTGGGCCGATCTCTCCCTGACCTCGGCGGACAACCCCTACACCCCGAACCTGGCTGAACGCCTGGGCGCTCACATCTACAAGCGCTATCGGGTCTACCGGAAATCGATCACCGATTAATCGCCAACCGGATAGTACCGGTATGACACAGGCCCCCAAAGGGTAGGCGCCCGAGCGTTGACTCATATGCACATATGCGTTATATTGCATACGTGAACAAGGCGATCGAAGCGTACAAGGCAGCAGGGGAGGAAACTCGTTTGCGGATTCTCAGACTGCTGCGGCAGGCGCCCGGAGAGCTGTGCGTGTGCGAGCTCGTGGATTCCCTGGGAAAACCCCAGTACACGGTTTCAAAAAGTCTCACGGTTCTACGAAGCGCCCACTTGGTGGAGGAGAGACGGGAGGGCAAGTTCATGATGTACAGGCTGCTGCACTCGCCTTTCAACGACAAGCTTTTCGCGAGCCTGGACAGGCTTACCGACCTTGATCCGATCTACGAAGCCGATGCCCAAAGGCTTACGGCCCGTCTGGC